>DASZQT010000291.1:0-3646 GCA_035549515.1 Pseudolabrys sp. | reverse complement strand
GACATTTTCCATCTGCATATCAATCGCGCCGCGCCGCAGCTCTATTCGGTGCATGGAGCTCTTGGGGCCGAGCCGCCGCCGGCCTTGCCGGATGCGGCCGCAACGCGCGCGCTGCCGCCGCAGCAGCTCCGGCTGGAAAAGGACGATGTGTCGGAACCGCCGCTGCCGCCGGCGGCGAAGTGAGCCTGCGCTGGGGCGGCGCTCTCTTGTTGCGATCTCTTTTTACGATCGCATTTTGCGATCTCTTTTTACGATATCTTGCGCCCGTGCGAGTCGCTGCCCACATGAAGCGGCATGAGCTTCGCGGGCACCAATTTCTGGCGGAATGACGAAGGCACGGTGCGCCGCGATTTCTGGCGCAAGCTGCGCGGCGCCGCAGCGCGTATTCCGTTCGCGGAAGACGCGCTCGCGGCCTATTACTGCGCCTTCGACCGCGATACGCCGCTGCAAGTGAAGGCCGCGCTGATCGGCGCGCTCGCCTATTTTATTTTGCCGATGGACGCCATCCCCGACATGCTTCCGGTGCTCGGCTTCACCGACGATGCGGCCGTGCTGGCGACCGCGCTCAAGCTGGTGGCGAGCCATATCCGGCCCGAACATCGGGATGCCGCGCGGGAGAAGCTCAACGAATTTGTTGGCCGGCAGTGACTCTCCGCCTGTCATTGCCGGGCTTGACCCGGCAATCCATGATGACTTTCCACCAGCATCGCCGAACGTGAGGCGCTCTTTCGCGGGAGCTCATCATGGATGCGCGGGTCAAGCTCGCGCATGACGCCGAACGTGTGGCACGCGAGCCGCTCACGGCCTCAATATCACCTTCCCCATCACCTGCCGCGCAGCAATCGCCTTCAGCGCGGCAGGCGCCTCGCTGAGCGGGTAAACCGCATGCACATGCGACGACAGCTTGCCTTCCGCGCACCAGCGCAGGAGCTGCTCGGTATTGGCGCGGTGGCCGGCCGGATCGCGCGCGATCCATGAGCCCCAGAACACGCCGAGCACGTCGCAGCCCTTCAACAGCACGAGATTGAGCGGCAGCTTGGGGATTTCACCGGCGGCGAAACCGACGACAAGAAAACGTCCTTGCCAGGCGATCGAACGCAGCGCGGCCTCCGCGTAAGCACCGCCGACCGGATCGTAGATCACATCGGCGCCATTGCCTTGCGTGACGCGCCGCAGCGCGTCCTTCAAGTCCTCGCTGCCGTAATCGATACCGTCATCGGCGCCATGCGCGCGCGCGAAGGCGATCTTCTCCGCCGAGGAAGCGCAGGCGATCACGCGCGCGCCCATCAGCTTGCCGAGTTCCACCGCCGCCAGGCCGACGCCGCCGGAGGCTCCCAGCACGGCCAGCGTTTCGCCGTCCGCGAGTTTGGCGCGGTCCTTGAGCGCGTGCAGCGTGGTGCCGTAGGTCACGCACAGGCCGGCGGCGTGGTCGAAATCGACATTGTCCGGAATCTTCACCAGCCGTTCGGCGGAAAGGGCGATGCGTTCGCGCGCGGCGCCATAACCGGCATAGCCGAGCACGCGATCGCCCACAGCCAAGCCGGTGACGCCATCGCCGAGGCTTTCGACGCGGCCGGCGAATTCGGCCGCCGGTGAGAACGGCATCGCGGGCTTGGTCTGGTATTTCCCCGCGATGATGAGCGTGTCGAAGAAATTCAGCGCCGCCGCCTCGATGCGCACCACGGCCTCGCCGGCCGCCGCAGCCGGATCGGCGATCTCGGCCAGTTCGAGGTCGTCAGGCGTGCCGTAATGGGTGCAAAGGAGGGCTTTCATGAGGGACCGTGTCGATTGCGAGGGAAATTGGATTAAACAATTGTAACATGGTGCCGGTAGCCACTGGGGCAGCCGATGTTAACTTTCCGAACTTAATGTCGCAGCCGGCGACGCCCAGGCGCCTTCACAATGTCGATATTCGTCCCTAATGGGCTAATATCCAGCCACGTTTGGGGGCGGTCCCAGGACTGTCGTTACGAATGACCGGTAGGGCCCGATGAACAAGATTTCTTTGCTCCGTGCCGCAATGGCCATCCTAGCCGCTTGTGCGGTGTCGTCCGCCGCCACTGCGCAACCCAAGAAGCCGGCCAAGTCTGATCCCACAGCTTCCGCTGTGCTGCTCGGCCAGTTCGGCGATTGGGGCGCCTACAAGGCCACGCCCGACGGCAAGCCTGTTTGCTTTGCGCTCTCCAAGCCGACCTCGGCCAAGACCGAGCCGGCCGGCCGCAGCCGCGATCCGTCCTATGCTTTCGTGTCCACCCGCCCGGCCGAGAAGGTGAAGAACGAAGTGTCGGTGATCGTGGGCTATCCGCAGAAGCCCGGTTTCGACGCCTCCGCCGCCATCGGTTCGGCCAATTACGCGATGTACACCCAGAACGACGGCGCCTGGGTCAAGAACGCCGCCGAAGAAGCGCAGATGGTGGCGACCATGCGCAAGGGCGCCGAGCTGGTGATCAAGTCGGAATCCGCGCGCGGAACCAAGACCACCGACGTCTATTCGCTCAAGGGCATTTCCGACGCCTTGGACAAGGTCGCGGAGGAGTGCAAATAAGGCGCCCGGCTGTCAGCACCGGGCCGCCACGCAGTGGCGAGACCCGGTGATCCCGCTTAGATAGACTGTGCCTCTCCAAGCGGGATGGCCGGGACAAGCCCGGCCATGACACCTATATATGTCGCTATGACATCGGTTTTGGACGTTACGCAGGAAACCTCCGCGCCCTTCCTCGAGAAAGCCCCGCTCGAGCGCTATGTCGCGCCGGCGAAGCCTTCGCTCGTCGGCATGACGCGCGCTGAGCTTGCCGAGGCGCTGGGCACGCTGGGTGTGCCGGAGGCGCAGCGCAAGATGCGCGTGCAGCAGCTCTGGCACTGGATCTATTTCCGCGGCTTCACGTCGTTCGACGCCATGACCAGCGTGTCGAAGGAACTGCGCGCCACGCTGGCCGAGCGCTTCACGCTGGAGCGTCCCGAAGTGGTGGCCGAGCAGGTCTCGGTCGACGGCACGCGCAAGTGGCTGCTGCGGCTGCCGGGCGATCCCGAAAGCGGCCTGCCGCACGAAGTCGAATGCGTCTACATCCCCGACACCGAGCGCGGCACTTTGTGCGTGTCGAGCCAGGTCGGCTGCACGCTCAACTGCTCGTTCTGTCACACGGGCACACAGCGGCTGGTGCGCAATCTCACCGCCGGCGAAATCGTCGGACAGGTGCTGGCGGCACGCGATCGTCTCGGCGACTGGCCGGGCGGCGTGCGCCCGACCGACGGCGTGGTGCCCACGGGCGATCGCTGCATCACCAACATCGTCATGATGGGCATGGGCGAGCCGCTCTACAATTTCGAGGCGGTGCGCGATGCCTTGCTGATCATCTCGGACGGCGACGGCATCGCGCTGTCCAAGCGCCGCATCACGCTCTCGACGTCGGGCGTGGTGCCGATGATCGAACGCGCCGGCGCGGAGATCGGCTGCATGCTGGCGATCTCGCTGCATGCCGTGCGCGACGAGTTGCGCAACGAGCTGGTGCCGCTCAACCGCAAATATCCGATCAGGGAATTGCTCGACGCCTGCCGCAATTATCCCGGCGTGTCCAACGCCAAGCGCATCACCTTCGAATATGTGATGCTCAAGGGCGTCAACGATTCGATCGATGACGCCAAGGCG
>DASZQT010000290.1:0-8953 GCA_035549515.1 Pseudolabrys sp. | reverse complement strand
GTCTGGCCCGCCGGTACGCTGACGAAGGACGGGCGGCGGTGACTGGGGACGTATTCGTGCGTCACCGATACATGCCGATAGGGCGCGTTGCCGCGGTGTTTGACGCTATAGCGCCAGCCAAGTTGCGTGCCGACCGCGTAGTTCGTGCGGTTGAAGCGGTTATAGCGGCCGGGATCGATCCAGACTCGGCGCTCCCGCCAGTCGTAGCGCGTCCATAGCGCCGAACCGACCGCGACCGCGGCCGTGAAGCCGACAGCGCCGGCATAGGCGTAGCCGGGCGGACGCCAGAAGAACGGGCGGCGCTGCGGATAGGACCAGGCGCCATACACCACGCCGGGATCGTAAACCGGCACCCGGATGTAATCCGGCGTCGCCGACTCGATCTGGATGTATTCGGTGACATTTCCGGCGGCGTCCGCCGGCGCCGCGACGCGGGCGACCTTGATCTCTTTGGATTCCCGCAAGGTGCCGGCCGCCGCTGCCTTGGCGCGCAGGGCTTGCACCGTGCTGGTCACGGCGTCCTGTTGTGCCAGGAAGGCTTCGCCGAGCTGCTCGGTCCAGTCGAGCTGCTCGCTCATCATGGCCAGCACCTGCGGCACCGCGGTCAGGCCCTTGACGCTGGCATCCCAGGGCTGCCGCAGCATGGCCTCGTCGAGCAGGTCGCCGGAAACACCGGGGTGTTCCTTGCTCCAGCGCGCCGCCGCCGTCACTTCGAGCGGATAGGTCGACGCGGTGAGGATTTGCGCCAGCAGGTCGTCGGGATAGAGCGCGATCGGCGCCAAGAGCTGATCGAGCTGATCCTGGCCGAATGCCGTCTGCTCGCGCACGACGGTTTCCTGCTGCGGAACGTAGACACCCTGTTCCTGACTGGTCGGGCAGGTGCAGGTGGCCGCCTGCGGTAGACTTTGCGCCGCCGCCTGCGAGACCGCTGCGGCCGAAGCCGCAGCCGTTATCATGGCCCCCGCCGCCCTCGCGCGCAGGTGCCCCCTTCGGCATATCCAAGACATAAATATCCTCCACCAGCCGGTAAATCCGGCGTAAAATTTATCATAGGTGGAAGTATGATGAAACCTTAACGGGAACTTACGGTTCCGAGGCGGTTCCAAGGCGGTATTGTGGCACCGTCCTCCCGCCTATCTTGCAGCACGGGCCCATCGTCCAGATGGCGCGCGACCGGTCATTGCCGTGCGGCGCCCGCTTGGAACGCATCGGGCCCGCGCATGGGCGGGCCCGACGATCGTTATTTCACCGGCATCCTTCGCGGTGAGCCGAATGGGCGGGCCACATCAGCGCGGGCACGCGGCCGGTCGCTTCCAACCCGGCGGCTTTCCAGCCGACGAGCAGTCGAGCGCGGGTCGGGGTGCCGGCTTCGGGTTGGACACCGGCTTCGGCGCGGGTGCGGGCGGCTTCGGGGCCGGCGGCGCGGGCGGCTTCGGCGCAGCGACGGCCGGCTTCGGCGGCGGCGGCGAAACGGTGCGGGGCGCCGGCGTTGCCGGAGGTTTCGGCGTGACAACGGTCTCGCGCCGCGGTGCACCGCTACGGCAGTTGATCGGCGGCTCCCAGCCGACCGGTCGCGGCGACGGCGGCGTGCATCCCGACGTCGGCTTTGGCGCCGGCGGCGCTGTGGTCACCGGCTTCGGACCCGGCGGAATGCCTTCACGCGTCACGACACCACCGCTGCGGCAGTTGATCGGCGGCTCCCAGCCGACCGGACGGGGTGACGGCGGGTTACAGCTCGACGTCGGTCGGCCGGTTGGCGGGGGAGTCACGACGGTGGTGCGGCCGCGGACAGTCGTGTCGGCGCCGCCACGGATCGTCGTGTCGGTACCGCCACGGATAGTCGTGGTGGTGCCACCACGGATCGTCGTGGTGGTGCCACCACGGATGGTCGTGGTGCCGCCGCCGTTTCTGTCGATCGCACCTTCACGGCGGATAGTGGTGTTCGTACCGCCGGGCGGGGTGACAATAGTGGTGCCGCCACGAATGGTCTGGCCCGGCGGGATGTTGACGATGGTCCGGTTCGGACGCCCGTTGGGAACGTATTCGCGCGTCACCGACACGTTACGGTACGGCGCATTGCCGCGATGCTGGGCGTTGTAGCGCCAGCCCAGTTGCGTGCCGACCGCGTAATTCGTGCGGTTGAAGCGGTTATAGCGATCCGAATCGATCCAGACGCGGCGTTCGCGCCAGTCGTAGCGCGTCCACAAGGCCGAACCGACCGTCACCGCGGCGCCGAACCCGATCGCGCCGGCATAGGCATAGCCGGGCGGACGCCAGAAGAACGGACGCCGGTTCGGATAGCTCCAGGCGCCATAGACCACGCCCGGGTCGTAGACCGGCACGCTGATGACATCGGCGGCCACAGGCTCGATCTGAATGTATTCGGTCAGGTCGCCCATGGCGCCGACCGGCGCCGGCGCGCGCACGATCTTGAGCTCGCGAGAGTCCTTCAGGGTGCCGGCCGCCGCCGCCCGCGCGCGCAACATCTGCACCGTGCGGGTGACGTCGTCCTGCTGCGCCAGGAAGGCTTCGCCAAGCTGCTCGGTCCAGTCGAGCTGCTCATTCATCATCGCCAGCACCTGCGGCACCGCCGTCAGACCCTTGACGCTGGCGTCCCAAGGCTGCCGCAACATGGCCTGGTCGAGCGCACTGCCGGTAACGCCCGGATTCTCCTTGCTCCAACGCGCCGCCGCCGTCACTTCGAGCGGGTAAGTCGAAGCCGTGAGAATTTGCACCAGCAGGTTATCGGGATAGAGCGCAATCGGCGCCAGGATCTGATCGAGCTGGTCCTGGCTTAGCGCCGTCTGCTGCCGGACCACCGTTTCCTGCTGCGGTACGTAGACGCCTTGATCCTGACCGGACGGGCAGGTGCAGGTGGCCGCCGCCGGCAGATTCTGTGCCGCAGCCGGCGCCATCGCCGCCGCTGAGGACACAACCGTAATCACAGCGCCTGCCGCCATCGCGCGCAGGCGCCTTCGCTCGCGTATCATAGACATTAAGAGTCTCCCCCTCGCCGGATTATCCGGCGCCATCAAAACTATAAATTCGAATACGGCGATACCTTAATGGAATCTTGTAGTTCCCGAGCCGCTTTAGCGTCACCGTCATGGCGGCACTTTGTCGCATTTTCGGCAAACGGCAAGAAAGAAGGAAAATTATCCTCGCGCATATACAGGATTTTACAACCGAACCGGACGGGATCGGGGCTCGCGCGCGCCGCTCCCTTCGCGCGGCCGCCCGCATGAAAAAAGCCCCGGACTTTGCGTCCGGGGCTTCGATCTTTCGATCCCGCGTGTTGGCGGTGCACGTCGCTCAGTAGCGTCCATGACTGCCGTTGCCGCCGCGCGCTGGCGCGTTGCGCGGACGCGTGACCGGACGCGCCATCGTCCGATTCATCGGCTGCGCCGCCGCCGTGCGCGGCAGCGCGCGCGGCGTGGCCGTGTGCGTCGACCGCGGCGTGCTCGCGCGGTGCAGCGGCTTCGCCGTAGCACCCGGATGGCCCGTGTTGCGCTTGGCGACGGCGGCCGGCTTGCCACGCGTGCCCGGTTTGACGCCCGTGTTTACGTGGCCGGTCGAGCGCGCCGTCGCCTTGGGGGCGACCCGCGCGTTCGGCTTGCCCATCGCGCCCGGCGTGAAGCGGCTGTGGCTGTATGTCTGCTGCAGCTTGGCGTTCTTGTAGGGCACGATGCCGCGGTGGTTCGGATTGTGGGTCCAGCGCGCGCGCGAGCCGGTCAGATGCGCGTGGTTGAAGCGATTGTAGCGACGCGTATCGATCCAGACGGAGCGATGATACCAGTCGTAATGGCACCACAGCGCCGCGCCCACCACGAAGCCGGCGCCGAAGCCGATGCCGCCGGCATAGACATAGCCCGGCGGGTACCAGAAGAACGGCCGGTAAACCGGATAGGGCCAGGCGCCGTAGACCACGACCGGATTATAGACCGGGACGTAGACCACATCCGGTGCGGCCGGTTCGATCTCGATATAGTCCGGCTCCTCCGCCATAACCGCGGGAGCGGGCGCGCCCGGCGGCGGCGGGGGCGGAGCCGGCGCCTTCACCTTCTTGACCTTGATCTGCTCAGTCGTCTTCAGGTTGCCGGTGGCCTCGGCCTTGGCGCGCAGGCGCTGCACCGTCTTGGTGACATCGTCCGGCTGCGCCAGGAAGGCTTCGCCGAGCTGTTCCATCCAGTCGAGTTTGTCGCTCATCATGGCCAGCACTTGCGGCACGGCGGTGAGGCCTTTGACGCTCGGATCCCAGGGCTGTTGCTGCATGGCCTGATCGAGCGCATCGCCCTTCACGCCGGGATGTTCCTTGGTCCAGCGCGCCGCCATCACCACTTCGAGCGGATAGGTCGAGGCGGTCATGACCTGCGCCAGCAGATTGTCCGGATAGAGCGCGATTGGCGCCAGAATCTGGTCGAGCTCCGCCTGGCCGATCGGGGTCTGCTGGTGGAGGCGCTGCTGGTCCTTCGGCTTTGTGGAAAGCCGATCCTGCGGCTGCGCGGCCGCCTCGGTTTGCACCGGGGCTTGCGGTATCGCAGCGGGGGCTTCCGCCTGCGCGGGCGCGACCGGTGCCGGCGCCTGCACGGCCGGTGCTTCGAGTTGAGCGGGAGCCGGCGGCTGGGCCGGCGGGGCCTCGCTCTGGGCGGGCGCCGGGAGCGGTTCCTGGGCTGGCGCGGGCTGCGCGAAAGCAACCGAAGAAGCCGCCAGCAGAGCGCAAGCGCCGATGGCGCAATGACGGCTCAATCTATCCGCGATGGAAAACATCCTGAGAGACCCCCTCACCGGTGCAAATAGGCGCGCAACACCACCGGATATTTGAGGTAACATTGTGAAAATACAGTGGTGTAGTTGCGCCTTTTGCATCGAATCGCGAATGGCGCGAGCGCGGTCCGATTTCTCTAGCACTTGGACTCTCGATCACCCATAAATATCTTGTCAAATGTCGGACTTTCCTGTCGGGGGTAAGATGACAATGACGCGCTTGATCGCGACGGTTTCCATTGCGGTTTTTCTTGTCGCGGGCGGCTCGGCCCTGGCCGCCGATAATGCGCGGCCGAACAAAGTCTCCTTCTATTTCGCCGCGCATGAGGACGACTGGCAGCTCTTCATGAATCCGTCGGCGTTCCAGGACGTGGTCGCCGGCGCGCGCAAGACCGTCTTCGTGCATGTCACCGCCGGCGACGGTGGCCTCGGCCTTGGCTCGGCCGGGCGCAAGCATCCGCTCTATCGCGCGCGCGAAAACGGCGCCGAACAGGCGATGCGCTTCATGGTCAATGCCGACCACTCGCCCGGCCCGGAAAGCGATACGCACATCACCTTGAACGGACATTCGATCTATCGCGTGAATTACGGATCGACCGTCGGCTATTTCCTGCGCGTGGCCGACGGCAATCTGGACGGCTCCGGTTTTTACGACACCGGTTTCCAGTCGCTGAAGCATCTGCATGACGGCGCGCCCATGCTGGCCGCCGTCGATGCCTCCACCGTCTATCACGGGTGGAACGATCTCGTGAAAACCGTGCGCGCCATCGTCGATCATGAGCGCGGGCAGGCGGCGCAGGTGCAGATCAATGTCGCGGAGACCAACGCGCGCGTCAATCCGCAGGACCATTCCGATCATTTGATGACGGCGGCGGCGGCGCTCGATGCCGTGAGCGACATGCCTTGCGTTCGACGCGTGTTTTACGTCGACTATGCCTCGGCCAAGATGCCGGAAAACATCAGCGCCGATCAGCGCGACCTGGTGAGTTCGGTGTTCGCGGTGACCATCGCCGGCGTGCTCGCCTACGACCACGGCCTGTCCTGGCGCCACTACGACAAATCCTATGTCGGGCGCAGCTATTTCCGCGTCCAGGACGGTGTCGGCCAATGTTCGCCGGCGAGGACCGAGGTCGCGGCCGCTCTCAAGCGGTGAAGCGGCCGACTTCCGCGGATTGCAGCGCAAAGGTTTCTTTGGCGCGCGTCACAATCTGTTGATGCACATCAAGGCTGCCGAGTGTGCGGCCGATACGTTATTGCTGCATTGCCTTTGCACCAGCCGCCGTTCTTGCCGGTCGTTCTTGCCGATTTGCCACTTGGGCGGCTTTGCCACTTGGGCGGCGATAAGGGCCGCGATTTGCCATGCGCTATGTCGACATGCCGCTCGCCGTCCAGTCCCAGCGCCGCATCGCCTCGCTCGATGCGCTGCGCGGGTTCAACTTCATCTGGATCCTGGGCGGCGACGGCGCCGTGCTGGCGCTGGCGCAGATGGCGAAAGGCAAAGGCGGCGCCTTCGAGACGGTCGCCACGTTCCTCGGCACCCAGATGACGCATGTGCATTGGGACGGTTTCCGCTTCTACGATTTCATCTTCCCGCTCTTCATTTTTATTATGGGCGTGGCGATTGCTTTGTCAGTGCCGCGGTTGGTCGAACGCGAAGGCATGGCGGGCGCCTATGGCCGCATCGCGCGGCGGGCGCTCATCCTGTATGTGCTCGGGCTGATCTACTACGGCGGCATCAGCGGGCATTGGGACGAGATCCGCTGGCTCGGTGTGCTGCAGCGCATCGCGCTCTGTTATTTGTTCGGATCGTTGCTGTTCCTGCATCTCGGCTGGCGTGGCTTGACGGCGGCGCTCGTCACGCTGCTGGTCGGCTATTGGGCGTTGATGACATTCGTGCCGGTGCCCGGCATCGGTGCCGGCTCGTTCGCGCCCGACGCTAATTTGGCCAATTGGATCGACTGGCAATTTCTGCCCGGCCGGCTGTGGGACAAGACGCGCGATCCGGAAGGTCTGTTGAGCACGCTGCCGGCCATCGGCACCTGTTTGATCGGCATTCTGGCCGGCCTCTTGTTGAAGAACGACAAGGTCGCGCCGCAGGCGAAAACGTTGTGGCTGATCGGTGCCGGCATTGTCATGATCGCCGCCGGCTATCTGTGGGCGTTGCAATTCCCGATCATCAAGTCGATCTGGACCTCCACCTTCGTGCTGGTCGCCGGCGGATGGAGCCTGGTGCTGCTCGGCGCCATGTATCAGATCGTCGACGTCTGGGGCTATACGCGCTGGGCGACGGTGTTTGTCTGGATCGGCGCCAACGCGATCCTGCTCTATTTCCTCAACGGCATTGTCGGCTTCGCGCCCTTGGCCAGCCGCCTGGTCGGCGGCGACTTCGGAAGCCTGCTCGATCGCCTCGTGACGCCCGGAACCGGGGCGCTGGCGGGCTTTCTGGTCGGCTTGATCTTTGTGGTTGCATTGGCGCGATACCTCTACCAACGCAAGATTTTCCTGCGCGTGTGAGGGCTCGGCGCACCGAGGCAATTTTTTTGACGCAGGTCAAAGTACAAATCGGCGCCTCCGCCGTTAATTGCATATCAGGGCGGATGACCGTCAGCCGCACCGATTGACCGGACGGAGCAGCCGATGCCCACCGCAGCAAGCGTGAATGTCGAAAGAATGCTGCTTGCCCGCGCAAGACAGGTGCGGCGGTCTGAGGAACCGGCGCCGGTGGTGGCACGCGCCACCTCGCGAGCGGAAACACTCGCTCAGCGGCGCGAATTGGCGAAGCTATTGCGCACGATCAGGGGCTTGATGCGTCAGTCGCATTGACCCAACAATGATGTGGCCGGTTGTGAAAATTAAACTGGCGCGGCATGCAACCATTGATGCGTATCAAATTAATTAACGCTTCCTCGGCGTATTTATAGTTCCCGATGGAACTCGAACAGGCTCTGCCGCGAGGGAGGGACATTTGGCGGAGAATTTGCGCCAACGCATTCACGAGCTTTGTCGCGACTACATGCTCGGCCGGCTCGAAGCCGTGTTCGACCATGTCGACGACGAAATCGATTTCGTCATATTCGGACCGTCCGATATTATTTCGCCGCAGCCGCGCCAGAAAGGCAAGGCCGCGCTCGGCGCCGCCATTCTCGCCGTGCAGGCCGAGTTCGAGCATTTGTCGTATCGCCCGCATGTCATCATCGGGGATGGGGCCACCGCGGCGGTGGAAATTATGGCGCGTCTGCGCCGCCGCTCAAACGGCGAGGTCATCGAATTGTTCATCACTGATTTTGTACGTTTTCGCGAGGGCCGCCTGGTCGAGTTGCGGGAGTTCATCGACCATCCGGAAGGCATCGAGCAATTGCTCAGTCGCCGCAGCGGCATGGCGAAATAGCCGCAAAACCGCTCAGCTTCCCACTTTCAAGGTCGACACCAGGCCGCGCAGTGCGGCGATGGTCGAGGGCGCCACGCTCTTGCCGGTGCGCGGGTTTTGCGACGGCACGTTCTCGATCGTCATCGTGAAGCGCATTGTGTCGGCATCGACCGTGATGGTGTGCGTGTTGCGCGTCACTGTCGGGTCGGCCCAGATTTGAAGCTCGGTGCGGTCGGGTCCGATGCCGGCGAGGCTCAAAGCCGCCGCCACATTGACATTGGTCGGGAAGCCGCGCGCGCCTTCGCGCGCCGAGCCGTCGAACACCATCAGCGGCTCCTGCAAACCGGCGACCGAGATGCCGCGTTCGCGCAGATAAGGCGCGCCTTCGAGTCCGGCGGGCGGCTTGCGCGTCACCATCTTGACCGAACGGATGGTGCCTTCGGCCGCCGCGCGCACGGCGTCGAGCCCGATGAGCGCGCCGGTCGGTACCACGATTCGCGCGCCAGTTTGTACTGCCCGCTCGATCAGGTCGCCGTTCTCCAAGAGCTGCGCGACTGAGAGCGGCACGAACAGCCGGCCTTTGTCGATCGCCGAGATGGCGAGCTCGCGGAACAGCGCCGGCGGCAGGCATTCGACCACGATGTCGCAATCCTCGGCGAGAGTCGTGGGCGTGCGCAGGGCGATCATGTCGCCGATCTGCGGGAGCGCCGCGCGTGCCTTTTCGGCATTGCGTACCGCGACGGCGGCAAGCGTGAGCCCCGGCACATCGCCATCGATCAGCCGGCGCGCGACTTCAAGGCCGACGGCGCCCAAGCCGGCGAT
>DASZQT010000289.1:0-11232 GCA_035549515.1 Pseudolabrys sp. | reverse complement strand
CGCAAGCTGCACCATCCCGGCGCCCTGCCCTCCACCGTGCTGGCCGATGTCACCGCGCGGGACTCTGACGGCGACCTCATCGCCACGCCGGACGAGTGGGATGAGGAAGCGCATGGACCGGCGCCGAAAATCCGCATTCACGTCCCGCGCAAGATGCGTCCGGGCGAAGCCGCCGGGCTCGGCGACCGCGTGCTGCTGCGCGTGGAGGAGACCGAGGAAGAATCCGGCATCCGCCATCGCGGCCGCGTCATCAAGATCATCGACCATCCCAAGCACCGCGTGCTTGGCATTTTCCGCAAAGGCCCGCATGGCGGCGGAAGGCTGGAGCCGGTCGACAAGAAAATGCTCGGCAAGGAAATCGTCATCCCGCCGGGCGCCACCGACGAGGCGCAAGACGGCGATCTGGTGGCGGTCGAGACAAGGCGCGTCGCCCGCTATGGCCCGCCCACCGGCCGCGTCGTTGAGAAGCTCGGCTCGCTCGCTTCCGAGCGCGCGGTGAGCCTGATCGCCATCAACGCCCATGCGATCCCGCATGTATTCAAGCATGAGACTCTGCGGGACGCAGAGGCCGCGCGCCCTGCGACACTCGCCGGCCGCGAGGACTGGCGCAGCGTTCCCTTCGTCACCATCGATCCGCCCGACGCCAAGGATCACGACGACGCCGTGCATGCGACGCCGGACGAAGCCGCCAACAACAAAGGCGGCTACATCCTGAGCGTCGCCATCGCCGACGTCGCGCATTACGTGACGCCCGGCTCCGCGCTCGACCGCGAAGCGTTGGTACGCGGCAATTCGGTCTATTTTCCCGACCGCGTGGTGCCGATGCTGCCGGAGCGCATTTCGAACGACCTGTGCTCGCTGCGCCCACGCGAGGATCGCGCCGCGCTTGCCGTGCGCATGGTGATCGGCGCCGACGGGCGCAAACGCTCGCACACCTTTCACCGCATCATGATGCGCTCGGCCGCCAAGCTGTCCTACGAGCAGGCACAGCTTGCGATCAGCGGCCGTCCCGACGAGGACAGCGAGCCTTTGGTCGATCCGATCCTCGTGCCTCTTTTCGCCGCCTATGAACGCCTCGCCCATGCGCGCAACGAGCGTGAGCCGCTCGATCTCGACCTGCCGGAACGCAAGATCCTCTTGAAGGCCGACGGCACCGTCGACCGGATCGCACGGCCGGAGCGGCTGGAGGCGCATCGGCTGATCGAGGAATGCATGATCCTTGCCAATGTCGCCGCCGCCGAGACGCTGGAGAAAGCGCGCGTGCCGCTGATCTATCGCGTGCATGACGAGCCCGGGCTCGAGAAGGTGCATGCCTTGCGCGAGTTCCTGGAAACGCTCGACATCAACTTTGCCAAGGCGGGCGCGCTCAAGCCTGCCGCCTTCAACCGCGTGCTCAACATGATGAAGGGCCGCGACGCCGAGCCTCTGGTGAATGAAATAATTCTTCGCACGCAGGCGCAGGCCGAATATGCGGCGGAAAACTACGGCCATTTCGGGCTCAACCTGCGCCGCTACGCGCACTTCACCTCGCCGATCCGCCGCTATGCCGATCTCATCGTGCATCGCGGGTTGATCCGCGCGCTCAGGCTCGGGCATGGCGCCCTGCCCGAGGCCACCGATACCAAAGCACTCGCCGAAGTCGCCGCCGAAATCTCCGCCACCGAGCGGCGCGCCATGCTGGCCGAGCGCGAGACCGCCGACCGGCTGATCGCGCACCATCTCGCCGACCGCGTCGGCGCTTCCTTCGACGGCCGCATCGCCGGCGTCACCCGCGCCGGAATATTCGTCAAATTGCACGAGACCGGCGCCGACGGTTTCGTGCCGGCGCGCACCATTGGCGATGAATACTTCGCCTATGACGAGAAGGCGCATGCCATGGTCGGCCGCGACAGCGGCACGACCTATCGCCTCGGCGACAGCGTGACGGTCAAACTGGTGGAAGCCGCCCCGGTTGCCGGGGCGCTGCGATTTGAGCTTATGTCGGAGGGCCGGCCCGGCCGCGCCATGCGCGCCGGACGGCGGCGGCAGGAATTCCGGTCTTCGGGCCGGACACGTGGAAAGCAACGGAAGGCACGATGAGCGACGACCTGAAGACGAACGATCCCGCCGGACAGGACATGGCCAAAGTGTTCGCCGAGCGCATGACCATGCAGGAGCGCGATCAATCGCACCCCGACAGCGTGCCGCGCGACGCCGCCACCATCATGCTGATCGACCGCTCCGGGACGACGCCGAAGGTCCTGCTCGGCCGCCGTCATCACGGCCACAAATTCATGCCGGGCAAGTTCGTGTTTCCCGGCGGGCGCGTCGAATCGCTCGACCGCGAAATGAGCGCGGTCAGCGAATTGCATCCCGACACCGAACAGAAACTGCTGGAACGGATGGCAAGCCCCGAATTGCCACGCGCCTTCGCGCTCGCCGCCGTGCGCGAACTGGCGGAAGAGACCGGGCTGATGCTTGGGGTCAAGCGCGACGAGCCGCCGCAAACACCGGGCGAAATCTGGACCGAATTCGCCAAGGCCAAGGTCCACCCCGACCTCGGCCAGATCCATTTCATCGCCCGTGCCATCACGCCGCCGCGCCGGCCGAAGCGCTTCGATAGCCGGTTTCTCACGGCGGACGCGTCCGCGGTCGCCCACACCATAGAAGGCGTGGTCGGGCCGGATTCCGAGCTGGTGGAACTCGTCTGGGTGCCGATCGCGGAGGCGGCCAAGCTCGATATGCCGACCATCACCGGCATCGTGCTCGAGGAACTTCTGGCGCGCGTGAAGGCGGGCATGGCCCATTCCCTGCCGGTGCCGCTCTATTTCATGGAAAACCAGCAGTTTCGTCGGGAATTGCTGTAAAACGCCCGCAGGGCGGCAATTCTTGACATTTGCCCTTTGGACGCTAGTTTCCGCGCCAAAGGCACCCCTTAGCCAATCGCCGTTTACCGTTTCGAGGACCTGTTCCCATGGCCAAAGCCATCAGTCTCAAGATCAAGCTCGTGTCGAGCGCCGGCACCGGCCACTACTACGTGACCAAGAAGAATTCGCGCACCCAGACCGACAAGATGAAGAAGAAGAAATACGATCCGGTCGCCAAGAAGCACGTCGAATATAGCGAATCGAAGATCAAGTAACCGGCCGGCCGCGCCGGATGGACCAGGGGCGCCTCATGGGCGCCCTTCGCGTTTTCGCGGGTTGTCCGGTAGCCGCCTAAAGGGCCGCGATGACATTGTCTTGAGGCGATATTCAGCGCGCCCGAAATGTCCTAGCTTGGCACGACAAGCCTTTCCGGGAGAAACGCCATGACTGCCCTGCTGCGCGCTCTGTTTGCCGTCATCCTGCTGGCACCGCTTGCGCTCGGTTCGGCCCAGGCGGGGCAGACGCATCGTCTGGCCCTGCAAATCAGCGATGGCGACGCTGCCAAAATGAACGCCGTGCTCAATGTCGCGGCCAATGTGTCGCGCTATTATTCGGAAAAGGGTGACGAGGTTGAAATCCGCATCGTCGCCTTCAATGCCGGCCTCAACATGCTGCGGGCCGACAAGTCGCCGGTACTGACGCGCCTGAAGTCGTTCAAGGACGGCATGCCGAATGTGAGCTTCGACGCCTGCGAGAATACGCTGGAGTCGATGACCCGCGCCGAAGGCAAGGAGCCGCCTCTGGTCGACAATGCCGAGCGCGTCCCGGCCGGCGTGGTGACCTTGATGGAACTGGCCGAAAAGGGCTGGACCATCGTCCGGCCTTAAATTCGCGCCTCATAAAACCGGCGCCGACCGGAAAAGCGAGGTGGCCGGCCGGAAACGGTGTCATGAGGAGGCCACTCGCACCGCCGCCGGCCGGCCGAACCCTACGGACCCAGGAGATGCGGCGGACCTGGACATCGGTAGGGTATGGGATTGCCGCTTCGGGCCGCCGCAGCCGCCGGCAAAATGGCTCGCCGCGCACCCGAATATCGTCGCCGGCAGGTTAGACCAAGCCCCCCGGCCCCGCCAAACAGCTTTTTAAGTCCCTGAATTTGCAGGAAAAACACGCGCGCCCAGAGCCTGGCCGCGACTCAGTCTCCGCGAATCCGGGGGGCGCCTGCCGGCTTTAGGCCGCGTCGGGCACCACGCGGTTGCGACCGTCGCGCTTGGCGCGATAGAGCGCCTGGTCGGCACGCTTGAGCATGGCCGCCGCGTCGTCGGGGGCAAGCCCAAGGGCGGCGATGCCAATGGAGATCGTCACGTCGAGCTCGTTGGCGCCGTTCTGGATCGCGAAGCGCTCGCTGGCGATGCGCCGGCGCAGCCGCTCGGCCACCATCGTGGCCACCGCCATGTCGGTCTCCGGCATCACCACCACGAATTCCTCGCCGCCATAGCGGCAGGCCAGGTCGATATTGCGGATCGACTTGCGGATGCGCAGGGCAAATTCGCGCAGCACGTCGTCGCCGGCGTCGTGGCCGTGGCAATCGTTGACCGACTTGAAGTAATCGATGTCGAGGATCAACAGCGCGATCGGCTTGCCGCGCGCGCCCGCCTGCTCGACCAGCGCCGCGAGATGCGTTTCCATGTAGCGGCGGTTGAACAGCCCGGTGAGGCCGTCGGTGATCGCCATCTCGATCGACAATTGCACATTGTCGCGCAGCCGCTCGGTGTAGCGCTTCTTCTTGATCTGCGTGCGCACGCGCGCGAGCATTTCGTTGCGGTCGATCGGCCGCATCAGGTAGTCGTTGACGCCGATTTCCAGCCCGCGCGCGAGCCGCGCGGTGTTTTCCGGCTCAGATACCGCCAGCACCGGGACGTTGCGGGTGCGCTCAAGCGAGCGCAACTGGCTGCACAGCCTGAGCCCGTCGAAATTCGCCAGTGACAGGGACACGATCAGGGTGTCGTAATTGCCTTCGGCTGCATGGAAGAGCGCGTCGGCGGGATTGGTCTCGACGTCGACGGTGTGCTCCTTCTGCAGCGTCGCCACCAGCCGCTCGTAGGATGAAGCCCGGTCGTCGACGATGAGCACGCGCCCGTTGCGCCCGGTCTCCGCGATGGCGTCGCGTTCGGGACTGCGAATGCCGATCTCCTTGGTGGTGATCGCGCGCATGCGCAATTCGTCGGTCACCATCTTCAGCCGCGCCAGCGAGCGCACGCGCGAGATCAAGGCGACATCGGTCACCGGCTTAGTGAGGAAATCGTCGGCGCCGGCTTCCAGCCCGCGTACACGGTCGGAGGGCTGATCGAGCGCGGTCACCATCACCACCGGGATGTGATGGGTCGCCATGTTCGATTTGAGCCTGCGGCAGACCTCGAAGCCGTCCATGTCCGGCATCATCACGTCGAGCAGCACGAGGTCGCATTCGGCGCGCTCGCACAGCGCGAGCGCCTCGGCGCCGCTATAGGCCGTGACGACATCGAAATATTCCGCCGTCAGCCGCGCTTCCAGGAGCTTCACATTGGCCGGCACGTCGTCGACCACCAGGACGCGAGCACTCATATCTGCACCACTACGATTACGCCGGCCCCAGGAAACGCCGCACGGTCTCGATGAATTTCGCGACCGAAATCGGCTTCGAAAGATAGGCCTCGCACCCCCCCTCGCGGATGCGCTCCTCGTCGCCCTTCATGGCGAAGGCGGTCACCGCAACGACCGGGATCGCCTTCAGATCGGGATCGTCCTTGAGCCATTTGGTCACTTCAAGGCCGGACACTTCCGGCAATTGTATGTCCATCAGGATCAGGTCGGGCCGATGCTGGCGGGCGAGCCCGAGGGCGTCGATCCCGTTGCGGGTTCCGATCGTGCGATAGCCATGCGCCTCCAGGAGATCGTGGAAGAGCTTCATATTGAGCTCGTTGTCCTCCACGATGAGGACGGTCTTCGCCATTGCCCCGCCCCTTTTTCCCCAAGGCTGCGCCCACCCATACTGGCGGAATCGCAACCGCACGCGCCATCGGGCATGATCGGGAAAAGAGCGTAGTTCCGATTCATTACGGAAAGGCAAATCCGATTGCAGAAAGCGCGCGGTAGGATGACGGCGCAGGCGGCGGAAGAACTGGCGATTCAAGCGCTTAGCTTTATCGCCGCGGACGGCGACCGGCTCGGGCGATTTCTCGCCGTTACCGGCATCGGGCCGGGCGAAATCCGCGCGGCCGCACGCGAACCCGGATTCTTGACGGGAGTCCTTGATTATCTGGTCGGTGACGAGCGCCTGGTGACCGCCTTCGCCGCCGAATCCGCCATCGATCCGGCCGACATCGCGCGCGCCCACGCCGCGCTCGGCGGCACACCCTGGGAGCGCGCGGTGCCGTGAGCGCCTTCTGCCGCGATTGCCTGGCCGATGCGCCGGATCAAAGCCGGCGCTGCCCGGCCTGCGGCTCGCCGCGGCTCGTGCGCCACGCGGAACTCGACACCCTTTCCATCGCCCATGTCGATTGCGATGCCTTCTATGCAACCATCGAGAAGCGCGACGATCCGTCGCTCACCGACAAGCCGGTGATCGTCGGCGGCGGCAAGCGTGGCGTGGTCGCCACCGCCTGCTACGTCGCACGCACCTATGGCGTGCGCTCGGCCATGCCGATGTTCGAGGCGCTGCGGCGCTGTCCGCAAGCGGTGGTGGTGAAGCCGAACATGGCGAAATATGCCGGCGTCGGCCGCGAGGTGCGGCAGATGATGCTGGCTTTGACACCGCAGGTCGAGCCTTTGTCGATCGACGAGGCCTTCCTCGATCTCACCGGCACCGAGCGGCTGCATGGCATGAGTGCGGCGCGCGTGCTGGCGCGTTTCGCGCGCGAGGTCGAGCGCAAGCTCGCGATCACCATTTCGGTCGGGCTGTCAGCCAACAAATTCCTCGCCAAGATCGCTTCCGACCTGGACAAGCCGCGCGGCTTCGCGGTCCTGGGTGTGAGCGAAGCGCCCGCCTTCCTGGCGGAGAAGCCGGTCGGCTTCATCTATGGCGTGGGGAATGCGAGCGCATCACGGCTCGCCGCCGACGGCTATCGCTTGATCGCCGATTTGCAGCGCGCCGACGAGCGCGAGATGGCGCGCCGTTATGGCGAGGAAGGCTCGCGGCTCTGGCATCTTGCGCGCGGCATCGACAAGCGCCGCGTCGATCCCGAACGTGAGACCAAGAGCATATCGGCGGAGACCACGTTCGAGCGCGACATCGGCGAATTCCGTCCGCTCGAACAGACCTTGTGGGAGCTGACTGAAAAAGTCTCGCACCGGCTCAAGAGCAATGCGCTCGCCGGCGCAACCGTGACGCTCAAGCTCAAAAGCGCGGATTTCAAACTGCGCACGCGCGCCCGCGCGCTCTCGCATCCCACTCAGCTCGCCTCGCGCATTTTCGCGGCCGGACGCGACCTGCTGCGCCATGAAGTCGGCGCCACGCGCTTCCGGCTGATCGGCATCGGCGTGAGTAATCTGGTGGAGGCGAGCGGAGACGACGACCTCGCCGACCTGCTCGGCCGCCGCGAAGCGCAGGCCGAGCACGCCGTCGACAAACTGCGCTCGAAATTCGGGCGCGACGCCGTGGTAAAGGGCTTGGCGATCGAAGAGGATTGAGGGCCGCATGTCCCGGGCGCGGCGTAACATGCAACGATGCGCCGCAGACCCGGGACCGCTACAAATTCGGCAGCGCCTTAGTCCTCGGAGCTCTCCTGCTCCAGCCAGCGGCGGCGCTCGACGGCGCTGCCGACCGCGTGCAGAACGCTGATCCCGAGCACGGCCATCCGCTGCTTCTGATCCGGCTTCAGGGTCTGATAAAGCGGCTGCCAGGCCTCGGCGAGGTTCTTCAGGTCGGTCCCGCGCTGGATCAGGTTTTCGCCGCGCCTTTGCATCGCCTCGATCGGCTGCTTGCGGATCGCTTCGGCGAGGCCGCCCTCACCCGCCATCGCTTGCGCCAAATTCTCGATGCGGGTTTTCCGGTGCTCCGCCCGGGTGCGGATCGCCTTCTCGACCGCGGGCCAGAGCTTCTCCTGCTCCGGCGTGAGCTGCAGGGCCGCCTTGACCAGGTTGATGCGCGTATCGGTCAGCTTCTGCCAATCCGCGGCGCTGAAGTGCCCCATCGAATCGGACGACGCGGTTTGCGCAAACGAGGGAGCCGAAACGGCAACGAACAAAGCAGCGACGCCTGCTGCGACTATCTTGGACATTGTCTTCTCCTTAGGAGCTACCCGACCCGCGTCCTCGGAGCCACTAAATGTCTGCGACCGAAGATGTTCCGGCAAGGCGCGTATATTTTGCGCGTTGCGCATATCGATACCGTTACACGCAGGTGTGGCGCGCAATCGCCGCGCGCGAGACGCGAATGCCCGCGCGCGCTCCCGAACTGTTCGTCGGCTTATTGTAATCGGCTTCTTCGGCGCGCCGCCGTCAACGGCAAGGCTTGACCTTCTTCATGTCGAGCGACGTCATCTCGCCCGAGATGCTGAAATCGCTATAGTCGAGCGTGAGCGCGCGCGAGACGCCGTTCTCGTAGAGCTCGAAGCCGATGGAATAGACCGGCGTCTGTTCGCCCTTCTGCTCGGCCTTGGCGTCCTTGTGCTCGAAATAGCTCACCGTCACCGGCCAGCGCGTGAGATGGGCAAGCTCCGGTACTTTCGCAGCCGCATCGCCCGGCGGCTTTTCGCCCGGCGCGATCGGCCGCCCGATCACCGTGAGCGTTTGGAAAAACTTCTCCCCGCTTTCGGAGCCGTCATAGACCGGAAAATCAAGGATGGTCTTGCCGGCGCGCGCGGCCTCGATGATGCGGCGCATATGTTCGGTCGGAAACACCGCGCCGACCGGCACGGTAAAGGTCTTTGCGCTCGGCTTGCTCAGGTTGATCGCCACCGCGCTGTTGCTGCGATCGGCCTCGCCGGTCACCGAATCGGTGGTCTCGTCGTTGAGCAAGTTTTCCGACTCGAAGCGGAATTTCCTGGCGGCCGCGTCCTCCCAGGTGGTGGAGCGCAGGTCACTGAGTGCGGCCTTGCCCTCGCCCGAATCGAGCTCGGACACTTGGCGGAACTTGAGGGCGTAGCCGTCGCAGGCGTTACCGGAAAAATCGTACAGGATGCGGCCGCGCACGCTCTCGATGCTGCGCGCGCCGTGCGACTTGGCGAGCTTGAGATCGTAAACCGCGCGGTGCGGCGCCAGGAATACCGTCGCGGCGCCCGCCTGTCCGGCGCCCGGTTGAGCTTGCACGGAGGCTTGCAGGCCCGTGGCGGAAATACCGATGGCGAAGAGCGGCGCGAGGAACCTGCGTGATTTGGCGAGACTTTTCATGGCGCTTGCCGACCTCTCTGCCCCGATGCTTGAGCCTTGTGAGACTCAAACAAGGGGCATGATCTGGGCAAGATAGAGGCCGGATCGCTTCGCAGCAATGCCGGCCCGGGTGCGCTTGCGCGCCGACCGCCAATCCGTCAAGGATCGGCGCCTGGAATTGCATGACCCAACGACGGAGCCCGCCATGGCCGGAACGGTCGAAGCCAAGCTCGCCACCCTCGCAATCGCGCTGCCGACGCCGGCCGCGCCCATCGCCAATTACGTGCCGAGCGTGCGCAGCGGTACCATGCTCGTCGTGTCGGGCCAGATCTGTTTCGGCGCCGACGGCAAACTGGTGGCCAAGGGCCAACTCGGCGGCGGTGTCTCGGTCGAGGACGGGCAAAGGGCGGCGCGCGCCTGCGCCATCAATTTGCTGGCGCAGGTCAAGGCCGCGCTCGGCGATCTCGACAAGGTCACGCGCGTGGTGCGACTCGGCGGCTTCATCAATTCCACGCCCGGCTTCACCGACGGCGCCAAGGTCATGAATGGGGCCAGCGACCTGATGGTCGAAGTATTCGGCGACAAAGGCCGCCATGCCCGCTCCACCATCGGTGTATCGGCGCTGCCGGCCGATGCGGCGGTCGAGGTCGAAGGGATGTTCGAGGTGACGTGAACCGCGATGGCCGGTCTCGATTGGCTCACGGCGCGACCGATTGCCCATCGCGGGCTGCACGACGCGTCGGCGGCCGTGATCGAGAACACGGCCAGCGCCTTTTCCGCGGCGATCGCCGGCGGTTACGGCATCGAATGCGACCTGCAGGTTAGCGCGGATGGCGAAGCCATGGTGCATCACGACGATGCGCTCGACCGCCTGACCGAAGGCCAGGGCCGGCTCGCCGACATGAGCGCGTCGGCACTCAAGGCGGTGCACTTTAAGGCCAGCGCAGACCGTATTCTGACGCTAAGCGAACTGTGCGATCTGGTCGCCGGCCGCGCGACCTTGATGATCGAGCTCAAGAGTCACTTTAACGGCGACCGTCGGCTCGTTAAGCGCACGGCGAACGTGCTGGCGAACTATGCCGGCCCCGTGGCTGTCATGTCGTTCGACCCGGCCATGATCGAAGCGCTGCGTTCGATCGCGCCCGGACTGACGCGCGGCATCGTTGCCGAACGCCATTACCGGCATTCCGAATGGGCAAAACTGTCGGCCGCCGACAAGCGCGGCATGGCTTTCCTGCTGCATGCGCCGCGCACGCGCCCTCATTTCGTCGCCTACTCGGTCAAGGACCTGCCGGCCGCCGTCCCGCTGATCGCGCGTCGCCTCTTCGGCTTGCCGCTCCTGACTTGGACGGTGCGCAGCGAGGCGGACCGGCGATGTGCTTTGCGCTGGGCCGACCAGATGATCTTCGAAGGCTGGCGGCCCTGAGGTTCGCATGACGCGGTTGCGGCCAGCGACTGCCGTGCGCGCCAATTTCGGCTTAAACTTCACCTAGAAAACCCCGATGACCGACCTCGAACTCCGCATCCGCATCGCGCAATCGCTGGCCGAGGTTTCGCCGGCGGCCTGGGATGCCTGCGCGGCCGGCGATCCGGCGGCCGATCCAATTGAAGCGATGCTTGAACTTGCTGAGCCTGAGCTTGAGGGCAACTTGTCCCCAAAATTATCAACAGGAGGACAAGTCAGTAACCCATTCGTTTCACATGATTTTCTGTCATCTCTTGAACAGTCGCATTCAGTCGGCGCTCGCACCGGCTGGCAGCCGCGCTATCTGCTGGCCGAGACCGCCTCAGGCGAGTTGGTGGGGGCCGCGCCCTGCTATTTGAAGAGCCACTCGCGCGGCGAGTACGTGTTCGATCACGGCTGGGCGGACGCTTTCGAGCGCGCCGGCGGCGACTATTACCCGAAGCTCCAGGTCGCCGTGCCCTTCACCCCGGCGACCGGCCCGCGCCTGCTCGCCCGGCCCGGCCCGCTTGCCGCGTCCGTGCGCGGCGCGCTCGCCGATGCGCTCGCCGAGATCACGCGCGCCAGCAAGCTGTC
>DASZQT010000288.1:0-1930 GCA_035549515.1 Pseudolabrys sp. | reverse complement strand
CTCACTTATTTCGCGCCGCGCGTGGCGGAGATGCTGAAGTCCATGAAATAGATTCCAACCTCACCCCGTCACCCTGAGGTGCTCGGCCGGAGGCCGAGCCTCGAAGGGCGACGGCCCCGACCCCTCGGCCGTCATCCTTCGAGGCTCGCTTCGCTCGCACCTCAGGATGACGGGTCAAGTTTTGAAATCCCAATAATCAGGCAGGCATCATGGGTGAATTCGCCATCGGTCAAGGCGTGTCGCGTTTCGAGGACCCGCGTCTCGTGCGCGGCGGCGGGCACTATGTCGACGATCTGAAACTGCCCGGCATGGCGCATGGCGTGGTGGTGCGCGCGCAGCATGCGCATGCGCGCATCCGCGCAATCGACACCGCGGCGGCCAAGGCCGCGCCCGGCGTGCTCGCGGTGCTCACCGCGGCCGACGTGAAGGCCAACGGCTATGGCGATCTCCCCGTCCCCGGCGGACTCAAGCGCCGCGACGGTTCGGCGAGCTACAAGCCGCGCTACCCGATCCTGGCCGATACCCATGTGCGCTGGGTCGGCGACTATGTCGCCTTTGTCGTCGCCGAGACCATTGCGCAGGCGATGGACGCGGCCGAGACGATCGCGGTCGATTACGAAGAACTCCCCGCGGTCACCGCGACCGCCGAGGCCGCCAAGCCCAGCGCCCCGCGCGTGTGGGCCGACGCGCCCGACAATATCTGTTTCGTCGAACTGATCGGCGACAAGGCGGCGACCGACGCCGCGTTCGGCAAGGCCGCGCATGTGGTCAAGGGTCACTTCGTCATCAATCGCGTCACCGCCGCCAGCATGGAGCCGCGCGGCGCGGTCGGCGATTACGACGCCGCCGCCGGCCACTACACGCTCTACAATGCGCTGCAGCGCCCGCATCCGATCCGCGCCGATCTCGCCAAGGTCATCGGCGTGCCGGAAAGCGCGCTGCGCATCGTCACCGGCGACACCGGCGGCAGCTTCGGCATGAAATCGCCGATCTTCCCGGAGGCGGCGCTGGTGCTGCTCGCGTCCAAGGTCACCGGCCGGCCGGTGAAATGGATGAGCACGCGCACGGAAGCCTTCCTGTCCGACGCGCAGGCGCGCGACAACGTCACCACGGCCGAACTCGCGCTCGACAAGGACGGCCATTTCCTGGCCATGCGGGTGACGAATACCGTGGCGGTCGGCGCCTATTTGCAGAGCGCCATGCCGGCCTTCATCTTCAATGCCGGCACGCTCGCCGGCGTCTATCGCACGCCCTCGATCCATGTCGACATTACGGCGGTGTTCTCCAACACCAATCCGATGCGGCCCTATCGCGGCAACGGCCGCCCCGAGGCCGCCTTCGTGATCGAGCGCATGGTCGATCTCGCCGCGCGCGAGCTGGCGATCGACCCGATCGAACTGCGCCGGCGCAATTACATTTCCCCCGACGCCATGCCGTTCAAGACGGGCTTGACCTTCATCTACGACAGCGGCGAGTTCGAGAAGAACATGGACCTCGCGCTCGAGATGGCGGACGCCAAGGGCTTCGCCGCGCGCAAGGCGGAATCGCACAAGCGCGGCAAGCTGCGCGGCTTCGGCCTGTCCAACACCATCGAGCGCGCCGGCGCGCCCTCGACCGAAGGGGCGGAGGTGCGCTTCGACCGCTCCGGCGCCGCCACCATCTTCTCCGGCTCGAACAGCCAGGGCCAGGGCCACGAGACCGTGTTCAAGCAGCTCGTCAGCGACCGGCTCGGGCTCAATCCCAATGACGTGCATTATATCCAAGGCGACACCGATGCGGTCGCCTATGGCGAAGGCACCGGCGGCTCGCGTTCGATGACCATGGCGGGCTCGGCCTTCCACATGGCGAACGAGAAGATCATCGCCAAAGCGCGCGCGCTGGCGGCGCATATGTTGAAGGTGGACGAGGCCGACCTGAAATTCGACGAGGG
>DASZQT010000287.1:0-12033 GCA_035549515.1 Pseudolabrys sp. | reverse complement strand
GTTAGGGGGGGGGGGGGGCGCTTTGCGATTGCGACCGATGCTGTTGCCCCCCACCCCCGACCCCTCCCCGCCACGCGCAAGAGCGCGCGGGGGGAGGGGAGGTGGAAGGTCCATGCCGTGTGCATCAATCCGTCCCCAGATAGATTTCCTGCACCTTCGCGCTGGTGTGGATCTGCTGTGGTGTGCCGGTCTCCAGCACCTCGCCGAAATGCAGCACCGAGATTTCCGAGGCGACGTCGAACACCACGTCCATGTCGTGCTCGATCAGAAGGATCGCGAGCTTGGGGTCGAGCTTCATCAGGAAGCGCGTCATCTCCACCGACTCGCCGGACGAGAGCCCCGCCGCCGGCTCGTCGAGCAGCAGGATCTGCGGATCGCTGGCCAGCCCGAGCACGATCTCGAGCTGGCGCTGCTCGCCATGCGAGAGGTTGCGCACTTCGGTGTCCTTGCGATCGAGAAAGCCGGCCTGATCGAGCAGGCTGTAGGCCTTGTCGTAGACGTCGCGATAGGATGACAGGAAACGCCACATGACGAATTTGGTCGGGCGCAGTCCCTTGATCGCCAAGAGCACATTGTCGAGCACGGTCAGGCCCGGAAACAGGCTGGTGACCTGAAAGGTGCGCGCCATGCCCATCGCGGTGCGGCGATGGCTCGGCCATTTCGTCACATCCTGCCCGAACAGCAGGATCTGGCCGGATGTTGCCGGGTAGATGCCGGTGATGAGATTGAACAGCGTGGTCTTGCCGGCGCCGTTCGGGCCGATGATGGCCTTGCGGTCGCCCGGCATCACCCGGAACGAGACGCTGCGCGTCGCCTGCAAGCCGCCGAAGCTCTTGCACAACGCCTTCAGTTCGAGAACGGGGACGCCGCCGTTGATTGTCTCGGTGCTCACGCGCAGTTCCTTGTGGCTTTAAGCGAGGTGCCGGGGCCTGCGCGCGCAGGTCCCGGCGTCGTCTGTTATTCGCAGAACTTGCAGGGCGGGAAGTCGCGGCTATAGACCGGCTGCTTGAGGAACGCGTCCTTGCCGAAGGTCCAGAACTGGCTGACGTGCGGATAGGTCTTGATCACGACGTTCCACAGCTCGTCCTTCGGATAGCCGAACATCTTGGTCTTCTCGACCTTCTTGATGTAGACGTTCTCGATCGGATTGCGCATGTCGTCGAGCTCGACCGGCCCGCGCGGGGCGTTCAGCTTGATCCCCGCCATCAGCTTGATGAACTGCTCGGCGCCGGGGAATTTGCCGCCCGCCTTCTTCATCGCCTCGTCGATCCACATCGCGGTCGTATAGTTGTTCTCGGAATAATACGACGGCACCTTGCCGTATTTGGCACGGTAGGCCTTCACGAAGGCTTCGTTCTCCGGCGTCTGGATCGCGGCGCTGTAGTGCAGCGAGGAGACGTCGCCGATAACTTCGTCGCCCATGAAGGGCAGGGCGAATTCGTCATAGCTGGTGCCGCCGGCCACGATCGGCTTCTTGTTGCCGGAGCCGCGCAACTGCTTGGGGAATTGCAGCGACATCGGGCCGACCATGACGGTGTAGATCATGTCGGCATTCGCCTTGATGGTCGGGATGTAGGGCCCGAAGTCCTTGGTGCCGAGCGGCGGCCAGATTTTCTGGATCACCTTGCCGCCGCAGGCTTCGAAGGCGCGTTGGAAGCCGCCGGTCGATTCGTAGCCGAAGGCGTAGTCGGCGGCGATGGTGACGGCGGTCTTGTAGCCCTGGTCGCAGGCCCATTGTCCGAGCGGGTGGTTGGGCAGCGACGAGGTCCAGCTCGTGCGGATGAAATAGGGATATTTGTCGAGCTGGCGCTGGGTGAGATCGTCGGCCGACGGGACCGAGGAGATGTAGATGGTCTTTTCCTGCGTGCTGACCGGCGCGAGCGCGTAGCCGGTCGAGGCGAGCAGGCCGCCCATGAACATGTTCACCTTGTCGGAGAGCACGAGCTTCTTGGCCTTGGTGACCGACGTGTCCGGCTTGCCCTGATTGTCCTCGACGATGAACTTCACCGGGACGCCGCCGAGCTTGCCGCCGTGCTGGTCGAGATAAAGCTGGAAGCCGTTCTCCATGTCCTTGCCGACTTGCGCGAAGATGCCGGTGATCGGCGCGATGAAGCCGATGCGCAGCTCTTCCGCGCCGGCCGGCGCTGCCAAGCCAAGCGCGAGGCCGCCGCCGATCAGCACCGGCGCGAGCCGTTGCCTGAGCGTGTTCGTCATTGTCAGTCCTCCCTTTTTGTTGTCGCCTTCCTCATTCCCAATCTCAGGAAGGCTCGGATGCCAGTTCCTCCTGTGCGAGCTTTGATTGAGCTTCTTTTTTGTTGTCGGTTACGAATCTCTGGCGAAGCCTGGCGGGTATGCCCATCAGACCCGTCGGCAGATAAAGGATGGTCAGCACATAGACGCCGCCCAGCGCATACTGCCACCAGGGCACCAGCGTTGAGAGGTATTCGCGCAGGCCGAACACAATGGCCGCGCCGATCGGTGCGCCGACCAGCGTGCCGGCGCCGCCGAGCACGACCATGAGCAGTGAATCGACCGAAGTCGTCAGCACCACGGTTTCCGGGCTGACGTGACCGTTGGTGTGCGCCCACAACACGCCGGCCAGCCCGCCGAAGGCGCCGGCAATGATGAACGCAATGTATTTATGCAGCCAGGTATTGTAGCCGAGGATCTTCATGCGCAGTTCGCGCTCGCGGATGCCGGCGAGGCTGCGGCCGAAGGGCGAGCGCACCAGCACGTACAAGACCAGCATCGAGGCCGCGAAAAAGCCGAAGACGAGATAGAAGAAAGTCACCTCGTTCGTCAGGTCGAGCCCGAAATTGGGCCGGCTGCTGAGATTGATGCCATTGTCGCCGCCGGTGAGCGAATTCCAGCGATAGGCCAGGCCCCACACGCATTGTCCGAGCGCCAGCGTGATCATCAGGAAATAGACGCCGCTGGCGCGGATCGCGAACAGTCCGAACAGTGCCGCCAAGGCCGCACCGATCAACATGCCCAATATCACCACAAGCCAGAAATCCCAGCCCAGGCCGAAATGGAATTTGGTCGCCAGCACGGCGGTCAAATAGGCGCCGACCCCGAAATAGGCGGCCTGGCCCATCGACGACAGCCCGGTATAGCCGAGCAACAGATCGACGCTCATGGCCAGGATGGCGAAGGCCATGGCGCGCGTCGCCAACAGCACCACGAACGAGCCCGAATGCGGCACGATATAGGCGAGCGCGAGCAACGCGACCGCAACCGCCACAATCTTGGTTTTCGAACCGACCATGGCGTGCCGCTCACTCGCGTCCGAACAGGCCGGTCGGCTTGATCGCGAGGATCAGCACCATCGGCGCGTACAGGGTGAAATAGGAAACCTCGGGGAACAGCGCCTTGCCGAAATTATCGGCAAGCCCGACCGCCAGTGCGCCGATGGCGGCGCCGCCGAGCGAGCCCATGCCGCCGATGATGACGACTGCGAAGGCGAGCGGCAGCATCTCGAAATCGAGCCCCGGATAGATGCCGAGGAAGGCGCCGCCGATCACGCCGCCGAGCGCGGCGAGAAAGGCGCCGAGCGCGAAGATGAACATCGAGATGCGGTTGGTGTCGATGCCGACGCCGCGCGCCATCTGCGCATCGTCGACGGTGGCGCGCACCGCCGCGCCCATGCGCGTCTTCTCCATCGCGAGCCAGAGCGCAACGCCGATCACCAGTGCCATCGCGATCATGAACACGCGGTAGAGCGGGAAATAGATGCCGCCGACCACGACGCTCTGGGTGAGCGCGTCGGGCGGATTGATATCCATATTATTGCCGCCCCAGATATCGAGCGCGCCTTGCTGAAACAGGAAGGCAAATCCGACCGTGAGCAAGACCTGCCGCAGCACGTCGTTGTCGATCGGCACCACGGAGATGCGGCTGAACAGGCCATAGGCCACGAGCGTCGCGAAGACACTCAGCACGATGAACTGCGTCCAGCCGCCGCCGATCAGGTCCGGCCAGCGCGCGGAGATGGCGAGATTGGCAAGCACGCCGACGCCGAGGGAGATGATTGCATTGCGCAACCATTCCAGCCCGGCCGAGCGCAGAAACAAACGCTCCATCGCGACGCCGATCAGCGCCACCGCGAGCGCGGCCACCGGCAGTGACAAGGTCCACGACCCGGTCGCCCAGATCACCGACAGCGCGATATAGCCGCCCCACAGGAAGTAGGCGCCGTGCGACAGATTGACGATGCGCATCACGCCGAAGATCAGCGACAGGCCGCTGCCGACGAGAAACAGCAACGCGCCGTAAGAAACGCCGTTGAAGGCCTGGACGAGCCAGAACTGCGTATTCATTCCCCCCTGGTCCTTCTGATTTTGTTCGAAGGCTTTCAGGTGAGCTTACCTGAGCTTGCGCGGAAGGGAACGCCCAAAATCGCAGCAGCGTGAACTTGCGCGAAATTTATGCTGCGTCCGCGTCCGCGCGTCCCAACATGCGCGAAAAAAGAAAAGGCCCGGGGCTGTTCATGCCCCGGGCCGTTAATGTGGAACCGCGCGCGGGCGGGCCGCGATCAGCGTTTGCCCACACGCTTTGCGCGGGCGCGCTTTACCTTGCCGGCTTTTTCGAGCACGGCGCAAACCGATGCCGTGTCCTGGTTGCCGTAACCGGTCTTCATCGCCTTCAGATAGACGGGCTTGGACGCGTCGAACATCGGCGTCGGTACCTTGATCTTGCGGGCATAGTCGCCGATCACCTGCATATCCTTGTCCCACACGTCGATCTTCATGGTGACGTCCTTGTAATTGCCCTTCACCATCATCGGCGCGCGCAACTCGAACACGCGCGAGTTGCCGGCGCCGGCTTTCACCAGATCGAAAATAAGCTGCGGTGGTAGCCCGGCCTTCATGCCCAGGACCATGGCTTCCGCGCTCGCCACGTTATTGATGGCGACCAGCAGGTTCGCCACATATTTCATCTTGCTGCCGTTGCCGAAGGCGCCGACGTCGTAAACCTTGCGGCCGAACGCCTCGAACATGGGGGCGAGCTTGCGGATCGCCTTGGAATCGCCGCTCGCATAAAACACGAGATCGCGCGCCGCCGCCTGCGAGCCGGTGCCGCTCACCGGGCAGTCGAGCAAAGTGTGGCCGGCCTTGGCGAACACGCGCTCGGCTTTTTCCTTGTCTGAAATTGCGAAGGTGCTCATTTCCACGACGACTTTGCTTTTCAGCTTGGCCGCCGCGATCTCGCGCGCGACGTCCATGAGCGCCTGCGGCTTGGGCAGACTCAGCAGTACGGTCGGCGCTTTGCCTGCGACTTCGGCGGCGCTCTTGGCGATTTCGACCCCGGCGCGTTCCGCTTCGCGGCGGCGCGGCAGGCTGATGTCGAAGCCGATCACGCGCCAGCCGGCGGCGGCCAGATTGCGAGCGAACGCGCCGCCCATGATGCCGAGGCCGATCACCCCGACCGTGCCTTTTGTTTTCCTGGCCTTGGCCATTCCTTGTTCTCCCGATGAAAGTTCTTCGCGCGAATGCGTGCGGCGCATTTTCCCTCTTAGGCGCTCGTGCCCCGCTCTGTCGAGTGGGGCTTCGCTTATCGTGCTTTCATGCGCGCGCGCGATCGCCTATCGTCGCCGGCAAAATTTAAGCGTCAGGAGGAAGCATGCAGATCGGAGTTGCAGGTCTCGGTGCCATGGGCGCGGCGATGGCCGCGCGCCTGTTGGAAATGGGCCAACAGGTCACCGTGTGGAATCGCTCGCCCGACAAGGAAAAGCCGCTCGTTGCGGCCGGCGCCAAAGCCGCGGCGACGCCGGCGGCGCTGGCGCAAGCCTGCGATGCGGTGATCACGATGCTCACCGACAAGGCCGCAATCGACGCGGTTTACAGCGGGCCGGATGGGCTGCTGTCGGGCGACGTCAAAGGCAAGCTGTTCATCGACATGAGCACCTTGCCGCCGAGCGCCACCATCGACCTGGCGCCAAAGGTGCGCGCACAAGGCGCGGCTTTTGTCGAATGCCCGGTGGGCGGCTCAACCGCGCCGGCGCGGCAGGGCAAGCTGCTCGGGCTCATGGGCGCGGAGGCCGCCGACGCCGCGCGCGCGCGCCCGATCCTCGAACAGCTTTGCCGCAAGGTCGAGCATTGCGGGCCGGTCGGCGCCGGCGCGGCCATGAAGCTCGCCATCAATTTGCCGCTGATGGTGGCCTGGCAGGCTTATGGCGAGGCTTTCGCGATTGCGCGCGATGTGGGCTGGGAGCCGAAACGGCTGCTTGAACTGTTCGTCGAGAGCAACGGCGCCAACAAAGCGCTGGGCGCGCGCGCCGACATGATCGTCGCCATGCTGGAAGGCCGCGATCCGGGGCCGACCACCTTCAGCATCGCCAATGGTCTGAAGGACCTGCGCACCATGGTGGAGACCGGCGAAGCCAAGGGCGCCGATATGCTCGCCACCAAGGCGGCGCTCGCCGGCTTCGAGGATGCGACCAAGCACGGCATCGGCGGCGGCGACGGCTCGCAGATGACGGTTTATTGGTCGGGCAGGAAGAAGAAGTGATGTGTCATGGCCGGCCATAGCCCGTCGAAGACGGGCGTAAACGCCCTTATGTGCCGGCCATCTCGCTTAGGATGGCAATGCCGTGCGTCCCGAAGCGGGATGCCCGGCACAAGGCCGGGCATGACAACTTCGGGGGACGCAGCCATGAAACTCTTTTCCTTCTGGCGCTCGCTTGCGACCTATCGCGTGCGCATCGCGCTCAACCTCAAAGGCATCGCGCCCGACGAGGTGATCGAGGTCAACCTGATGAAGGGTCATCAGCGCGATCCGAAATTCCGCGAGGTCAACCCGATGATGGCGCTGCCGGCGCTGGTCGACGGCGAGGGCCCGGCGCTATTCGAGTCGCTGGCGATCATCGAATATCTCGACGAAACGCACCCCAATCCGCCGCTGCTGCCGAAGGAGCCGCGCGCGCGGGCGCGTGTGCGCGGGCTGGCGCAGATCGTCGCCGCCGATTCCCATCCGCTGATTGTGCCGCGGGTGCGCGAATTTCTGGCCGAAGAATTCAAGATCGACGAAGCCGGCGTGGTCAAATGGTGCCAGCACTGGCACAAGGCGGCGCTCGCGGGCCTCGAAGAGCATCTCGCCACCGAGAAGGACACCGGGATCTATTGCCAGGGCGATGCGATCACGCTCGCCGACATTTGTCTCGCCTCGCAGGTGGTCGGCGCGAATTTTTACAAGGTCGACCTTGCGCCTTTTCCGACCATCCGGCGCATTGCCGAGAGCCTGTCCAAGATCGACGCCTTCGCGCGTGCCCACCCGCTCAAGCAGCCGGGCGCCCCGGCGGGGGTGTGAAGCACGCGTGACCGCGCCGCGACGTCATGGCCGGGCTTGACCCGGCCATCCACGTCTTCGGCTCAATAAGAAAGACGTGGATGCCCGGCACAAGGCCGGGCATGACGACGGAGAGGACCTGGGTACATGCTCAATACCGCAATCGTGGGCCTCGGTTGGTGGGGCAAAACCTTGGTGGAAGCGGCGCAGAAATTCGGCGCGCCGATGCGCTTTGCGCGCGGGGTCACGCTCGAGCCCGACAGCGTGCGCGACTTCGCCGCCGCGCACGAGCTTGTCATCGGCACGTCCTACGAGGAGGTGCTGGCCGACCCCGAGGTCAAGGCGGTGATCCTGGCGACGCCGCATTCCAAGCACCGCGCGCAGGTCGAAGCGGCGGCGGCGGCCGGCAAGCACATCTATTGCGAGAAGCCGTTCGCGCTGAGCAAGGCCGATGCGCAGGCTTCGCTCGACGCCGTCCGCCGCGCCGGCGTCACCATCGCGGTCGGCCATCATTTCCGCCTGATGCCGTCGATGCGCGTGCTCGACGAGTATGCCAAGTCCGGCGCCTTCGGCACCATCATGCATGCGGAAGGCAATTACAGCCACGATTGGCTCGCCAATATGTCGGCGGATACGTGGCGCATGGCGCTTGCCGAAAGCCGCGCCGGCGGCATGACCGGCATGGGCATCCATGTGCTCGATTGCTTCCGCGACCTGGTCGGCCCGGTGAAGCGGGTGAGCGCGCTGTCGAAGGCGCGCACGCTCAAGGTGCCGGCCGGCGATACCACGGCCGCGCTGGTCGAGTTCGAGAATGGCGCCACCGGCACGCTGGCGACGACGCTGAAGACGCCGTTCGAATGGCGCATCGCGATCTATGGCGAGAACCTGCGGGCGGAAAGCGTGAGCGAGACGCGGGCTATCGTGCATCGGCCCGGCAAGGAGCCGGAGGTGATCGATTGCGCGCCCGACAACCATCTCGGCCGCAATCTCGACTACTTCGCCAAGGCGGCGCTCGGGCAGGGGACGTTTCCGATTTCGCCCGAGGGCATTCTGCAAACCGCCGCCGCGCTCGAGGCCGTGTTCAAATCGGCCGACGCCGACGGCGCGTGGATGACGGTCTAGCGGTTCAGCCGGCGGCGTACCAAGCGCCAGTCGGGGCGCACCACGATCTGTTTCAGCCGCGCCACGCCTTGGTCTCGGAAATGCGACAAGCCGACGATCGCGCCGATCAGCGCAAACAAGATGGCGAGTTTGGGGTCCATCGTGCTCTCCTCCTCGGTTAGCGGACGGCGATGACGAAGCCGACCATGGCCATCGACCAGATCAGGGCTGAAACCACGATCTTGAGATGCGTGATACGGTCGGCGGTGGCGAGGCTGTGGTTCATGGCGGCACCGTTCCCTTGAGGTGACGGCGGCATTTGGTCACGGGCCTCGGCCGCGTCGGTTGACAAAAATCAACGGCCATTCTCCGGAATTGTACCTAAGGGGCGGACCGGGGCTTCAGGCGCGGACGCCGCGGCGGGCCGCAGGCTTGGTCGGGCGGGCGATGGCCGCATCCCACACATCGTGGATATGCGCCACTTCCTGCTCGAAGCGCTCCAGGAACATGCGGGCCTGCATCGACAGCGTGCGCCGCGTGGGCTGAATCACCACGAATTCGGCGTGCAGTTCGGGGTCGACGATCGGGTTGACGATCAGTTGCCCGCCGCCGATGTCATTCACCGATATCACGCTCGGCAGCACCGTCACCCAATCGGACCGCGCGACGAATTCGAGCGTGGCGATCATCGCGTCCATTTCCAGCATGGCCGCGATCTCGACGCCGTGGCTCTGGAAGTAAGTGTCGAGATTGCGGCGGCGGATATTGTCGGGGCCAGGGATCACGATTTTCAGCGGCTTGCATTCGGAAAGGCGCACCGGCGTGAGTTCGCTTAAAGCCCGCTTGGGGCCGGAGATGAGCATCTCGCGGTCGCGTAAGAGCAGCCGCGATTTCAGCCCGATGGTGCCCTCGAAGGCCGGCACCACCGCGAAGTCGAGCTCGTCGTTAAGCACCATCTCGGTCAACAGCCCGCTATAGCCCTCGACAATGTGCAGGCGCACCTCCGGGCAGCGCGGCACGAAATCCTCAAGCACCGGCGCCAGCACCGCGCGGGTGAAGGTCGGCATCAGTCCGATGCGCAGGTCGCCGGTGACCTGCCGGCTGAGCGAGCGGGCTTCCTCCGCCGCCAGTTCGAGCGTGCCGACCGCCTCGACGCAACGCTTGTAATAGCGCAGGCCGGCCGGCGTCGGCGTCACTCCGCCGGTGGTGCGCTCGAACAGCTTCACCTTGAGCGCGCGCTCGACCGCCGCGACGTGCTGGGAAATGCCGGATTGGGTGGCGTTCTCGCGCGCCGCCGCGCGGGTGAACGAGCCCTCCTCGCAGACGGCGATCACGGCGCGGATTTGCCGCAGCGGGATATTGGCCACCGGATCCCCGAAATTTGGCGCCATCAAGAAATCTAATGCCTAGGCGCAGAATATATTATTTCGGCTTCAGGCGGCAACCGGCTTAACATTCCCGCCAACGAAAATCGGGGCGTGGACGCGTCCCAGAAATCGACCAAGTCGGAGGAACGCTATGGGAGCGAATTTCGGCATCGCCGGAATGGATTGGCAGCAGCGCGTCAATTGGGACCGGCTGCGCGAATACCGCATCGAGCGCGCGCGCGCGATGATGAAGAAGCACGGCTTAGGCGCCATGCTCTGCATGTATGACGAGAACGTGCGCTACATCACCGGCACGCTGACGCCGGGCTGGAACCGGCTCAAGCCCGGCCTGCGCTACGCCATGCTGTGCGGCGACGGGCGGCCGATCCTGTTCGAGCAGGGCGACATCGGTTTCCAGATCGAGCGGCACGCGCCCTGGATTCCGAAGGAGAACGTGCGGCACTCCTTCGCCTGGATCAAGGGCGCGGCGGGTCCGGCCTCCACGCAGCAGGTGAGCAAGTTCACCAAGGCGGTGCTGCAGGCGATGAAGGACAATGGCGTCGCCGGGCAGATGCTCGGGGTCGACTTCATCGACATCAACATGATCCGCATCTTCCAGGAGAACGGCATCCACTGGACCGACGGCATGACGCCGATGATGGAGGCGCGCGCCGTCAAGAGCCCGGACGAGCAGGAATGCTTCCGCATCGTCGGCGCGATCGGCGATGCCACGCATTGGGAATGCATGAAGTTCCTGCGCCCCGGCGTGACCGAGAACCAGGTCACCGCGCATCTGATGGAATATCTCTACTCGATCCCCGGCATGGAGGATGTGGAGGACGTCATCGTCTCGTCGGGCCCCAACACCTGGCCGAACTGGCGCAACTTCTCCGACCGCATCATTCAGCCGGGCGACATCGTCTTCATGGATTTGGCGGCGCTGACCTGGAACGGCTACAAGTCCTGCTACTACCGCACCTATTGCGTGGGCAAGGAGCCGAGCCAGGAGCAGAAGGATACCTACAACACCGCGCTCGGCTGGCTCTACGACTCGATCGGTGCGGTGAAGGTCGGCGCCACCACGCGCGACATCGCCATGAAGTGGCCGTCGGCGCAGGAGACCTGGGGCTACGAGGACGAGGATCAGGCGGCCGCCAACCTGTGGGGCCACGGCCTCGGGCTCGCGCAATACGATCCGCCGGTGATCTCGCGCATCTGGTCGCTCGACCATCCGATCGACATCCAGGAAGGCATGACCTTCGCGCTCGAGACCCAGCACGGCAAGCGCTTCCGCTACGGCGTGCGCATCGAGGAAATGCTGATCGTGAAGAACGACGGCATCGAGATCGTGTCGAACTTCCCGGTCAAGCAGATCACCGTGGTCGATCCGCTGCCGGGCTATGGGGATCATGTGAAATAGGCTTCGTGTCCCGGGCGCGGCGCAGCACGTTGGTGATGCGCTGCAGACCCGGGACCGTCACAAGCTGGAACGGTCCCGGATCAGCGGTGCACTGCTTCGCCATAGCGCGTCGAAGACGCGTATGGCTACGCGCTGCACCGCATCCGGGACACAAGGAGTGCGATGACCGCTTTCATCCTCCCGCTCAGCGACTCTGCCGCCACCGATCCCGAAACGGTCGGGCCGAAGGCGGCCAATCTGGCATCGCTGACGCAAGGCGGTCTGCCGACGCCGGGCGGCTTCGCGCTTACGGCGCAAGCCTATCATCATCAGCTTCACCATCTCGGCATCGACAAACTGCTCGAGCAATACAAGAGCGGCGACATCCCGACCACGCGCCGGCTGTCGATCGCCATCCGCATCGCGCTCTACGAACAGCCGATCGCAGCCGCAATTCTCACGCCGCTCCTGGCGGCGTGGCGCGAACTACGCGCGCAAGGCGCCGTCGGCGCCGTGCGTTCCTCCGCGCTGATCGAGGACCGCAAGGGCGCCAATTTTGCCGGGCAGTTCGAGAGCTTCCTCGGCCTCACCGACGAAAACGAATTTCTGGTCGCCGTGCGCGCCTGCTGGGCCGCGCTATGGACCTCGCATGCGCGCCGCTACATGGACAATCACGGCCTCTCGCCGGCCGAAACGGCGATGGGCGTGCTGATCCAGCCGACCGTCAATGCGCGCGCCTCCGGGGGCGCTTTAAGCGAGACGGCCGAAGGCCACATGCTGATCTCGGCCACTTGGGGGCTCGGCTCGGCCATCGCGCAGGGCGAGGTGGTGCCGGACCGCATCGTGCTGTCGCGCACCGGTTTCCTGCGCACCATCGAG
>DASZQT010000286.1:0-7720 GCA_035549515.1 Pseudolabrys sp. | reverse complement strand
CGCTTGAGCAGCTCGGCTTTGTGCTTGTCGTCGCGCGCGTAAAAAATCTTGCCGCCGTGCGACAGCCGATAGAGCGGCGGCACCGCGAGATAAAGCCTCCCGGCTTCGATCAGACCCTTCATCTGGCGATAGAAGAAGGTGATCAGGAGCGAAGCGATATGCGCGCCGTCGACGTCGGCGTCGGTCATCACGATGATCTTCTCGTAGCGCAGATCGTCGGTCTTGAAATGCGCGCCGGTGCCGCAGCCGAGTGCCTGCACCAGATCGGCAAGCTGCGCGTTCTGCGCCAGCTTGTCCTTGCCGGCGGAAGCGACGTTGAGGATCTTGCCGCGCAAAGGCAGTACGGCCTGCGTCTTGCGGTCGCGTGCCTGCTTGGCCGAGCCACCGGCCGAGTCGCCCTCGACGATGAAAATCTCAGAGCCTTCCGACGCCGAGTTCGAACAGTCGGCGAGCTTGCCGGGCAGGCGTAATTTGCGCACCGCGCTCTTGCGCGCGATGTCCTTTTCCTGGCGGCGGCGGATGCGCTCTTCGGCGCGCTCGGTGATGAAGTCCAAGAGCTTGTTGGCCTGCACCGGATTGCCCGAGAGCCAATGGTCGAACGGGTCCTTGATCGCCTGCTCGACGATCTTCTGCGCGGCGGCGGTGGCAAGCCGGTCCTTGGTCTGGCCCTGGAATTCCGGTTCGCGCACGAACACCGACAGCATGCAGCCGGCGCCGGTCATCACGTCTTCCGAGGTGATGGCGGCGGCGCGCTTTTCCTGGCCGACGCGGGCGGCGTGATCCTTCAGGCCGCGCAGCAGCGCGCTACGCAGCCCTGACTCATGCGTGCCGCCGTCGGGGGTCGGGATCGTGTTGCAGTAGGAATTGAGGAAACCGTCGGCGTCCGCGGTCCAGGCCACCGCCCATTCCACCGCGCCGTGGCGGCCGGTCTTGCCGGCCGAGCCGGTGAAGATGTCGGGATGCACCAGCGTCGCGCCGTTGACGCTGGCCGCCAGATAATCCTTCAGGCCCTGCGCGAAGTGGAAGGTGGCGTTTTCCGGTATGTCACTGCCATCGAGCAGTTCGGGTGCGCAATGCCAGCGGATCTCGACGCCGCCATAGAGATAGGCCTTCGAGCGCGCCATCTTGAACACGCGCGCCGGATCGAAGCCCGCCTTGGCGCCGAAGATCTGCGGATCGGGTTTGAAGCGCACCTTGGTGCCGCGCTTGTTGGGGGCGCGGCCGAGCTTTTCCAATTTGCCCTTCGGCTTGCCGCGCTCGAACACCATTTTGTAATGGGTCTGCTCGCGCCAGACTTCGACCTCCATGCGCTCGGCCAGCGCATTGGTGACCGAGACGCCGACGCCGTGCAGGCCGCCCGAGGTCTCGTACACTTCCGAGTCGAATTTGCCGCCGGCGTGCAGCGTGCACATGATCACTTCGAGCGCCGACTTGTTCTTGAACTTGGGATGATTGTCGACCGGCATGCCGCGGCCGTTGTCGGTGACGCTGATGAAGCCGTCGGCCTCGAGCTCCACCTCGATCCAATCGGCGTGGCCGGCGAGCGCCTCGTCCATCGAATTGTCGATCACCTCGGCGAACAGGTGATGCAGCGCCTTCTCGTCGGTGCCGCCGATATACATGCCGGGGCGACGGCGTACCGGCTCGAGCCCCTCCAGCACCTCGATGTGCTTGGCGGTGTAGCCGCCATCGCCGCCGCGTGGCGCCTTCTCGCGCGCAGGCTTGCCGCGCGCGGCAGCGGCCGCCCGGGCGGGCGACTTGGCGCCGGCGTCGAACAGATCGGGTTGCTTGGAAGGCTTCTTGTTGGTTGCAGACTTTGCCATCGGTTCTTTTCAAATCGTCGCTTCAGATCGGCACCATGCGAATCACTAGCCAGGACTATGCCACGGCGAGCCCGCCTCCGTGGCCGGTGACCCCGGAGGCGGGGCGGGCGGCGGTCGAAGCGCAGATAGCCGGGGTATAAAGGCTAGCTATGGTGCAAAATCGAGGCAGGCAACCCGCCCCTTGTGGATAGCGGTGCTGTCACGGCGGAAGGGCAAAATGGTAGGATAGTGGCCGGCCCCCGCCGGACCGGCCGCCGCGGCGCGCAACCAAAGCGCACCAACCTGCATTGATCCCCGGTTTTGAATGGCGCGCCCGGATGGCGCGTCCAGATGGTGCGTCCAAATGGTGCGTCCATGAGAGAAGGCCGATGCGGGCGGAACGTGTGGTCAAGACGAGGGGCTTGCCGGTGACGGAACAAGTGCAGGAATCAAGCGAGCGGCCGAAGGTTGCGCAGGTCGCGGCCATCGGCATTTTCGTGCTGCTATTCATCGGCTTCCTCGACTTGGCGCGCGTGCCGCTGTTGCCGGTGACCGCCGCCTTCGTGATCGGCACGCTGCTTGGGCCGATTGCCGAGCGTGGGCGGGCCTACCGGATCCCGCAGTGGCTGACCGCGCTGGTCCTGGTGCTGCTGCTGATCGGCGCCATGAACGCCTTGATCGTGCTGCTGGCGGCGCCCGTGTCCGATTGGGTCAGCAAGGCGCCCGAGATCGGGGTGCGGCTGAAGGAGAAGCTGGCGCTGCTCGACTACCCGATGCAGCTTCTGCGCAGCCTGCGCGACGCGCTCAACCCCGGTGGCGACCATTCGGCGCCCATCGACTTCGGCGTGTCGAATTTGATCCAGCCCGCGCTCGGGCTGTTGTCACCGGCTATCGGTTTTGTCACGCCCGCGATCGGGCAATTGCTGATCTTTTTCGGCACGCTGTTTTTCTTCCTGTCGTCGCGCGTGCAATTGCGCGGCGGCGCCGCGGTGTTGTTCGACGACCATCAGTCGCGGCTGCGCGTGCTGCACATTCTGAGCGAGATCGAAATGAGCCTGACCGCCTATTTCAGCACGGTCGCGGTGATTTATCTCGCCGACGGCATCCTGACCGGGCTCGCCTCCTATCTGATTGGCCTGCCTAATCCGGCCGCTTGGGGTGCGCTCGCCTTCGTGCTCTGCTTCATTCCCTATATCGGGCCGGGCATCGTGATCGTAGTGCTGTTCGGGGTCGGCCTCATTCATTTTCCGACCGTGACGCAGGCGCTGTTCGCGCCGGCCTTTTTCGTCGCGCTGTCGGCGATCGAGGGCAATTTCATCACCCCGGCCATCGTCGGGCGCCGGCTGACCTTGAGCCCGCTGGCGGTGTTTCTGTCGCTCGTGTTCTGGGCCTGGTTGTGGGGGCCGATCGGCGCATTTCTCGCCACCCCGCTCCTGATTATCGGGCTGGTGACGGCCGGGCAGTTCTTTGCGAAAGAGGGGCCCGACCTGCCGGGCTGAGGTTGCGACCACGGCGAGGCTGGCGCTGCGCCGGTCGGCAGGCTAGAGACGGGAAACGAGACCGCCTGCCGCCCGCGCCTTGTCGCATGGACCATCTACACAGCCTGTTTCAGCAATCGGTCGACTTCGCGCGCGATCACGCCGCCTGGGCGCCGTTCGTGGTGTTCGCGCTCGCCTTCGGGGAATCGCTCGCCTTCATCTCGCTGCTCTTGCCGGCCTGGGCCGCGCTGGTGGCGATCGGCACGGTCGTCAATTCGGGCGGCCTGAGTTTCTGGCCGGTTTGGATCGGTGGGGCACTGGGCGCTGCCTGCGGCGACTGGCTGTCCTACTGGATCGGGCTCAAGCTCGAATATTCCGTGCAGCACATCTGGCCGCTGTCGCGCCATCCCGATTTGATCCCGCGCGGCGAAGACTTCGTGAAAAAGTGGGGCGCGCTCGGCATTTTCATCGGCCGGTTCTTCGGACCGCTGCGTGCGGCAGTGCCGCTGGTGGCCGGCATATTCGAGATGCCGTTCTGGCGCTTCCAACTCGCCAATTTTTCGTCGGCCTTGGTGTGGTCGGCAGTGCTGCTCTCGCTCGGCGATGGGGTATCGACGCTGGTCAAGTGGCTTTGGTGAAAGGCAGGCTCAAAATTGAAACGCCGCCGGACCTGCGAGGCCGACGGCGCTTGTTTGTCTTCGTCAGGCTTACTTCAGCGCCGCCGCGCCCGCCTGCGAAATGGTGTCGTCCTGCGAGCCGCTGCCACCGGACACGCCGATGGCCCCGATGATGTGGCCGTTCACTACCAGCGGATTGCCGCCGCGCGAACCGGTGAAGGCGTCGCCCAGCGAGGGCAGATAAGCGAAGAACGCGCCCTTGCCCATCAGCCGCTCAAACACCAGCGTCGGACGGCGGAAGCGGGCGGCCGCGCGCGCCTTGTTCTGCGAGATGGTGACGGACGCGTATTGGCAATCGTCCATCTTTTCGAAATAGACGAGATCGCCGGTCGGCTGCACGACCGCGATGCACATCGGCCAGCCGCGCTTGGTGGCCTCCGCCGCGGCGGCTGCCGCCACCTTCTTGGCGGTTTCGAGATTGATCGGCGTGCCGTAGGGCAGATAGGTGAGCTTCTCGGGCACCTGCTCGTTCGGATTGTTCGGATCGGCCGGCACCTGCGCGAACGCGCTGGTAGCCGTTAACAACGCGATGCCGAGAGCGCCGGCCAGCATGGTCAGACGTTTCATGAATTCCCTCCCAATTGTTTGTTCTGCCGGATGAACCGGTGTCGTCCTGTCCGCACCGGGCGGGGACGGATGGACGATTGCGTCGTTAGCCTATACGGGCCATGGCCAGGTTCCAGAGCAAAAATGGGCAAAGCCGCTCCGAAATTGGCGTGAGGTGTGTCAAATTATTTCACGCCATGGAATGACAACGCGAACCGAGTTTGCCACGGCGCTAGACCGCGGTGCATCATCGTGGCCGACGTTGGGAAGTGGTATAGCTAGACCGCTGACGGCAACATCCTGAACGAGGCGGCGCGATGACCGAGACCGCGTTCGAAGCCGCACTTTCCTCTCGCACGAGCGAGATGATCGACGCCTGCACGCGCTGTGGCAAATGCGTCGCAATATGTCCGGTCACCAAACAGGCCGGTGTCGGCGATGCCGCGCCGGAAACCGTGATCGCAAGCGTGTTCGACATCATCGCGAGTGGCGAGGGACCGACGCCCGCGAAAGCCTGGGCTACGGGCTGCGCGCTCACGGGCGATTGCATCGAGGCCTGTCCCGAAAGCCTTAACCCGCGCTTTCTGCTGGCGATGGCGCGCGTCGCCATGGCGAAAGAGACGACGGAGCTGCGCGAGCGGCGGCGCAAGGGCATCGAGAACTTCCGCCTGGTGGCCGACGGCGTGAACGTGCTGTCGCGCATGCAGCTCAGCGAAGACGAATTGGCGCGGCTCGGCCAGCAAGTCGGCGAGCGCCTGGCGCATGCGTCGACCGCGAAGGAGGGCGAGCGGCCGGACTTCATCTTCTATACGGGCTGCAATGTTCTCAAGACACCGCACATCGCGCTCTACGCACTCGATATCATGGACGCACTGGGCGTAACCTATAGCGTGATGGGTGGGCCGAACCATTGCTGCGGCGTGATCCAATTGCGCAGCGGCGATACCGACGTGTCGGGCCGGCAGGCGATAAGCTCACTCGACCGTCTCGCCGAGGGCAAGACCGGGGTGATCTCCTGGTGTCCGAGCTGCCATGTGCAGTTCACCGAGACAACGATTCCGACGGTCGAAAAGATGCGCGGCGCGCGGCCGTTCGAGATGACGCCGTTCATGCTGTTCTTGAAGCCGCACCTTGCGGCGCTGCGTCCCTTATTGACGCGGCCGGTGCCGCTGCGCGTGGCGCTGCACCGCCATCGCGGCGTCAAGGGCGTGACCGAAGTCGGCATCGAGCTGTTGCGCATGGTGCCGGGCGTCGAACTGGTCGATCTGGATGTATCGTCGGTCGGGCTGGTCGGCAATGCGCTCAATGGTTTGCCCGACTACAAGCGAAGTCTGCATCTCGCCGAATTGCAGGCGGCGGAGGCGGCCGGTGTCGATGCGCTGGCGGTTATCTATCACGTCGACTATCGGGAATTCTGCGCGCACGAACGCGACTGGCCGTTCAGGATTGTCAATATATTCGAAGTCGTCGGCGCCAGCATGGGGCTTTCGCACGCGACCCATTTCAAACGGCTGAAGATCATGCAGGACGCCGCCGCCATCGTCGCCGACAGCAAGGACATGCTCGCGCATTACGGCATCGATCCGGCAAAGGCGCGCGCGGCTGTGGTGCAGGCGATGCTCAACGAGCAGCCGCTGCCGCTGCGCGGCAGTTGACGCGGCTGAGGACGGGCCCTATATCGCGCGCCCATGATGACCGTTTGCACATCCGCAACGCTGCGCCGCCGCCGTGCCACCCCGGCACGGGCAAGGCGCTAGTCGTCACCCCCGTGCCGCCGGATGAGGTCCGCGGCACCTTGAGCGCTCTGGCGGCTTCCTTCATCCGGTGGATATGAATCGGCTCCAGGATGGGGGCCTGTGCGAGCTGCGCCCGCATTCGTGCGGCGTGTGAAGGGAAGGGATTAAGGCCATGGCAGCAAAAGCGAAAATTGGCGTTCTGGGTGCCTCGGGTTACACCGGCTCCGAGCTGGTGCGCATGCTTTTGCGCCATCCTAATGTGGAGATCGCGCTGCTCACCGCCGAGCGCTCGGCCGGCAAGGCCATGCGTGATGTGTTTCCGCAGTTCTCGCCCTTCGATCTGCCCAAGCTGGTCGCCATCGAGGGGATCGACTGGGCCAAGGCCGGGCTCGATCTGATCTTTTGTGCGCTGCCGCACGCGACGACGCAGAAGGTGATCAAGAATATCTTCGCGGCGACGCCGGCGGCCAAGGTCGTCGACCTGTCGGCCGACTTCCGGCTCGCCGATACCGCGGCTTACGCCAAATGGTACGGCCACGAGCACCACGCGCCCGACCTGCAGAAGCAGGCGGTCTATGGCCTGGTCGAAATCCATCGCGAGGCGATCAAGCGCGCGCAGCTCGTGGCCAATCCGGGCTGCTACACCAGTTGCGCGCAACTGCCGCTCACGCCGCTGATCAAGGCCAAGGCCATCGACCTCGACGAGATCGTGGTCGACGCCAAGTCGGGCATGACCGGCGCCGGTCGGGCGGCCAAGGAAGCCATGCTGTTCTCGGAAGTATCCGAAGGCTTCCACGCCTATGGCGTCGGCCACCACCGGCACATGGCCGAACTCGACCAGGAATTCTCGCTCGCGGCCGGGCGCGAGGTGATCGTGTCTTTCACCCCGCATCTGGTGCCGATGAACCGCGGCATCCTCTCCACCATCTATGTGCGCGGCACGGAAGGGCGGACGCCGGAACAGCTTCACGAGATACTGTTAAAGTTCTACGCGAAGGAACATTTCGTGCATGTGCTGCCGTTCGGCGAGACGCCGCAGACGCGGCATGTACGCGGCTCCAACATGACCTTTATCGGCGTGGCGAAGGACCGCATCCCCGGCCGGGCGATCGTGATTTCGGCGCTTGATAATCTGGTGAAGGGCGCTTCGGGGCAGGCGATCCAGAACATGAACCTGCTGCTCGGGTACCCGGAGAGCACGGGCATCGACCAGGTCGCGCTGTTTCCGTGAATCGGTTGGCGCGTTAGGCTCGTCATTCCGGGCTCGCTTTCTTATCCCTCCCATTGCAGGGGAGGGATCAAGAGGGCGCGTCCCCCGGAATGACGGAGAACGCCATGTTCGAGGTCGACAACCAGCCGCCGCCGCTTGAGAGCTACAATTTATTGACCAGCGACTCCGTGCTGAGCGCTGCGCTCAAACGCGAGGGCGCTGGCTGGGCGCAGGGCGAACTTACCGCGCTCGGCGCCACGCTAGGCAGCGC
>DASZQT010000285.1:0-7601 GCA_035549515.1 Pseudolabrys sp. | reverse complement strand
CAGCCACCATGCCGCGCAGCCGGCGCAAGACCGTCACCGTCAACGACAAGATGCAGAAGGGCTATCGCTACGAATTGAGCGAGCCGGCCGGACGCAATTTCGATCCCGAGTTCACACCGGAGCTGACGCCAAAAGAGATGCTCGCGCTCGGCGTCTTCTGCGGCAAATACATGACCGATTGCCGTAAGGAGTTTCCCGCAATCTGGTTTGCGCGCGCCAAGCTCTCGCCATCAGGGCGCGACTGCGCGCTTAATTACTACGGCGTCGATGCCAGTCAGCCGCTGTCGGAATGGCGCAGGAAGGGTTGGATTTGCGCCGACGATCCGCGCGGCTGGTTTCAATGGTATTGCCGCTATTACATGGGCCGCCGCCTGCCGGACGAGGACGCGCGCCAGATCAAGCGCTGGAAGGCGATCCGCCGCCACGTCGCGCAGATCAAGCGGCATTGCGAGCCGGGCGATCCGACGTGCCGCCCGCGCCAGCGCCAGGCGCTGCTGCATTGGGCCTATGACAGCCGCAAGATTTGACGCGCGCCCGCGATTGCCGCTTCTCACGATCGGCCTGTGCTCGTCCTCGCGCTGGCTCCGCTGTCGCGCCGTGGTGACGCGCGAGATGTGGCGGTAAATGCCGGCCACGTCGAAAAGCCGGTCGCAGATGTCGACAACCCAATGCGAGCCGCCGCCGCCGATCAGCGCGCGGTGAGAGACGCGATCTGCGACCTCCAATCCGGTCGCGGCCCAACAACGCGTCTAGTGTTTCGGGACGGCGGTTTTCGGCCCACGCGAGTCCCGATCGCGCACGAGCCAATAGGCGCCGCCGAGCGCCAGAATGGCCGCCGCCAGCGCCAGCAATTGCAGCGCTTCGGTATGTGCGACGTCGAGGATGATCAGTTTGCGGACGACAGCGAGCAAGGCGATCAACAACACCGATCGTACTTGCACCACGCCGTCGATGCGTTCCGCCAGCACCAGCAGCGAGCGTTTGAATTCGAGCGCGATGATCACCGTGAAGATCATGCCGAACACGGTCTGGAAAACGGCGTAATCGGTCGGGTCGAAGGAACTCGCCAAGATCGACCTGAAAATATTGAGCGCCAGATGCCAGATCGAAAAGACAATGACGACGGAGATCAGTGTCGTGAGCACCAGGACGCAGACCTGCTCGAATTTCTGATAGAAGGTCAACGGCTCGAAGGTGAGGCGGAAGTTGTTCCATTCCGTTTTCAAGCGCATCGTGGGTCCCATCGGCGAAGCGACTGGCTGAACTATAGTATCCGGCCGGCTATTGAAAAAATATCCCTTCGTTATTGCCGGCCGTTCCCGAGACGCCCTAGAAACGGCAGCCTTTAGCCGTCCTTGCCCGGTCGCTTCTTACCGCCGGCGGCGAGTTGGCGCAGCGGTTCGCGGCACAGTTCGGCCGTGCGCATGAAATGCGCGACCAACAGCTCCACCGCCTCGTCCGCGCGGCGGCCGATTGCCGCTTCCATGATCGGCTTGTGCTCGTCCTCGCGCTGGCTGCGCTGTTGCGCCGTGGTGACGCGCGAGATGTGGCGGTAAATATCGGCCACGTCGAAAAGCTGGTCGCAGATGTCGACGACCCAATGCGAGCCGCAGCCGCCGATCAGCGCGCGGTGAAACACGCGATGCGCCACTTCCCAATCCGGATGCGGCCGGCCGCCATCGCTGAGGCCGGGGCGCGACACCCGCGACATGCGGTGATAGGCGAGCAGCACGCCTTCCTCCCAGGTCGCATCGCCATGCGCGATCGACTCGCGCAGCGCGCGCTCGTTCAGCCAGCAGCGCGCCTTCATCAGCTCGTCGAGATCCTGCTCGCTCACGTCGGAGACGGAGAAGCCGCGCAACTCATTGTGGTGCACGAGCCATTCGCGCGACAGCCGGTTGAGCGACTCGCGGATCGGGCTCAAGCCCACGCCGAAGCGTTCGGCGAGCTGGCGCACCTTCAATTTGCCGCCCGGCGGAAGCTGGCCGGAGATGATGTCCTGACGCAGCTCCTTGGTGATCAGCGAGACGTGGGTTTCGCTGCGTTTTGGTCCTCTGTCACGCGCGGTGGACATCGGATGATCGCCCCTGTTGTGCTCTCGTCATAACGTTTCGCGGCCCGCGCGGACAATGGTCGCGACATCGGGCGGATACGTCTGTTTGTTCGATCATTATAGCAATTCTGAAAAATAAGCGATCAAATTGTTGACAGTGCCGGCGCTTCCTCGTTAGCCTCCGGCGCCATTCGACTTTCGTCAGCCCGTTACCAGAGGCCATCCATGACCAGCGTCGCCGCCGCCAAGCCCCGCATCGTCCGCACGCAGCCGCAATTCCGTTGGCCGGGCGGCCGCCACGTCGCGATCATTTTCAACATCGCCTACGAGGCCTGGTCGGAAGGCAAGGCGCCCGGCATCGGGCCGATGGGCAATCCGCTGCCGGCCGGCGCTTTCGATTCCAATGCGCTGTCCTGGGGCAATTATGGTTCGACGCAGGGCATCGAACGCCTGCTGCGCGTGCTCGATCGCACCAAGACGCGCGCCAGCATCATGGTGAGCGGCGTGCTGGCGGAGCGCTATCCCGATCACGTCCGCGCCATCGTGAAGGCGGGCCACGAATATTGCGCGCATAGCTGGGCGCAGGACGTGGTGCCGGCCTCGCTCAGCCCGGAAGAGGACGAGCACAATATCAAGAAGACGACCGACATCCTCACCGCGGTGACCGGCCTGCGCCCGCGCGGCTGGATCAGCCCGCGCGGCACGCCGAGCGAAAGCACGGTGCGCAATCTGGTGCTCGCCGGCTACGAATGGCACAGCGACGTGCTCGACGGCGACCGCCCCTATGTGCAGCGCTTCGATGCCGGCGACATCACCGCCATTCCCTTCACCATGGACATCAACGACCTGCCGCATGCGATGCGCTTCGGCCGCACGCCGCAGCAGTTTGTCGACATGTTCGATGCTTATCTTGCGCACACGCTCAAGGCCGACGACGGTCCGATCATCATCGACGTCACCGCGCACGGCCATTGCTACGGCCGTCCCGGCGGCGCCTGGGCCTATGAGGAGATCGCGCGCAAGGTCGCCGGCCGCGACGATGTCTGGTTCCCGATGCGCCAGGATGTCACCGAGCATATGCGCAAGTTCCTGGCGTAAGACGATGCGCGCCGCACTGCGCCCGCGCGCCGCGTTGACAGTGCTCGAAGGGCGATGCTTCACTTCGCGGGCGCGAACCGCCCGTTGTGGCGCGCGCTCCCTGACCCGAGGCTAAAGAGGCTTCCCGTGGCATCCGACATCGCCGCGACCACGAGCGAAAAGCCGGCGTCCGCGCCTGCGCGCGGCGCGTTAAGCGACCGCGTGCTGCGCACGCTTCTGCGCCCGCGCATCTATCGCTCGCTGATCTCGCTGGTGATCTTCCTGGTCGGCTGGCAGCTCATCGGGGAATACGTCCTCACCAACAAGCTGTTCTTCGTGCCGCTGTCGGATGTGGCGGTCGCCTTCGTGCGGCTGACGGTGAGCGGCGAATTGTGGACCAATATCGCCGCGAGCTTCAAGGCGATCGGCTACGGCATGGCGCTGGCCATCGTCATCGGCATCAGCTTCGGCATCCTGCTCGGCGCGAGCCGCGTGGTCGCCGACTACACCGAGGTCTATCTCAACGCGCTTTATTCGACGCCGCTGGTGGCGGTCGCGCCGCTGTTGATCCTGTGGCTCGGCATCGGGCTCGCGTCCAAGGTGGCGGTGGTGTTCCTGATTTCGGTTTTTCCCATCGTCATCAGCACGGCCTCCGGCGTGCGCAATGTCGATGCGCATTATCTCGATGTCGCGAAGTCGTTCGGCGCGACGCGCTGGCAGGTGGTGTCGAAGGTGCTGATCCCCGCCGGCCTGCCGTTCGTGTTGACCGGCGTGCGGCTGGCGATCGGCCGCGCCATTGTCGGCGTCGTGATCGGCGAATTGTTCGGCGCCAGTGCCGGCCTCGGCTATCTCATCTACACCGCCGGGCAGACCTTCGACGTACCGGCGCTGTTCGTCGGCGTGATTTGTCTTGCTTTCGCCGGCGTGTCGCTGACCTGGGCTTTGCAGTGGCTGGAGAAGCGCATCATCCGCTGGAAGCCGATGGCGCTGGAGGACTGACATGGAGCAGGCGAACGCCGGCGAGCGCCCGATCAAACTGGCCGTCTCCGGCCTCGGCAAGACGTTTCAAACGCGCGGCAATCCGCTGGTCGTGCTCGACGACATCAACCTGGAAATCCGCGCCGGCGAGTTCTTCGTGATCGTGGGGCAGTCGGGCTGCGGCAAGACCACGTTCCTGCGCATCGTGCAGGGGCTGGATCGCGCGACCAAGGGCGAGATCAAGCTCGATGGCCGACCGCTCGCCGGTCCGGGTCCCGATCGCGGCTTCGTGTTCCAGCACGACTCGCTGTTTCCCTGGCGCACCGCGCTGCGCAACGTGATGTTCGGACCGGAATTGCGCGGCACGCCGCGCGCCAAGGCGGAAAAAGACGCGCGCGAGATCATCAAGCTGGTCGGGCTCGCCGGCTTCGAGAACCATTATCCGTTCGAACTCTCGGGCGGCATGCGTCAGCGCGTGAACCTCGCGCGCGCCTTCGCGGTCCATCCGGACATCCTGTTGATGGACGAGCCGTTCGCCGCGCTCGATGCGCTCACGCGCGAGTCGATGCAGCAGGAACTGGTGCGCATCGTGGCCGAGACCGGCAAGACCGTGCTGTTCATCACCCACCAGATCGACGAGGCGATCCTGCTCGCCGACCGCATCGCGGTGTTGAGCGCGCGGCCAGGCCGCGTCGCCAAGATCATCGATGTCGACCTGCCGAAGCCGCGCACGCTGGCGCTCAAGCGCACCCCCGAGTTCAACGCCATGGTGGAAGAGGTGTGGGAGCTGATCGCCGGCTTCGAAAAGGGCACCGCGGCGGCGCACGGGTAGAGTTGCCGATTGAGTTGCCCCAACGTCCGTTCGTCCCCGCGGAAGCGGGGACCCGGTCTTTGCCCGACAAAAGACTTGGATTCCCGATTTCGCGGGCATGAACGGTGAACTGGGCGACGCCGTCCATTAGCGACGCGCTCGGCGACTAGACAGGTCTTTGTAGTCCTGGGGAAAGTCCGAACGCGACCAATTCAGTTGCACCCGGCTCACACCAGCCCGTGATAGGAGCCGCCGTCGAGCTGTAGGTTCTGCCCCGAGATGAAGCCCGCCTGCGCGCTGCAGAGATAAGCGCAGGCGTCGCCGAATTCTTCCGGTCGGCCGAAGCGCTTGGCCGCGATCGTGTTGGCGATGCGCGCGCGCGCATCCTCGTAGGTGATGTTGTCGAGTTTCATCATGCGCTGCGCCATGAATTTCTGGCGGTCGGTGTCGATGCGCTCGGGCAGCAGGTTGTTGATGGTCACATTGTCGACCGCCACTTCGCGCGACAGCGATTTGCACAGCGCGGTCAAGCCGGCGCGCGCCGCGGTCGACAGGCCCATCGCCGGATTGGGCGATTTCACCATGGCCGAGGTGATGTTGACGATGCGGCCGAACTTGCGCGCGCGCATGCCGGGGATCAATCCCTTGATCATGAACACGGCGGCCAGCATGTTGGCCTCCAACGCCTTGAGCCAGTCGTCATGGCTCCAGTCGGCGAGCTTGCCGGGGGGAGGGCCCTCATTGTTGTTGACCAGGATGTCGGCATCCGGGCAGGCGGCGATCAGGGCGGCGCGCCCGGCCTCGGTGTTGATGTCGGCCTGTACCGGCGTCACGGCGGCGCCGGTCTGCGCGGCGATCTCGGCGGCGGTCGTCTCCAGCCGCTCACGGTTGAGGCCGTTGATCGTGATGCTGCAACCTTCGCGCGCCAGCGCGGTGGCGCAGGCGCGGCCGAGGCCGCGGGAAGATGCGCAAACTACGGCCTTCCGGCCGGTCAGTCCCAGGTCCATTGTCACCCCTCGCAGCGGCGTCCGGATTCCCAAGCGCCGATCAAATTCTATCGATCATACTTGACCATACCTACAATGATCGATCAATCTAGAGCGTTCGTGCCGCACGCCGTTCGGCCCGGAGCCGGCCCGAGACCGGGCGCCGGCCCCGCCGAAGGCAATATCCGCGCTGTCAAAAAAGACTGGCCCAACGAGGGAGTTCGCCCGTGACCCGCCCCTTTTCCCCCAAGATCGACCGCACCTATCGGACGCCGAAGCTCAAGCTGCCGCCGGGCGCCTGCGACACCCATTTCCATTTCATCGGGCCGCAGAAGCAGTTCACGCTGAAGCCTACCCATGTGTTCAGCCATCTCGAATTCGAGGACACCACGTTCGACGACTGGGAGAAGATGCAGGCGGCGCTCGGGCTCTCGCGCGGGCTGCATGTCGTCTCGATGATGTACGAGAACAATTACGAGGTCGCGCTGCACGCCCAATTCCGCTATCCGGGCCGGCTGCGCGCGGTCTGCGTGCCGTGGTCGCAGATCACCGACGGCGAGCTTGACGTGCTCACCAAGGCCGGCGTGATCGGCTATCGCATCACCAACCGCTTGGAAAAGAGTTTCGATCAGCGCCTGATCGCGCGCGTGACCGAGCACGGCTGGGGCTTGCATTATCTGCTGCGCGCCGATGAATCGCCGGAGGAATGGCGCACGCAGGCGCTGGCCTCGCCGGGCAAGTTCGTGCTCGAGCACATGGGCGGCATCGATCCGAGCCTGGGCACCGACAGCAAGGGTTTCAAATTCGTGCAGGCCTGCCTGGACACCGGCCGCTGCTGGCTGAAGCTGTCGCCCCGCGTGTCGAAGCAGGACAATTTCCCGTTCGACGACTGCCTGCCGTTCGTGCGCATCCTGGTCGAGCGCTACCCGAACCGCCTGCTGTGGGGCTCGGACTGGCCGCATCCGCAATATTTCAAGCCGATGCCGAACGATGTCGATCTGCTCGACCAGATGCTCGACTGGGTGCCGGACGAAGCGGTGCGCAACAAGATCTTCGTCGACAATCCGGCCGAAGCCTTCAACTTCCCGCCGGTCGGCCAATAGACGGAGGCGCTCCCATGAGCTCGCAATTCTTCGGCGCCGCCGGCGCCGACAGCGACACGCGCCCGGGCAACGATTTCTTCCCGAGCTTCACGCGCGGCGAGATGATGGACCGCCGCCGCCGCACCGCGGCGATGATGAAGGAGCAGGGGCTCGACGCGCTCGTCATCTATGGCGGCTTCGGCGTGCTGTCGGCGAGCCCGGGCGGACAGACCAACATGATCTGGCTCGCCAATTACGGCGCCTGCATCCAGGGCTATCTGGTTGTGGCGCGCGACGGCGAACTGACGCTGGTGCTGCGCATCGCGCATCACATCGCGAATGCCAAGGATTTGACCTTCATCGACGATGTGCGCGCGCATTACTCGATCGCCGAGGGCGTGGTCGAGCGGCTGCGCGAGCTGGGCGCCGAGAAGGGCCGCATCGGCATTGTCGGGCCGCATGTCGGCCGTCCGGCCACCCGCATCACCATTCCGGTCGAGCATCACCGCACCATCACCGGCGGCCTGCCGAACGCGACGCTGGTCGATGCCTCCGATCCTTACGAGGCGCTGCGCTATGTGCGCACGAGCGAAGAACTGGACCTGCTGCGCAAG
>DASZQT010000284.1:0-2961 GCA_035549515.1 Pseudolabrys sp. | reverse complement strand
GCAGCAGGCCATCGGATATGCGCGCGAGCGCAAGCAGGGCGCGGGCGGCGAGATCATCCATTATCCCGACGTGAAGCGCATGCTGCTTTCCATGCGCGCGCTCACCGGCGCGGCGCGGGCGATCTGCTACGCCACCGGCGTGGCGCTCGACCGCTCGATCCGCGGCAAGGACGAAGTGGCGCGCAAGGCGGCGCACGAGCGTTGCTCGCTGCTCACCCCGGTGGCGAAGGCTTTCGCCACCGACATCGGCATCGAGGTCGCCTCGCTCGGCGTGCAGGTGCATGGCGGCATGGGCTTCATCGAGGAGACCGGCGCGGCGCAGCATTTCCGTGACGCGCGCATCGCCGCGATCTACGAAGGCACCAATGGCATCCAGGCGCTCGACCTGGTCACGCGCAAGGTGCCGCTCGAAGGAGGTCAAACGGTCGCGCTCTATATCGACGAGCTGCGCCAGACCGTGAAAGCGGTGCGCGAAAGCAATGCGCCGGCCTTGGGCGCGACCGCGGCGCGCTTGGGCGAAGCGGTGGACAGTCTCGAACGTGCCACGCACTGGCTGCTGGCACAGAAGGGCTCAAGCGCCGCGCTTGCCGGCGCGACGCCTTACCTGCGCCTGTTCGGCAATGCCGCCGGCGGCTGCATGCTAGCCGAGCAGGCGCTCGCCGCCTTGCGCGATGGGGGCGAAGCGCCCGCGCGCGTGGCGCTGGCACGATTCTTTGCGGAGAACATTGCGGTGCAGGCGAGCGGGCTCGAGCATAGCGTGACGGAAGGTGCGGAGAGCGTGACGAACGCGGAAGCAGCCCTCCAATAATTGCACCGTTCGTCCCCGTCCCCGCCTTCGCGGGGATAAACTCCAGCGGGGACCAGCGCTGGATGCCCGCTTGCGCGGGCATGAACGGAAAGTGGGGAAAGGCCGAGAATGTCCCTCAAAAACAAAACCCTCTTCATCACCGGCGCTTCGCGGGGCATCGGACTCGCCATCGCGATGAAGGCGGCGGCCGATGGTGCCAATGTCGCCATTGCGGCTAAGACGGTCGAGCCGCATGCCAAGCTCGAGGGCACCATCCACACGGCCGCCGCCGAAATCGAAAAGGCGGGCGGGCGGGCGCTGCCGCTCGCCGTCGATGTACGCGACGAAGAACAGGTGAAGGAAGCGATCGATAAGACGGCGGCGACGTTCGGCGGGCTCGACATCGTCGTCAACAATGCGAGCGCGATCCAACTCACATCGGTCAAGCAGACCGACATGCGCCGCTTCGACCTGATGCATCAGATCAATGCGCGCGGCACCTTCATGGTGTCGAAATACGCGCTGCCCTATCTGGAGAAGGCGGAAAACCCGCACATCCTGATGCTGTCGCCGCCACTCGACATGAAGACGAAATGGTTCGCCCCGCACACCGCCTATTCAATGGCGAAGTTCGGCATGAGCCTCGTTGTGCTCGGCCTCGCCGGCGAGATGCGCGGCAAGGTCGCGGTCAATGCGCTGTGGCCGCGCACCACCATCGCCACCGCCGCGATCAAGAACCTGCTCGGCGGCGATATGGTGATGCGGATGTCGCGCACGCCCGACATCCTGGCCGACGCCGCCTGCCGCATCTTCGCGAAGCCCAAGTCTTTCTCCGGCAACTTCCTGATCGACGACACGTTCCTCGCGGCCGAGGGCGTGACCGACTTCGACCGCTATCGTGTCGACCCCAGCCAGCCTCTACAGGTGGATTTTTTCGTGCCGGACGACATGCCGCCGCCGACGGGGGTGAGTTTGGCGGCGCGCTCGTCATCCTGAGGGGGCGGCCGGAGGCCGCCCTCGACGGATGACAGCGCCCGGCCGTCGCCCTTCGAGGCTCGGCGACTTCGTCGCCTCGCGCCTCAGGGTGACGGGCCCGAGGCCCTTCCACCCGGCAAAATGAACGTCTAATTGTACTCCATGTCCACCCTCCTCATCTCGCATCCCGCCTGCCTCAACCACCTGACGCCGGCGGGTCACCCCGAGCGGCCCGACCGCCTGCGCGCGATCGAGCAGGCGCTCGAGGCCGAACGCTTCCAGACGCTGGCGCGCGAACAGGCGCCGATGGCGGACGCCGAGATCATCTCGCTCTGCCATCCGGCGGATTACATCGAGGCGATCCGCAATGCCTCGCCGGAACAGGGCATGGTGCGGATCGATGCCGACACCTCGATGTCGCCCGGCAGCTTCGAGGCGGCGTTGCGCGCGGTCGGCGGCGGCGCGATGGCCGTGGACGAGGTGATGGCGGGACGGACCTCAAACGCCTTCGTCGCGGTGCGCCCGCCCGGCCACCATGCCGAGACGGCGCGGCCCATGGGCTTCTGCCTGTTCAATAGCGCCGCCATCACTGCCCGTTACGCGCAGAAGAAGCATGGGCTCGAGCGGGTCGCCATCGTCGACTTCGACGTGCACCACGGCAACGGTTCGCAGGACATCTTTTGGTCGGACAAGAGTGTCTTGTACTGCTCGACCCACGAAATGCCGCTCTATCCCGGCACCGGCGCGATCACCGAGCGCGGGGACTTCAACACCATCGTCAATGCGCCTTTGCGCGCCGGCGATGGCGGCGACCAGTTCCGCGAAGCGATGGAGACCGTCATTTTGCCGCGCCTGCGCGACTTCCGGCCGGATTTTCTGGTTATCTCGGCCGGCTTCGATGCGCACACGCGCGACCCGCTCGCCAATCTCAACCTCATGGAGGCCGACTACTCCTGGGTCACGCAGAAGCTGATGGAAATCGCCGACGAATGCGCCAATGGCCGCATCGTGTCGATGCTGGAAGGCGGCTACGACCTGCAGGGCCTGTCACGCTCGGTCGCCGCGCATGTCACCGCGCTGATGCGGGGCTAATATATTTTTGATTTAGATAGGTCGGCGTTTTGCCGTCATTGCCGGGCTTGTCCCGGCAATCCATGATGAGCAGCCGCATGCGCAACCGTACGTACGGCCCTCGTTTT
>DASZQT010000283.1:0-13793 GCA_035549515.1 Pseudolabrys sp. | reverse complement strand
GCGGCGGTCGACGTCTATTCGACCGAGCCGCCCACGCCCGACAATCCGCTGCTCAAGCTCGACGGCGAAGGCGCGCGCCGTCTGCTGCTGACGCCGCATATCGCGGGCGTCACCCGCCAGTCATGGACCTATCTGTTCCGTTCGTCCTGGGAGAATATCGAGCGCGTGCTGCGCGGCGAGGCCCCGCTCAATCGAGCCTACTAGAGCAAAGGGCGATAAGGTCGCCCCAACTACCGCTCGTCCCCGCGGAAGCGGGGACCCAGTCTTTGCCAAACAAAAGAACTGGATTCCCGCTTTCGCGGGAATGAGCGGTGGACCGGGCGATTCCACCCGCGTTCAAGGCGCGCGCGAATATCCTCAAGAGGCATCATGGCCAAGAGCACACGCAAACCCCCGCAAAAGTCCACGCCCGGCTTCGAGAAGAAGCACTACAACTACGGTAGCTGGACCAAGGGCCGCTTCTCGGAAGCGGTGACGGTCACCGGTCCGGGCAAGATGATCTTCCTTGCCGGCATCGGCGCCGAGCACGAAGACTCCGGCAAGATCATGTATCCCGGCGATTTTGATCGTCAGTGCCGCTACGCCTATCGCAAGCTCAAGAAGGCGCTCAAGCGCAACGGCGCAACCATGGCCGACGTGGTCAAGCAGGTCACCTACGTCACCGACGTGCGCTACCAGAAACCGGCCGGCGAATGCCGGCGCGAGGCCTATGGCGATGCGCCGCTGCCGGCGCACACGTTTCTCAACGTGACGCAACTCGCCTGGCCCGACATGCTGGTCGAGCTCGACGTCATCGCCATGGTGCCGGCGGAGTAGGGCATAGGCTGGCTCGGAGTCGCTCCGTCATCCTGAGGTGCGACCGCGGCCTTGGGCCGGGGGAGCCTCGAAGGATGGCGGCCGCTGACTCGGGGCCGTTCATCCTTCGAGGGCCGCTTCGCGGCCGCCTCAGGATGACGGATCGAGTCCGCTCTATGCCGCCATCGCTTAATCTTTTACGTCAACTCCCGCACCACGCCCCAGCGCTCGACCGTCATCATTTCGAGCGTGCGCAGGAACACGCGTTCGATCAAAAGGCCGACGATGCCGACCACGAACAGCGAGCCGAACACGACTTCCGAATTGAAATATTCCTGCGCCCAATAGATGCGATAGCCGAGCCCGGCGGAAACCGAGACCAGCATTTCCGCCACCACCAGGATGCGCCAGGCGCGCGAGAATGCCTGCCGATAGCCCGCGATGATCGACGGCAGCGCGGCCGGGATCAGCACGCGGCGGAACATCGACAGCCCCGACACGCCGAAGGCGCGGCCCGCGCGGATGAGCGAGAGATCGACCGTCTTCACGCCGGTCCAGGTGTTGAGCATGACCGTGAGCGCCACCTCGTAGACCAGGATCGCGATGATGGTGAAATCGGTCAGCCCGAACCAGATCATCGCCAGCGGCAACAGCGCCGTGCCCGGAATCGAGAGCAGGAAGTTCATCGGCGCCACCAGCGCGCGTTCCCACATGCGGAAATAGCCCATGAGCACGCCGAGCAGCGTGCCGACGATCATGCCGACCACGCAGCTCTTGATCAGCCGCACGAGCGTGGCCGCGATGTCGCCCCAGAGCGTGCCTTCGTAGGCCATCTTCCAGATGGCGGCGAAGATCTTGCTCAGGGGCGGCAGCACCGCCGGCGGCACATTGCTCAACCGCACCGCCAGTTCCCACAGCAGCATGATGACGACGATCGGGATGATGGTCGCCAACAGATTGCCCGAGGCGATCATCCAGCCGCCGCCGGAACGCACTTCTTCTGGCGATGTCGTCGTGGCGGTTCGACCTTCCGCTGGGTTTGCGATACTCATGCCGTCACCGTCCGCTGTGGTCTTGTCTGTTGCGCCTGTCTTATTTCGCCGTCGCCAGCGCCTTGCTGCCGAAGCTCGTGTCGATCAGCGCCTTGAGGTCCGGCTGCGCCTTCACCTGCTTGGTCTTGACCAGATAGGCCGTGGTGGCGGGAAAATCCTTCATGTCGCCGTCGGTGAAGGCCGCGCCGCCGTAACGGTCGACGTCGAACAGCATCACGCGCACGTCGTCGGGCGTGAGCTTGCCGCCGCGCCGCTTGATCTCGTCCACGTAGATGTTGACCGTCTCTTCCTTGTGGCTGCCGATGTATTTGTCGGCCTTTTGATAGGCATTGACCACCTTCTGCACGATGTCGGCATGGTCCTTGCGATACTGCTGCGTGGTGGTGAGCAGGAACGGATAGGTGATGCTCGCCATCTCCTCGAACTGCTTGGCCGAGATCACCACCTTGCCGTGGCCGGCATTGACGATGCGCTGCATGCCCGGCTCCCAGCCGATCACGCCGTCGAGATTGCCCGAAGCGGCGGACATGGCGGCCGGCATGTCGACCACGCGCAGATTGGTGAACTGGAAGTCGCTCTGCTTCAGGCCCTGGCTTTCCAGCAGCATGAGCACGATGGTGAACATGCCGGTGCCCATCTGGGTGCCGATGCGCTTGCCCTTGAAGTCGGCCAAAGTCTTGAGATTGGCATTGGCGTTGCTCGCCACCAGCTTGCCGTAGAAGCCGCGCGCGGCGACGCCGACCGCGATCAGCGGCACGCCGCGATCGGTGGCGGCGAAGAACGGCACATGCGCGGATTCGGCGAATTGCAGCGTGCCGCTCGACAGGCCCTCGATGGCAAGGCCGCCGCGCGCGAGCGGGCGCAATTCGACGTCGAGGCCCTCTTCCTTGAAGTAGCCTTCGTGCTGCGCGACCAGGCTCGGCACCGTATTGATGCCCGCGCTTTGGCCGATGAAAATCTTGTCGGCGGCGCCGGCGGGCGCGGCCGTGAGCGCCGCCAAGGCGGCGACGGCGAGCAGCTTCTTGATCATCCTGAATCCTCCGCTGATTTTTGTCTTTATCGGTGATGGCTAACGATAGTCTTCTCTACTCGCGAAGCAAGCGCTTCCCCGAGTCGAGTAGGTCTGCTTTTTTTCTCCCCAGTTGCGAATAGGCCAGCGCGCCATTTCGCTTCAGCGCCTGCCCGGCGACGAACACGCTGTCGACATTCGAACTGTTGGAATGGAACAGGACGGTCTCGAGCGGGTCATGCGACGGGAACAGGTTGAGATCGCCGCTGCGCACGAGGATCAGGTCGGCCTGCTTGCCGGGCGTGAGCGAGCCGATCTTGTGTTCCATGCGCAATGCGCGCGCGCCGTCGATGGTGACCCATTCGAGCGCCTGTCGCGACGAAATCGACACCGCCGCCAGTTCGCTCCCCTGCGCATGCGCGGCGGCATTGTCGAGACCGCGCTGCACCTGCAGCGCGAAGCGCGCCGCCCACAGCAATTCGCCGGATATGTTGGATTCGACATCGATGCCGACGCTTGGCCGTGCACCGAGTTTGAGCAGCCGCCCGGTGACCGGCAGGCCGTGGCCCATCTGCATTTCCACTTCCGGCGTCACCGTGAACGATGTGCCGGCGTCGGCGGCGACGCGTAACTCGTCGTCGCTCAATTTATTGGCATGCACCAGATTGAAATCCGGGCCGAGCAGGCCGGCGGCCGCGAGTTGGGCGATGCCGTCCGGCGTCTTGCGCACCGCGCGCTTGCGCCCGCCGATATGGCAGCTCGCGACGACGCCGTAGTCGCGCGCGAGCTTGAGATCGGCGGCGCTCGCTTCGTAGGAGGAAAGATCGGGTCCGCGGATGCACAGCGCCATGGTGACGAGCGCGTCCTCGCTCGCGAGGCGGCCGTGGCGCAGGCGCTTCACTTCATCCTCGGGGTGCAGATATTCCTGGGTCGGCACGCCGTGCTCGTCGAGCTTGGGCTTGGGCGTGCCGTGGCCGAACACCGCGCGGATGCCGGACTCCGAAAGCCCGTCGATGGCGCGGTCGGAATGCTCCGGCGTCGGATTGTTGTGGCACCAGTCGAACAGCGTGGTGACGCCGCCATTGAGCTGGTTGAGCGCGCCGACCAGATTGGCGAGATAGATGTCGTTCGGCGTGAAGCGGGTGGCGAGCCCGGCATGCATGTGGCGGCCGTAATCGGTCAGCGTCCAGTCGCCCGCGACGCCGCGAATGCCCGTTTGCCAAGTGTGCTGGTGCGCGTTGATCAGGCCGGGCAGGGCGATCATGCCGCGCGCGTCGATGACTTCCGTTCCCTCCGGCGCGTCCAGCTTGGCGCCGACCGCCGCGATGCGATCGCCCGCGAGCAAGATATCGCCATCGCTGAGATCGCCGAGCGCGGGGTCCATGCTGAGCACGGCGGCGTTCTTGATTAGAGTGGTTCTCATCGGGCGATACAAACTCTTGCTACGTCGTCGGCACGCGGGGTGTCGTCGGGGGCGCGATCTATCGGCGTTGCGAGCGGTGCCGTCAACGTTCGCGAACGCATAGTCAGGATGAAGTCAACTCGTCTTCGTCGGTGGGCAGTGTGGGCGCGGGCTTCGGTTCGATCGCGGCGGGAATTGTGGTCTTGAGCAATTGTCCGGTGCGCGTGTAGTGCGCCACGATCAATTCGACCGCGCGATCGGCCTCGCGCGCCAGCACGGCCTCCGCGATGCGGTCGTGCTCGTCCGCGATGTAGGGCCGCTCAAAGGGACTCAAGCGCGCGATGTAGCGATAGCGATTGGCTTCGTTGTAGAGCTGGCTCCACAGCCGCAGCAGGGTGTTCGAGCCGCAGGCCGCGACCAGGCTCCAGTGAAAGGCCTTATGGCAGCGTTCGTAATCGAGATTGGCGGCCTGGCTCACGTCCGGTGGCACGCGCGGCGTGCGCGACAATCGGTAGCGCGCCACGACAATGGCTTCTTCCCACTCCTTGCCGCCCTTGTGCATCGCCTGCCGCAGCGCGCGCTCTTCGAGCCAGCAGCGCATTGCGAGCAGTTCGACGAATTCCTCATCGCTCACCTCGGCGACGCGGAAGCCGCGCTGATCGAGCCGCTCCACCAGCCCGTCGGCGGTGAGCAGGCTGAGCGCTTCGCGGATCGGCGTGCCGCCGGCGCCGTAACGCTCGCGCAGGCCGTCGATCTTCAGCTTGCATCCCGGCGCCAGCCCGCCCTGGATGATGTCGTCGCGGATGCGATCGTAGAGATCGCTGGTGCGCGAGCGGGCGATGTCGTTGCTATAAGCCGTGTTCGCCATGCGAGGGTCGGGCGTCTTTGAAAAACGGGCCGCCATTCGGTGGGCAGGCCCACTCCAAACGCCTCATTGAAATATCGATATAATTGGCTGCGGTCAATCTGAGCGCGAAAAATCGATAATTGTTGACCGCGCGCCGGGGCCGGACGTATCGTCACACCAGCACCGCGTGAACGGCCATTTTGAAGCCGAAGCGAACGCGTCGGGGAGGATAATGCAATGCGAGCGACATCAGCTTTGTGGTTCGTCCTGGCAGCCATGCTCGCCCTGCCGTCAATGGCGTCGGCACAGGACAAAGTGACGGTCGGCATGGCCAGCGGCGTCAATCAGGTGACTTCGCTGGTCGCCGAGGAAAAAGGTTACTTCAAGGAAGAGGGCCTCAACGTCGACCGCCGGCCGGTGCCGCGCGGCAATCTCGCGGTCGAGGCGATCGCGGCCGGCAGCATGCAATTCGCCGAAGTTTCCGACGTCGTGTTCTTTTCGGCGGTGACCAAGGGCATTCCGCTGGTCGCGCTCGGCGCCGGCTCGCGCGGCTTCACCGGCAAGATGGTGGCGGCACCCGACCATAAGCCGGTGAAAACCCTCGCCGATCTCAAGGGCGAGCGCATCGGCATCCAGGTCGGCACCGGCGTGGACGGCCTGTTTAAGATGCTGCTCGAAAAGGAAGGGCTGAAGGAAAGCGACTACAAGGTGATCAATGTGCGCGTCGTCGACATGCCGGCGGCGATGACGTCCTCGCCGCGGCCGTTCGATGTCGTGTTCGGCTGGGACCCCATGATGCAACGCATCGTGCAGGCGGGGAAAGGCAAGGAGATCATCAGCGCGCAGCAGTTCCAGGACATGGCCGGCGTGACCTACCCGCTGCTGCTGGTCGCCGACAAGAACTACATCGCCAAGCACCACGACACCGTGCAGCATTTCGTCAACGCCTATGCCAAGGCGCAAAAGTACATCCGCGCGCATCCCGACGACGCGCTGCGCATGTACAGCGACACCGTGCACAAGGCCGGCGCGACGCTCGACGAGAGCATCATCAAGACCATGATGTTCGAAGTGCCGAAGTTCGGCGGGGTCAACTTCGTCCCGAGCGACTGGACCGAATTGCCGCGCAGCCGCGACTTCCTGTTCAAGAACGGGCAGATCAAGTCGAAACCGGATATGAAGGACATCACCGATCCGTCCTTTGCCGACAAGGCCGAGGCCGCGATAAAGTAACGTCGCCGCCGGCGCGAAGCGGGCGGGCGACCAGGGAGTGAGCGAGCAATGGGTGAGTTGCGCGTTGAGGGCCTGAGCAAGACCTATGGGCGCCGTGAAGGCTGGAACAGGACGCGCTATCTGCGCGTGTTCGACGACATTTCCTTCACCGTGCGCGACGGCGAATTTGTCAGCATCATCGGCTCGTCCGGCTGCGGCAAGTCGACGCTCTTGAGCATCGCCGGCGGGCTCGCCGAGGCGAGCGGCGGCAGCATCCATCTCGACGGCCGCCCGGTGAAAGGCCCCGGCCTCGATCGCGGCATCGTGTTCCAGGAATTCGCGCTGTTTCCCTGGCTGACCGTGCTCGGCAACATCAAGTTCGGCCTCAAGTCGAAAGGCGTGCCGTCCGCCGATCAGGATCGGCTCGCGCGCAAATATGTCGATCTGGTCGGCTTGTCGGGCTTCGAGGACTATCACCCCTATCGGCTCTCCGGCGGCATGCGCCAGCGCGTGGGCCTCGCGCGTGCGCTCGCGATCGAGCCGGCCGCGCTTCTGATGGATGAGCCGTTCGGCGCGCTTGATGCCCAGACGCGCGAGGCCATGCAGGGCGCGCTGAGCGACATCTGGGCCAAGACCAAAAGAACCGTGCTGTTCATCACCCACGACATCCGCGAGGCGATCTATCTGTCCGACCGCATCCTCGTCCTTTCGGGCCGGCCGGCGCGGCTGACGCTCGAGCTTTCGGTCGATCTGCCGCGGCCGCGGCTGCGGCACGACCCGGTGTTTCAAGACTATGAGGCCAAGCTCGAAGGCGCGCTCGGCGCCAGCACGGCCGACAGCCGGCATGTGGCGTGAGCGCGGGAGAAGAGCTGCGCTCTCTCCGTCATCCTGGAGGCGGCTTCGCGTCGGCGAAGCCCTCGAAGGATGACGGGTACGGTGTCTGGCCGATCACCCTTCGAGGCCGGCCCGCGGCCGTCACCCCAGGGTGACGGCGACAGTTTGTAAGGCGGCTTGGCCGCAGTGGCCTCGCCGCGAGTGGAATGGTGACTGACCGATGCCGGTGCCGCAGACGAACTTCTCGCCGCCTTTCAACATCACCCGCGCCAGCCACATGGTCCTCACCGTGCGCGACCTTGCCGCCAGCAAGGCGTTCTATACCGAGGTGATCGGACTGCTGGCGACGCACGAGACCGACGACGCGCTCTATCTGCGCGGCGTCGAGGAGACCTGCCACCACAGTCTCATTCTGCACAAATCGTCGGCGACGCCGATGTGCGAGAGCATCGGCTTCCGCGTGTTCCAGGATGCCGATCTCGATGTCGCCAAGCGCCATTTCGACGGCATCGGCGTCGATGCGCGCTGGATCGAGCGGCCGTTCCAGGGCCGCACGCTCGCCTTGCGCGATGGCGCCGGCATCCCGATCGAATTCTGCGCCAGCATGCCGACGCTGCCGCGGCTGCATGACAAGCCGCATCTGCAGCGCGGCGCCGCAGGCTTGCGCTACGACCACGTGCAATGCCTCGCGCCCGATGTCGCCGTCGCCGGAAAATTCTATACCGATCTCGGCTTCCGCATCTCCGACTATTTCGTCGACAAGCCGGAGAACGACGAGGAGCCGCTCGGCATGTTCATGTTCCGCAAGAACAATCCGCACGACATGGTGTTCCTCACGCGGCCCGGCCCGCAGATGCACCATTTCGGTTACATCGTCGGCACCGTCGATCATCTTTTCCGCGCGCTCGACACCGCCGGCGCCATCGGCTTCGAGCACAGCCTGGAACGCGGCCCCGGCCGCCACGGCCAGGGTCACGTCCACTACGTTTATTTCCGCGATCCGGACGGACACCGCGTCGAGATTCTGCCACCGCCGATCACGATCATCGATCTCGACGACGCGCCGGTGCGTTGGCACAGCGCCAATCGCTTCACCTGGGACCTGCCGCCGCCGAAGAAATGGCTGCACGAGGCGACGCATTTCCGCGACACGCCGTTGCGCGAGCCGCGCGTGACGCCCAAGCTCTATTCGCTGGAGGACTATCTCAGTGCCGGCAAGTGACGGTACGGCCAGGCCGGAGGCGGGAGCGGGCGCGCGCATCCCGCTGCCGGACCTCGCGCACTTGAATGAGGCGCAGCAGAAGATCGCCAATGAAGTGGCCGCCGGCCCGCGCGGCGAGGTGCGCGGTCCGGTGCGCGTCTGGCTGCACAGCCCGGAGCTTGCCAATCGCGCGCAGAAGCTCGGCGAATTTCTGCGCTGGGACACCGTGCTGGAGCCGCACATCTCCGAACTGGTCATCCTGGTCACCGCGCGCCACTACAATTGCCATTACATCTGGTTCAATCATGTCGGGCTTGCCTTGAAGGGCGGGCTGTCGGCCGAAGCGGTCGAACGCATCAAGCAGCGGCAGGAGCCGTCCTTCGCCAGCGCCGACGAAGCGGCGGCCTATGATTTTACCGTCGAGCTGTTGCGCAATAACGCGGTCAGCGATGCGACGCTTCTGCGCGCGCGCGACCTGTTCGGCGATCGCGGCGCAGTCGAGATAGGCGCCATCGTCGCGCATTATCATTCCGGCGCGATCGTGCTTGGCCTCGCCGATATCGTGCTGCCGGACGGCTCGAAGACGTGCCTGCCGCTTTAGAGTGTTTTGTAATTGGACGGAATCGCCCTATCCGCCGCTCATTCCCGCGAAGGCGGGAATCCAGTTCTTTGATTGGGCAAAGACTGGCTCCCCGCTTCCGCGGGGACGAGCGGAGTTTGGGTCGATCCAATCGCTATTCGGCCGATGAGGTGCGCGGCGCGGCAACAATTGCCCACGGTGGGCAAGCGGAATGAGCAATGGGCAGTGACGCGCTTGTCACGATGGAAGGCAACTGCCATTGTTTACGATGCTGAAGCCAAGCGAGTTCGACAAAAAAGAAACGAACCATTGGCAGGCACGAACGAAAAGGGGAGGAGACCATGATTTCGGCCAAACACCTTCATGCGCGCGCGCGCGTCGCGCTGACCGCGGCTTTCGTCGGCGGCTTTGCCGCGCTGCTCACGGCTGCGCCGAGCGCGTCCGCGCAGGAAACGGTGCGCATCGCGCTGCCGACCAAGACCTATTTCCCGACCATCATCGCCGAGACGGCGCTGCGCCAGAAGCTGTTTGAGAAGGAAGGGCTGAAGGCCGAGCTGACCGTCTATCGCGGCGGCGCCGAAGCCTTCGAGGCGGTGGCGGCGGGCGCCGCCGACATCACGCTCGGCTCCTGCGCCATCGTGGCCGCCGGCATCAACAAGGGCGTCAAGACCAAGGCGATCTCCGGCTCCGGCCTCGGTTATAACGGCTGGTACCTGATGGTGAAGGCCGACTCCAAGATCAAGGATGTGTCGGAACTGGCCGGCAAGAAGGTCGGCATTACATCGGCGGGCTCGGCCTCCGACCTGCTCGCCAAATGGACGGTCTCGGCCAAGAAGGTGAACTTCACGCCCGTGCCGCTCGGCGGCGGCGGCCTGGTGCCGAACCTGTTGTCCGGCAATGTCGAGGCCATCGTGCTCTATTCGCCGCTCTCGTTCAAAGTGCTGCAGGATAAGACCGCGCGCGTCTTGATCGACTACGGCGCCGACGTGCCGCAGCATTTGAGCGGCGTGTGGATCGCCTCCGACAAGCTGATCGCGGAGAAGCCGGCGCTGATCCAGAAGATCAACAATGCGCTGTTCGGCGCCATGGCGTCGCTCAAGTCGAACCGGACGGACGCCGTCAAGCTGATCGCGGAGATCGACGAGATTCCGCCCAAGGTGGCCGAGGCCGAACTCGACGGCAACATCCTCAAGCTGTCGAGCACCGGCGAGATGAAGCCGGAATGGATCCAGCGCGCGCTCGATCACGCCCATCTGATCGGCATGAAGGACCTCGCGCCGGCGTCGCAAGTCTACACCACCAAGTTCACGCCGGTGCCGACCAAGCCATGACCAGAATGGGCGACAGGCGATGCGCGGCTCGATCATAATCCTCGTCCGGATTGCGATCCTGGCCGCGCTGCTTGCCGCCTGGGAAGCGCTGCCGCGGCTCGGCCTGGTCAATCCGATGCTGCTGCCGCCGCTGTCCGACGTGCTGAAGACGCTCGTCACTATTCTCGGCCGCGCCGATGTGCATGAGGCGCTCGGCGTCACCACGGCCGAGGTGGTGGTCGCCTTCATCATCGCGGTGCCGCTCGGCACCGCGCTCGGCGTGCTGGCGGCCGAGAATGCCTATTTCGGCGAGATTTTCCGGCCGATGCTGTTCTACGTGTTCAGCATCCCGAAATCGATCTTCCTGCCGATGTTCATCCTGGTGTTCGGGATCGGCTTCCCGCAGAAGGTGGCCTACGCGACGTTCTCCACCATCTTCATCGTTATTATGAGCGCGAGCGCCGCCGTCGAATCCGTGAAGGCCGAGCACCTGCTGGTGGCGCAATCCTATGGCGCGACGCCGGCGCAGATCCTGCGCCGGGTCTATCTGCCGAGCATGCTGCCGATCCTGCTCGAAGCCCTGCGCATCTCGATGATCTTCAACTTCACCGGCGTCATGATCGCCGAGATGTACGCCGCCCGCACCGGCATCGGCCACATGATCGCCAATTGGGGCGAGAACTTTCAGATGCCGCAGCTCTTCGCGGGCGTCATTTTGCTCGCCGCCGCGGCCATGCTGTTCAACGAGGCGGTGCGCGCCCTGGAGAATCGATGCAGCATATGGCGAACATGAGTGCGGTCCGAGATGTATCGCTCACGCCCGCCGTCGACGTGCGCGGCTTGAGCCACGTCTACGCCGGGCGCGAGGGCGCGGTGCCGGCGCTGTCCGACATCGCGCTCGAGGTGCCGGCCGGCCGCTTCGTGGTGATCGTCGGGCCGTCCGGCTGCGGCAAGACTTCGCTCCTGATGATGCTGGCCGGTCTGCGCCGGCCGACGTCCGGCACCATTTTGTGCGACGGCCGTCCGATCGCCAAGCCCGACCCCGCGCGCGTCGGCGTCGTGTTCCAGGAGGCGAGCCTCTATCCCTGGCTCACCGCGCTCGACAATGTCGAATTCCCGCTCGCCCTCAAGCACGCGCCGCGCGAGGAACGCCGCGCGCGCGCCGAAGCCATGCTCAAGCTGGTCGGCCTCGAGGGCTTCGGCACCCGCTACCCGCACGAACTCTCCGGCGGCATGAAGCAGCGCGTATCGATCGCGCGCGGCCTGATGCAAGATCCGCCAGTGCTGCTGATGGACGAGCCGTTCGCCGCGCTCGACGAGCAGACGCGCATGACCATGGGCCACGAGCTCCTGCGCATCTGGTCGCAGACATCGAAGACCGTGGTCTTCATCACCCACAGCCTCACCGAAGCGGTCTATCTCGCCGACGAGGTGATCGTGATGTCGGCGCGGCCGGGGCGCATTCTCGACCGCATCGCCATCGACCTGCCGCGCCCGCGCACCTATCAGATGATGGCGACCGACCTGTTCGGCCGCTTGCGCGAACGGATCTGGGAACAGATCCGCACGGTGCCGTGAGATCGCGCCCATGACGAGACCGTCGCCCCGCACCGTGCGCCGCCTGATCGGCCTCGCTTTGCTCGTGGCGTGGGAGGCGATCCCCCGGTTGGGCATTCTGCCGGAACTATTCATTCCGCCGCTCACAAAGACTCTTTATGTCTTGTGGCTCGACCGCGCCATCTACGCCGCCGCGCTCCTGGTCACGCTTTATGAAGTCGCCGTCGCCATGCTGATCGCCTGCGGCGTCGGCATTCTGGTCGGCGCGGTGGTCGGCGGCGTCGCTTCGATCCGCAATCTGATGCTGCCGGTGTTTTCCAGTCTCTATGCGGTGCCGATCGTCATCCTTTATCCGGTGTTCACCGCCTGGTTCGGCATCGGCTCGGAATCCAAGATCGCCTTTGCCGGCGTCTACGGCTTCTTCCCGGTCATGCTCTCGACCGCCGCCGGCATCCGCACCATCGACGAGCAATATCTCATCGCCGCCCGCAGCATGGGCGCGAGCCTGCCGCAGCTCATCATCCGCGTCATTATCCCGGCCTCGATCCCGACCGTGCTCGCCGGCCTCCGGCTGGGCGGCGCCTTGACCATCATCGGCGTGGTGGTGTCGGAAATGCTCACCTCGGCCGATGGCATCGGCTATCTGGTGACCAAGAATCGCACCACGCTCGATTCACCGCGCGTGTTCGCCGCCATCATCGTCATCCTCGCGCTTTCGGTGGTGTTCGATCTGGCGGTGCGTTGGATCGAGCGCCGCACCTTGATCTGGCAGATCGCCGGCCGGCGCGAGCGGCCCGATGCGCGAACCTCCCGCGGCGCCATGCCGGCGCCCGCCACTGCATAACCTGGTTTTGGAACATCCTGGAGAAGACAATGCCCGAGAAACTGTTTCCGACGACCGTGGTCGGCAGCTACCCGCAGCCCGATTGGCTGGTCGACCGCCCGCTGCTGTCGAAGTCGGTGCCACGCGTGCGCATGACCGAGATGTGGCGCGTGCCGGCCGAATGGCTGGAGCAGGCGCAGGACGACGCCACCATCGTCGCGATCCGCGACATGGAGCGCGCCGGCATCGACGTGATCACAGACGGCGAAATCCGGCGCGAGAGTTATTCCAACCGCTTTGCCACCGCGCTCGAAGGCATCGACATCAATAATCCCGCTACCGTGAAGGCGCGCTCGGGCACCGCGGTGCCGGTGCCGCGCGTGGTCGGCAAGATCCGCCGCGTCGGGCCGGTCGAGGTGCGCGACATGCAGTTCCTGCGCGCGCATACCGACCGCACCGCCAAGATCACGCTGCCGGGGCCGTTCACCATGAGCCAGCAGGCGAAGGACGAGTATTACAAGGACACCGAAGCCATGGCGATGGATATGGCCGCGGCTGTCAACGAGGAAGCGCACGATCTGGTCGCCGCCGGCGCCGACGTGATCCAGCTCGACGAGCCCTGGCTGCGCAACGATCCCGAGGCGGCGCGGCGCTTTGCCGTCAAGGGCATCGACCGGGCGCTCGCCGGGCTCAAGGTGGTGACCGCCGTGCATCTCTGCTTCGGCTATGCCCAGGTGGTGCGCGACAGAAAGCCGACCGCCTATGCCTTCCTGCCCGAGCTCGCCGACAGCATCGCCGAGCAGATCTCGATCGAATGCGCCCAGCCCAATCTCGATCTCGGCGTGCTGCCGGAACTGGCCGGCAAGAAGATCATTCTCGGCGTCATCAATCTCGGCGATCCGGCGGTGGAGACCGCGGCCACGGTGGCGGCGCGCCTCCGCGCCGCGCTGGCCTATGTCGGCCCCGACCGGCTGATCGCGGCGCCCGATTGCGGCATGAAATATCTCGCCCGCGAAATCGCCTTCGGCAAGCTCAAGGCGCTGAGCGAGGGCGCGGCGCTGGTCCGCCGGGAAGTCGGCTGAGGCGGCGGCGACGCCGGGTCAGGCCGCCGGGGCGCCCTTGGCGCCTTCGAGGATGGCGCCGGCGAAATTGGCGTCGGTCAGGTCGGCGC
>DASZQT010000282.1:0-9446 GCA_035549515.1 Pseudolabrys sp. | reverse complement strand
GTGGTGGTGCGCACGCCGGCGGTCTTGACGAAGAATTTGCGGATCGACACCGCATTGGTGGTGTCGTCGGAGCCCTGGTCGATCACCTTGAGCACATCCAGCGGCCCGAGGATCGAGGCCGTCACCTGCACGCCGCCGGTGCCCCAGCCGTAAGGCATCGGCATTTCGCGGCTGGCAAAGGGCACCTGATAGCCGGGGATCGCGATCGCCTTCAGGATGGCGCGGCGGATCATCCGCTTGGTCTGCTCGTCGAGATAGGCGAAATTGTAGGCGGGCGCGGTCATTCGGCGGCGTCCTGCATCGGCGTCTCGCTGTCGCCGCCGCGCGCAAAGAATTCCGCGCGCAGCTTGCGCAACAGGCCGAGTTCGGCCTGGAAGTCGACATAATGCGGCAGCTTCAAGTGCTCGACGAAGCCGGTCGCCTGCACATTGTCGGAATGGCTCAAGACAAAATCCTCGTCCTGCGCGGGGCCACCTGCTTCCTCCCCCAGTTCGCGCGCGCGCAAGGCGCGGTCGACCAGCGCCATGGCCATGGCCTTGCGCTCGCTCTGCCCAAAAGCAAGACCGTAGCCGCGCGTGAAGCGCGGGGCCTGATCGGCGCGGCCGGCGAACTGGTTGACCATCTGGCATTCGGTCAGCGCAATGGTGCCGAGCGGCACCGCGAATCCGACTTCCTCGGCGAAGAATTCCACCTCGACCTCGCCGTAGCGGATTTCGCCGGCGAAGGGATGCGTGCGGCCATAGCCGCGCTGCGTCGAATAGGCGAGCGACAGCAGGAAGCCTTCGTCGCCGCGCGCGAGGTTTTGCAGGCGCAGGTCGCGGCCGGCCGGGAACGACAGCGGCGTGCGCGTGAGGTCGCCCGGCTCAGCGTCGGCCGCCGCTTCCTGTTCGATCAGCCCGCTGGCGGCGAGCAGATCGGCGACCGAGCTGAATTTTTCGTCTGTGGTGGGCGCGCTCGCGGCAGGCGGCACCTCGCCCGGCTGCGCCAGCTCATGATCGAGCAGGCGATGCGTGTAGTCGAAGGTCGGGCCGAGCACCTGTCCGCCCGGCAGGTCCTTGAAGGTCGCCGAAATGCGCCGGCGAATGTCCATGTCGCCGGTCTCGATGGGCTCGGACGCGCCGAAGCGCGGCAGCGTGGTGCGATAGGCGCGCAACAGGAAAATCGCCTCGATTAAATCGCCACGCGCCTGCTTGATGGCGAGCGCCGCCAGTTCGCGGTCATAGAGCGAGCCTTCGCACATCACGCGGTCGACGCCGAGCGCAAGCTGGTTGTCGATCTGCGCGAGCGAGAGCTCCGGCACGGCGCGGTCGCCGCGCCTTTTGTCGGCGAGCAGCGCATGCGCATTCTCGATCGCCCGTTCGCCGCCTTTGACCGCGACATACATGGCTCATGCCTCCATCGTGACGCGCAGCGAGCGCGGCAGCGCCACCACCGCGTTGCCGGCGACCAGCACCAGGTCGATGCCGCGCGGGAACAGCGCGCGGTTGTCGGCGAGCCGCGCGGCGAAATCGTCCGGCAAAGGTTCGGCCGCAAGCACGCGCGTGCCCTTGATGCCCGGGCCGGTGAGATTGAAGGCGCGGCCGTCGAAACGTTCGATTTGCAGGATGAGCGTGGTCGAGCGGTCGGGATATTCCTCGCTGCCGAGCGCGAACTGGTCGAAGTCGGGAACCTGCAAGGGATCGGCGATGAGTGCGAAAGCGGCTTCGCTCGACTGGCTCACAATGCGCGCGCCGGTATGAAACCTGATCCAATCGGCCACGCGTGGCGAGGCGGCGAAGCCGCTGTCGAGCCACACCGGCGTCTCGTAATCGACCAAGCTGTGCACGAGCGCGGCGGTGGCCGGCGCCAGCGGCGCCGGCGCGCCTGCGCCGTCCAAAGTCTTAACCTCGCCCGGCCGCGCGAAGGCATCCATCAGCGCGCGGAAGGCGGCCTGGCTCGTCAACGCCGGGGAGGACGCCTGCGTCATCGCTCATCCTCCCCGCGCACCAGCGTGAAGAAATCGACACGCGTTGCCGCGGTCTGCGCGCGTGCCAAGACGCGGCGCTCATCCTGCGCGGCGCGCAAGGGCGCCAACACGTGCCGTTCGATCTGCGGCCGGTGCGTCGGCGCCTGCCACAGCGCGTCGCACAGCGCGGCCAGCCGCGCCTTTTCGAGATCGCGGCCAAGCACATAGGCAAAGCCTTTCTCGCCGCTTGCGAGTTGCACCGCCGCGCGCGTCACCGTCGCTTCGCCGGCATTGAACGGCGCACCGTCGCCGCCGATGCGCCCGCGCAGCATCACGAGCCCGGTCTCCGGCACACGCAACTCCTTGAATGCAATGCCGTCGCCAATCGCCGCAAGCCCGCGCGCGATATCGGAGGCAGTAGCCTGCGCGAGCAGCGCCATGGCGGCGCGCCGCTCCGCCGTCGCGCCCGCGCCAGTTCCCGAACCGTCGTTATCCGCAACCGTCATTGTGCTCGCGCCAGGTCGTGCTCGATTTGGGCTTGCGCCAAGTTGTATAGTATAATAGACAACTCTTAGGGCGCGTCCAGTGACGCCTTGATGACAGGCGAACAATGCTCACAAGAACGCCGCGGGGTTCCTCGAGCAAGAATCATCTCTTGGCGCGCGGCGTCATGCTGTGGCGCTGCATCGCCGACGATTTCGAGCAGATGATCCTGGTCGGCAAGCACGAGAACGGCGCGCGCCTGCCGGCCGAGTCGGAAATCGCCGCGCGCTACGGCGTCAATCGCCATACCGTGCGGCGCGCGATGGCGGAACTCGCCGCCCGCGGGCTGGTCTATACCGAGCGCGGCAGCGGCACCTATGTGAAGACCGATAAGCTCGACTATCGCATCGGCCAGCGCACGCGCTTTTCCGAAATCGTGGCGGCGGCCGGCCACGAAGCCGAAGGCCGGTTGCATGGCCACCGCATCGAGCCGGCAAGCGAGGAAATCGCCGGGCGGCTGGGGTTTAAGCCCGGCGACAATGTCCTGCGGCTCGAAATCGTGCGCGGGGCCGATCGTGTGCCGATTTCTGTCGCCACCACCTGGCTGCCGGCCGATCGGTTTCACGACGCAGCCAAGATATTCCGGCAGACGCGCTCGATCACGCGCACATTGGCGCACTATGGTGTCAATAATTATCGCCGCAAATGGACCCGCATCAGCGCGGCTTTCGCCGATGCGGTCGATGCCGGGCGGCTGCGCCTGTCGGTGCACCGGCCGGTTCTGGTGGTGGAGAGCCTGGATGTCAGTGCCGAGGATGAGCCGGTGCTGACGACGCGCGGCCGCTTCGCCGCCGACCGTGTCGCCTTGACTGTCGAAAGCTGAAACGCGACCGCCGTGTCATGCGGCTGTCGCGATGATGTCGTTTTGCTGCACTTGTCCTCCATCGCGGCCGCATAAAGATCCCATGTCCGCCAAGAAACTCTCACTTATTCCGCTCGTCGATCCGAGTGCCGCGCTGACCGCCTGCGCGCTCGGCGCCTATACCGAAGTCGGCGCGCGCAGCAAGCTCCTGGAAGTCACGCTTGGCGATTACTCCTACGTCGTCAACGACAGCGACATTGCCTATGCGACCATCGGCAAGTTCGTGTCGATCGCGGCCATGACCCGGATCAATCCGGGCAATCATCCGATGCAGCGCGCGAGCCAGGCGCATTTCTCCTATCGCGCCAGCGCCTATTTCGAGGACGAGGCCGACGAAGAGGCGTTCTTCGCCTGGCGGCGCTCGCATCGCGTGGTGATCGGCCACGATGTATGGATCGGTCATGGCGCCATCGTGCTCCCGGGCCGCAGCATCGGCACCGGCGCGGTGATCGGCGCCGGCAGCGTGGTGACCAAGGATATTCCGGCCTATGCCGTGGCGGTCGGCAATCCGGCGCGCGTGCTGCGGCCGCGCTTTGCCGACGATATTGCCGCGCGCATGCAGCGGCTGGCCTGGTGGGATTGGCCGCATGCGCGGCTGCAAGCGGCCTTGCCCGATTTTCGCGCGCTGAGCGCGGAACAGTTTCTCGACAAATACGAGCAGGCAGCGCGCGAGCCATCAAACGCTCATGCCGCCGTCGCCGCTGCGGATTGAGGTTGGTGATGCGCATTCAGGGCGGCATGAGCTTGATCGACGGTGGGTTTGTCGCGGCCGATATCGACATCGATGACCACGCCGGCGTCATCGGTGCGGCCGGTGCGGACACCGGCAATGGGCGCTCGTTCGACGCGCGCGGGCTTCATGTGCTGCCGGGCATCGTCGACATCCATGCCGACGCTTTCGAGCGGCAATTGATGCCGCGCCCCGGCGTTGCTTTTCCCATCGATATCGCGCTCGTGGAGAGCGACCGTCAGGCGGTGAGCAATGGCATCACCACCATGTTCCATGGCGTGACCTGGTCGTGGGAGCCGGGCCTGCGCGGCGCCGACAATGCGCGCGCGGTGCTCACGGCGATCGAAACCATGCGGCCTCGGCTGTGCGCGGACACCCGCTTTCATCTGCGCCATGAGACCTTCAATCTCGATGCCGAGGCAGAAGTCGCCGATTGGCTCGCCCGCGGACGTGTCGGCTTGCTCGGCTTCAACGACCACATGCCGGGCGCGCATGGGCCGCCGCGCGCGCGCAAGCTCGCCGAGATGGCGGCGCGCGCCGGGCTGTCGCCGGAGGATTTCGCGGCGCTGGTCGAGCGCCTGCGCGCGCGCGCCGACGAGGTGCCGGGCTCAATCGCGCGGCTCGCCGTTGCCGCGCGTGCGCAGGGCGTGCCGCTCTTGTCGCATGACGACATGTCGCCCGAACGCCGGCAATGGTTTCGCGCGCTCGATTGCCGGCTGGCCGAGTTTCCCACCACGATGGAGACCGCCGCCGACGCCATCGCCGCCGGCGACGATGTCGTGATGGGCGCGCCCAATGTGGTACGCGGCGGCAGCCATATCGGCTGGATCGGCGCCGCCGACATGATCGCGCGCGGTCTCTGTACCGTGCTGGCGTCCGACTACTATTATCCGGCGCCTTTGTTGGCGGCCTTTCGGCTCGCGGCCGACAACGTGGCCCCGCTCGCCGCCGCCTGGCCCTATGTGTCCGAGCGACCGGCCAGGGCCGCCGGCCTTACCGATCGCGGCGTCATCGCGCCCGGCCGCCGCGCCGACCTGATCGTGGTCGACGCAAGCGACGAGCACCGGCCGAGACTGGTCGCGACCGTGGCGCGGGGGCGCGTCGTGCATCTGACCGACACCGGACGCTTGCACTGAAGGAACGCGATGAGCACGCTTGCGCCGCGCTATGCGATCTATTTCGTGCCGGGCGCGCATACGGCGCTCTATCGTTTCGGCGCTTCGGTGCTCGGCTACGACTGCTATCGCGGCAACGACATCGCGCCGATCGATGGCGTCGACGCGGCGTCCTGGCCCGACGTGGTGCGCGAGCCGCGCGTCTACGGTTTCCATGCCACGCTCAAGGCGCCGTTCCGGCTGGCGCCGGGGTACAGCGAGGCCGATGTCGCCGACGCGCTGGCTGCCTTTGGCGCCGAGCAGGCTCAGGTTCCGGTCGGTGAACTGGAAGTCCGCGCCCTTAAATCCTTCATCGCTATCGTTCCTCGGATACCGTGCGCGGCGCTCGATAAGTTGGCGCAGGCTTGCGTGCGCGACTTCGACCGCTTCCGTGCGCCGATGAGCGAATCGGAGCGGACGCGACGGCTGGCTTCGAATTTGACCGCGCGCCAGATCGAGCGGCTCGACCGCTGGGGCTATCCTTATGTCTTCGAGGATTTCCGCTTTCACATGACGTTGACCGGCTCGCTCGCCCCCCCCGAGCGTGAGCGCATCCTGCAATTGTTTTGCGATAAATTTGCGCGCTGCGCCGGTGCCCGATCGCTCACCATCGACCGGATCGTCATTGCCAGGCAGATGCCCGGCGCGCCGTTCCAGGTGATGCGGGCGACCGTGCTCGGATAACGCGGCCCGGCACGCCTTCGCTAAGATCCCATTGAGGATGACGCTTTCTTGCGCAGCGGTCGTGTGGAGAACCCGCGACCTTGCACGGCCCATTCATCTGAGTGTCACAGCCGGTTGTTAGCGAGTGTGACAACACCGGAGAGGCCGTTTGACATTGTCGCCGATGATCGACGCGAAATGCATCTCGAAATCGTTCCAGCGCGGCGTTCCCGTCCTGGACAATGTCAGCCTGTCGCTCAAGCGCGGTGAGATGGTCGCGCTGATCGGCGCCTCGGGTTCCGGCAAGTCGACATTGATCCGCGCCATCGCGGGCCTCATTCCAATCGACGGAGCGGCACGCGGCGGCAACGAGGGCGCCCAGATCACGGTGATGGGCGAAGCGATCCAGCAACGCGGCCGGCTCAATTGCGGCCGCGCCTTGCGTGCGCGCATCGGCGTCATCTTCCAGCAGTTCAATCTGGTGCCGCGGCTGTCGGTGTTGACCAATGTCTGCTTCGGGCTGCTCGGCCGCTTGCCGATCGCGCGCGCCACGCTCGGCCAATTCAGCGCGCAGGAAAAGCGCAAGGCCATGCGGGCGCTCGCCCGCGTCGGCATCGCCGAGCACGCCTTGAAGCGCGCCAGCGAATTGTCGGGCGGTCAGCAGCAGCGCGCGGCCATCGCGCGCTCGCTGGTGCAGGGCGCCGAACTGCTGATCGCCGACGAACCGATCGCCTCGCTCGATCCCGCATCCGCCCGCCGCGTGATGGACCTCATCGCCGACATGAACCGCGACGACGGCCTCACCGTGCTGATCTCGCTGCACCAGGTCGAATATGCGCTCAAATATTGCCGGCGCACCATTGCCTTGAAGGCGGGCAAGGTCGCCTATGACGGCCCGTCGAGCGCGCTCACGCCGGCCTTCCTCAATCAGCTCTACGGCGCCGAAAGCGAGGAGCTGTTCCTGCCCTCGTTCGAGGCGCAAAGCGCGCCGGCTCAAGCGGGCGACGGCCTGCATTGGTCCGATCCGCCGGCCGCACTACCGGTGAATGGCCAGCATTGGTCGGACCCGCCGGCCGCCGCGCTGCGCGGCGCATCGGCGATGGCCGAGCCGCACCCGAAAACCGAACGACTGTCCGCTTGACGTCGCGGACCGTCGTTTCGGCGTTTGACGATCTACGCACTGCAAACAGGGAGAAGGCGACATGCGTAAGCTAGCACTGCTCGGTGTGGCTCTTGCGGCCGGCATCGCGGCGACGGCGGCGAAGGCCGAAGCGCCGAAGGAAATCAATTTCGGCGTGATCTCGACCGAAGCCTCGGTCAACCAGAAGAAGAACTGGGAACCCTTCCTCGACGCCATGTCGAAGGCGACCGGGCTGAAGATCAACGGCTTCTATGCCAGCGACTATGCCGGCGTGATCGAGGCCATGCGCTTCAACAAGGTGCAGGTGGCCTGGTTCGGCAACAAGTCGGGCATGGAAGCCTCGAACCGTTCGAATGCCGAGGTGTTCGCGCAGGTCGTCGCGCGCGACGGCTCGACGGGCTATTACTCCCACATCATCGTGCACAAGGATTCGCCCTTCACCAAGCTCGAGGACATCCTGAAGTGCGACAAGTCGATCGACTTCGGCATCGGCGATCCGAACTCGACCTCCGGTTTCCTGGTGCCGACCTCCTACATCTTCGCGGCCAGGAACATCGACCCCAAGACCTGCTTCAAGACCGTGCGTAACGCCAGCCACCAGGCCAATGCCATGGCGGTCGCCAACAAGCAGGTTGCGGCCGCGACCAACAACAGCGAGGACCTGCAGCGCACCGCCACCACCGCGCCGGAGGCCCGCAAGAACATCCGCATCATCTGGACCTCGCCGATCATCCCGCTCGATCCGCTGATGTGGCGCAAGGACCTCGATCCGACCGTCAAGACCAAGCTCTACACCTTCCTGATGAGCTATGGCCGCGTCGGCACGCCGGAAGAGATCAAGAGCGCAAAGCAGGTCCTCGCCAACCTGATCTGGTCGCCGTTCCATCCGTCGAACGACAACCAGCTCCTGCCGATCCGCATTCTCGAAGCCAACAAGGCGATCATGAAGATCAAGGCCGATGCCAAGCTCTCGGATGCCGAGAAGCAGGCGCAGATCGCCCCGCTCATGGCCGACATCAAGAAGAACCAGGCGCTGAGCGAGAAGGCCGAGCACAGCGCGTTCAAGGGCCAGCTCGAAGCCTTCGTCGAAGCCGACAAGGCCGGCAAACAGGACGAGTTGAAGAAGATGATCGGCGAGTTCGCGGCCGCCGCCGCCAACCCCGCCATCAACTGACGACAAGCGACGGGCGCCGGCGCGCAATGCCGGCGCCTTTCGTGCATTGGGCGGCGCCAATGTCGATTGGATGGACGCGCACATTGCACGGCGTCATGCGCGGGCGTGACCCGCGCATCCATGATGCGGCACCACGTCCGAGGGCCTTACGTGCCGCCATTCTGTGCGGCCAATCATCATGGATTGCCCGGTCAAGCGCGGCAATGACCGCGATGGATAGGGTCATCGAATTGGGAGCCGCTCTAACATGACCGGTACCGCCGCTCCGCTCAGCCCGCGTCCTTCGTCGGAGCCAGCCGTCCCGCAATATCCGCTGGCGCGGCGCCTGCGCGGCTGGCTCGCCTGGGCGCTGGTGATCGCGCTCTTGGCCTGGAGCTGGAACGCGGCGGAGATGTTCCGCGCTTCCGCGCTATTCACCGACTGGCGCAATATGGCCGAGTTCGGCCGGGCGTTCCTGCACCCCAACTTTCACGACTGGGACCAGTATCTCAGCGACATGGTGGTGACCATCCAGATCGCGATCTGGGGCACGGCGCTTGCCGTTGTGTTCGGCATTCCGTTCTCGATCCTGTGTGCGTCGAACGTGTCGCCGCAATGGATTGTGCAGCCGGTGCGCCGGCTGATGGATTCATGCCGCGCCATCAACGAGATCGTGTTCGCGTTGCTGTTCGTGGTCGCCGTCGGTCTTGGGCCCTTTGCCGGCGTGATGGCGCTGTTCGTGCACAATCTCGGCATCTTCGCAAAATTGTTTTCGGAAGCCGTGGAAGCGATCGACCCGCGCCCGGTGGAGGGCATCCGCGTCACCGGCGCGGTGCGCGTGCAGGAAGTGATCTTCGGCGTCATCCCGCAGGTGCTGCCGCTATGGAGCTCGTTCACGCTCTACCGGCTGGAGACCAATGTGCGCTCGGCCACCACGCTCGGCATTGTCGGCGCCGGCGGCATCGGGCAGACGCTGTATGAGAGCATCCGCAGCTTCCAATATGCCGACACCGCCGCGCAGATCATCGTGGTCGTCGTCACGGTGATCGTGATGGACCTCGCCAGCGCGCGCATCCGCAAGGCGCTGGTGTGAGGTGTCTTCCGCTGAGGCAGCCGTCGCAGAAGTCTAATGCACCACCTGGCGCAACGCGCCGCTGCGGTAGCGCTGCGCCATGGCGTCGAGCTCGAGCGGGTGAATTTTCGGCGCCTGTCCGGCCGAGCCGAAGGCTTCGAAGCGTTCGATGCAGACCTTGCG
>DASZQT010000281.1:0-12249 GCA_035549515.1 Pseudolabrys sp. | reverse complement strand
TATCGTTCGACTGCAGGGTGTACTGATACTGACTCTTGTTGAGCCGGCCGCCGAGGTTGATGTTCTGGATCGGCTGGAAGAAGATTTGAATGCCGACCACCACGTTGGCGTTCTTGCGCAGCCGCGCGAGGATCGCCGGCAACGGGTCGCGCTCCTTGCGCGGCTTGAGCGCCACCAGGATGCGCCCGCTGCTGGTAATCGAATTGGGACCGCCGCCGCCGATCGTCGAGTTGACATATTCCACGGCCGGGTCGGCGCGTATGATATCGGAGACCTTGCGCTGGTGCTCCGACATCGACGCGAACGAAATGTCGGTCCGCGCGTCGGTGATGCCGAGGATGTAGCCGGTATCCTCGGTCGGGAAGAAGCCCTTCGGCACCACGATATAGAGAAAGATGGTGCCGGCGATTGTCGCGATCGTAACGATCAGCATCACCGACTTCGCCCGCAGCACCAGATCGAGCGACCATTCGTAGCCGCGCAGCATCATCTGGAACAGGCGCTCGAAAGCGCGCAGCACGATATTCTGCTTTTCTTCGCCGTCGTGATGCCCCTTGAGCACCCGGGCGCACAGCATCGGCGTGAGCGTGAGCGACACGAAACCCGAGGCGATGATCGCCACCGCGATCGATACCGCGAACTCGCGAAATACCCGGCCCACCATGCCGCCCATCAGCAGCACCGGGATGAACACCGCGATCAGCGAGAACGTGATCGACACGATGGTGAAGCCGATCTCGCGCGAGCCCTTCAGCGCGGCCTCGAACGGGCGCATGCCGCCCTCGATGTGGCGCACGATGTTCTCGAGCATCACGATGGCGTCGTCGACCACGAAGCCGACCGACAGCGTGAGCGCGAGCAGAGTCATATTGTTGATCGAGAAGCCGAAGGCGTACATCGCCGCGAAGGTGCCGACCAGCGATACCGGCACCGCCAGCGCCGGGATGATCGTGGCGGAAACCTTCCGCAGGAACAGGAAGATCACCATGATGACGAGGCAGATCGCGATCGCCAGCGTCTCCTGCACGTCGCGCACGGCGTCGCGCACCGAGATGGAGCGGTCGAACAGCGGCGCCATCTCGATCGCCGGCGGCACCTGCGCGCGCAATTCCGGCAGCTTGCTGCGCACCAGATCGACCACTTCCACCGTATTGGCGTCGGGCTGGCGCTGGATCGCCAGCACGATCGCGCGCGAGTCGTTGTACCAGCTCGCGATCTTGTCGTTCTCGACGCTGTCGATGACGTGCGCGACCTGGTTGAGCTTGATCGGCGCGCCGTTGCGGTAGGCCACGATCACGTCGCGATAGTCGGACGCCTTGGTGATGGCGCCGGTCGCGCGCAGGGTCACGGCTTCCTGCTTGCCCTCGATGGTGCCGACCGGGGTGGAGGAATTGGTCTTGGCCACCACCGAGCGGATGTCATCGAGCGAAATGTTGCGCGCGGCGGCGGCCGCCGGATCGACCTGCACGCGCACGGCGAATTTCTGCGCGCCATAGACCAGCACCTGGGCGACGCCCGGCAGTTGCGACAGCGTCGGCGCCAGCACCGTCTCGGCGTAGTCGTCGACCGCCGAGAGCGGCATGGTGTCGGAGCGCATGCTCACATAGAGCACCGGGAAGTCGCCCGGGTTCACCTTGCGGAAGAACGGCGGCGTCGTCATTTCGACCGGCAGCCGGCGCTGCGCCACCGCGAGCGCGGTCTGCACGTCGAGCGAGGCGCCGTCGATATTGCGGCCGAGGTCGAACTGGATGGTGATCTGCGTGACGCCGAGCGCCGACGACGACGTCATCGACGAGATGCCGGCGATGGTCGAAAGCTGCCGCTCGATCGGCGAGGCGACCGAAGCCGCCATGGTCTCAGGGCTTGCGCCGGGCAGCGTCGCGGTGATCTGGATGGTCGGGAAGTCGACCGCCGGCAGCGCCGCCACCGCCAGCAACCGATAGCCGAAAATTCCGAACACGATCAGCGACGCCGTCAGCAGCGTCGTCAACACCGGCCGGCGGATACAAAGCTCGGAAATGTTCATGGGATCAGCTTCCCGCGGGCCGGCCGCCGCCGGCGGGCGTGCCGCGCGGATTGACCTTGGTCCCTTCCGACAGCAGCAATTGGCCATCGGTCACCACCGTCTCGCCGCCGGCAAGGCCAGTGGCGATTACGGTCTCGGCGCCGATCTGGCGTTCAGTCTTCACCGGCTGGACATGCGCGGCGCCGTTCTTGACCACGAACACGAAATTGCCGGTCTGGCTTACCTGCACGGCGCTCGACGGCACGACGACTGCCTGCTCGTTGCGCAATGTCATATCGACAGTAACCAGCGTGCCGGGCCACAGCAGCTCGTCCTTGTTCGGCATGGTGGCGCGAATGGTCGCCATGCCGGTCGCCGGATCGACCGTGTTCTCGATCATGCTGACGCTGCCGCTGGCATGTTTCGGCTCGCCCGGCACCGTCGCATCGACGGTCGCCGTCTCGGCCGCTATCGCATGGCGGATGTCGGGCAGGTTCTTCTGCGGCACCGAGAAGGTGACGTAGACCGGCGCCATCTGGATGATGGTCGCCATCGGCGCGGTGTCGGCCTGACGCACGAAATTGCCGACCTTCACATTGGCCATGCTGATGCGGCCGGAAATCGGCGCCTTGATCGAGCAGAAGCCGAGCTGGACCTTGAGGTTCTCGAGCTGGGCGCGGTTGGAGTCGGCGGTGGCGCGCGACACGTTCACCGCGGTCTGCGCGTTATTGAGGGTGACGATGGGCGTGGCGTTGCGCGAGGCGAGATCGGTGTAGCGCGCGACGTCGCGCTGGGCCTGTTCGAGCGAAGCCTGCGCGCCGTCGATGACGGCCTGCACCCGCTTCATGTCGGCCTCGATCTGCCGGCAGTCGAGGGTGAACAGGAGATCGCCCTGGTTGACCTTGGCGCCGTCCTGGAAGTGCACCTCGACGATGGTGGTATCGAGCCGCGCCTTGATGGCGACACTGGCGATCGGGGTGACGGTGCCGAGCGCGTCGAGCTTGACCGGCACCTCTTTGCGCACCGCCTTGCCGACATCGACCGGGACCACGCGCGCCGCGCGGGCGGGCTGCGAGCGCGCCGGCTGGCCTTCGGCCGACCAGAACCCGCGCGCAAAAACGACAACGCCAACCAGGGCGAGCGCAGCCACCCCCAAGAGCCACTTTCGCTTGCTCATTCGCATGTCATGTCCGGGCGTATTTGGGCCCTGCCCGGACGCTCCCTTTCCGCGGAAAGCGTGAATAGCGCGACTTCTTCGGCCGCATAGGCGGCCGTCCTAGCATATAAACGCACAGCAGTGCATATCCCTGCGGTCGGCTAGTGCGGCGGATTCGACGTTCCTATCGGTGTTGCCGCGACTCCTTCATAGGAACGTCAAATCCAAAGCCGTACTGGAATCATCGGCTTGCTCGTGTTCCTTTGGTTCCGACGCTTGTAAACGAACGTGCTGGAACGGGTACAGGCGTCGGAATCGGGGCACTGGTAAAGACGGCCGCGCCGGATTTCACGCCGAATTTATTCGCCGGGAAATAGAGCCTGATGCGTATCGCCACCTGGAATGTCAACTCGATCCGCCAGCGCCTGGACCACCTCGTGGCCTGGCTGAAGGAGCGCGAGCCCGACCTGGTCTGCCTGCAGGAGATCAAATGCGTGGACGAGGCCTTCCCACGCGAGCCGCTGGAGGCGCTCGGCTACAATGTGGCGGTGCACGGGCAGAAGACTTTCAACGGGGTGGCGCTGCTGTCGAAGCTGCCATTCGACGAGGTGGCGCCTGGACTGATCGGCGATAATGGCGACGTGCAGGCCCGCTTCCTGGAGGCGCTGGTTTCGACCAAGACCGGCGCACTGCGGGTGGTGAGCCTCTATCTGCCCAATGGAAACCCGCCCAACACCGAGAAATATCCTTATAAACTCAAATGGATGGACAGGCTTATTCAGTTTTCACGCGAACGGCTGAAACTGGAAGAGCCGATGCTGCTGTGCGGCGACTATAACGTGATCCCGAGCCCGGCCGATGCCCGCAACCCAGCCGCCTGGGTCAATGACGCGCTATTCCTGCCGCAGACGCGGGAGAAATTCCGCACGCTCGAAAATCTCGGCTTCACGGACGCGGTGCGGGCCGTGAGCGACGCCAATGACCTTTTCACCTTCTGGGACTACCAGGCCGGCGCGTTCCAGAAGAACGACGGCATCCGCATCGACCATTTATTGCTATCGCCGCAGGCCGCCGACCGGCTCACGGGTGCCGGCATCGACCGCCACGTACGGGCCTGGGAAAAGCCGTCGGACCACGTGCCGGTGTGGGTGGACCTGGCGATCGAGGGGCGGTGATTACGACTGCCGGCGCGGTGTCCGGTTCGCCGAAGCGGCCGCCGGCACGGCCCTGCTCTTGGCATCGAATAGATCGGAGGCCGTCAGCACCACAATCATGGTGAGCGCGGCGGCGGCGGCCATAAGGCACATCGTAATAAGCAAGGGGTAGCCGAACGCATAGACCGCCAGCGCGACGACCACCAACAGGTTCCACATGAAGTAATACTTTGCGTCGGGCGGGCCGTAGACCGCGTCCTTGAGCAGCCAGCCGAACAGCGGAATCCGAAAGAACGCCTTGCGCGATGCGGACATCTAATCTGCCTTGTTTATTGATCGTCTAGGAGCGGCGAACGGCCGGCGGCGCCATCCGACTACTCCCGCCGCGATTCCATCCAGCGGCGCAGATAGACCAGCGCGAGCGCGCGGTCGTCCTCGGTCGATTGCCGGTAGGCGCTGTCGTAGAGCTTGGCGATCCAGGCCTGCTCCTCGGTGCGCGCGGAATCCTTGGCAAGCGTGAGCCACATCAGTCCGCGCGCGGCCTGACGCGGCACATGGTCGCCGGCAAACAGCATGGCGCCCAGCATGGCCTGCGCCTCGCACTGGCCTTTCTGCGCGGAGAGCCCGAACCAGCGCGCGGCCTGGCGCGGATCGTGCGGCGCGCCGACGCCGTCGAGATAGAGCCGCGCCAGATAATATTGCGCGTCGGGATCGCGGAAGTAGGACGCGGCATAGCCGAACATTTCGCGCGCGCGGTCCGGGTCGCGCTTGATCGCCGAGTTCGGGATGCCGATCAGGTAGTAGCGGCCGAGCGCGACAAAGGCGTTGGCGACGAAGCGCGCCTGCGACGTATTGGGATTGTCGTCGGCGTGATTGTCGGCGATGCGGCGGAAATACTGGAAGGCCTTGAAGTCGTCGTGGGTGACGCCGTCGCCTTCGGCATACATGCGGCCGAGCTTCCACTGCGCCAGCGGATGACCCATCTCGGCGGCGTATTCGAGCGAATGCACGGCCTTGGCCGGTTCGCCCGCCTTCAAGAACTGCGCGCCGGAGCGGAACGCCTCCATCGCCGAAATCGGCGCGGCGGAGGCCATGGCGCTGTTGCTGTCCGATTTGCTGCCGTCGAACGCGAAGGCCGGGCCGGCCAGGAGGCCGGCGCCGAACAACACGATCCTGAGCAGCGACTCAACTATCCGCATAGCACTGCTTCTCGGCCGCCCCGCCCGGATGGGTGACCGCGCCGTTCACGGCCGGGCCCACCTGCTGGGCGTATTTCCACAGATAGCCGGAGGTCGCGTCGTTCTCGCGCGGCTGCCACTGGCCACGGCGCGCGGCGAGCTCGCTCTCGCTCACACGCACGTTGAGGATACCGTTATCGGCATCCATTTCGATGATGTCGCCGTCGCGCAATAGCCCAATCGGCCCGCCCACCGCCGCTTCCGGCCCGACATGGCCGACGCAGAAGCCGCGGGTGGCGCCCGAGAAACGGCCATCGGTGATGAGCGCGACCTTCTCGCCCATGCCCTGCCCGTAAAGCGCCGCCGTGGTCGAGAGCATCTCGCGCATGCCGGGGCCGCCGCGCGGTCCCTCGTAGCGGATGACCAGGACGTCGCCTTCCTTGTAGCTGCGGTTCTTCACCGCTTCGAAGCAGGCTTCCTCGCCGTCGAAGCAGCGCGCAGGACCCGTGAACTTGAGCGTCTTCATGCCGGCGATCTTCACGATCGCACCCTCGGGCGCGAGATTGCCCTTCAGGCTGACCACACCGCCGGTCGCCAGCAGCGGCTGGTCGGCCGGACGCACGACATCCTGGTCCGGGTTCCATTTCACGTTCTTGAGATTTTCGGCAATCGTGCGCCCGGTCACCGTCATGCAGTCGCCATGAAGGTAACCGTGGTCGAGCAGGGTTTTCATCAAAAGCGGCACCCCGCCAGCCTCGAACATGTCCTTGGCGACATAACGGCCGCCCGGTTTCAAATCTGCGATATATGGTGTCCTTTTGAAGACTTCGGCGACGTCGAACAGATCGAATTCGATGCCGCATTCATGCGCGATGGCCGGCAGATGCAGGCCGGCATTGGTCGAGCCGCCGGTGGCGGCGACCACGGCGGCTGCATTCTCCAGCGCCTTGCGGGTGACGATGTCGCGCGGACGCAGGTTCTTGGCGATCAGGTCGGCGATCATCTCGCCCGCCAGCATGCACAGGGCATCGCGGATCTCGTAAGGCGCCGGGGCGCCCGCCGAATAGGGCAGCGCGAGGCCGATGGCCTCCGACACGGTCGCCATGGTGTTGGCGGTGAACTGGGCGCCGCAGGCGCCGGCCGACGGGCAGGCATTGCGCTCGAGCGTGTCGAGGTCCTCGTCAGACATCGCGCCGACCGAATGGCGGCCGACCGCCTCATAGACGTCTTGCACGGTGACCGGCTTGCCCTTGAACGTGCCGGGCAGGATCGAGCCGCCATAGATGTAGATCGACGGCACATTGAGCCGGCACATCGCCATCATCATGCCGGGCTGCGACTTGTCGCAGCCGGCGACGCCGACCAGGGCGTCATAGGCATGGCCGCGCACGGTGAGCTCGATCGAGTCGGCGATCACCTCGCGCGAAGGCAGCGAGGCGTGCATGCCGGCATGGCCCATGGCGATGCCGTCGGTGACGGTGATGGTGCAGAACTCGCGCGGGGTGGCGCCGCCGGCGGCCACGCCCTTTTTCACCGCCTGTGCCTGACGCATCAGCGCGATATTGCAGGGGGCGGCCTCGTTCCAGCAGGTGGCGACGCCCACGAAGGGCTGGTGGATCTGCTCGGTGGTCAGACCCATCGCGTAATAGAAGGCCCGGTGCGGCGCGCGCTCGGCCCCTTCGGTGGCGTGGCGGCTCGGCAGTCTCGACTTCAGATTGGTCTTGGCGTCCATAATTCCAACAAGGGCCCCCCGCCCTAAACACGATCCCGCCGGTTGCGCCCCGGCTGGCATTGCCCGACAAACTCGTTCCGCCCGGCCTTTAACCCGCAGTCCGCGACAAAACGTCGAAGACCCGCAACGGCTTGCGCGACCGCTCAGCGGTGTCCTTCGATGTCGGAGAAGGGTATGGCCAAATCGCGGCGTGGCCAGCAATGATAGGCTGCAAAGGCTTGATTGTTTCCAAACTGTTGCCGGTATGACACAGGAATGTGATGGGGCCTGACCGAGCCACGCGCGCGCCTTCGCGCCTGCGCCGCGCCTTTTTCGCCCGCTCGGTGCATGAGGTGGCGCCCGACCTGATCGGGGCGACGCTGCTGGTGGGCGGCATCGGCGGCCTGATCGTCGAGGTGGAGGCCTATCACCACACCGACCCGGCCGCGCACTCCTATAACGGCCGGACCCCGCGCAACGCGGTGATGTTCGGCCCACCGGGCTATGCGTATATCTACCGATCCTACGGCATCCACTGGTGCCTGAACTTCGTCTGCGAGGCGGAGGGCTCGGCCAGCGCGGTGCTGATCCGGGCGCTGGAGCCGACCGAGGGACTCGCCACCATGCGGCGGCGGCGCGGGGTTGAAGAGGCGCGCGCGCTCTGCTCGGGGCCGGGCAAATTGTGCGAGGCGCTCGGGGTGACCATCAAGCATAACGGCCTCGCCCTCGACCGCCCGCCGTTCGAGCTGCGCGCGCGCGGAGGCGAACCCGAGATCGTCACCGGCCCGCGCATCGGCATCACCAAGGCGGCGGAGCGGCCGTGGCGTTATGGGCTGAAGGGGTCGAAGTTCTTGAGCAAGCCGTTCAAGGCCCTAGCAGCCGCCGAAAACTAGTTCACGTCGATGGAAACGCTGTCGCCGCATGCATCCGGACCGCCGTCACAGGTGATGGTGTTGTACGATGTGGTAATCGTAATGGCGCTGCTGACGCCACAGTTGCGCAGGAGCGCAACGACATTTTCTGCGACACTCTTGGCCGACTGGATCGCGTAAAACTTGACGACCCCCGTGCCGCAGGAGTTCTGCACACGAATGTTGAGCGATTTGATCTTGGCGCGATTTTTCACGACGCCGGCGGCGAAGAGACGCAGGAAGGCCGTCAGGTCAGATCCAAGATCGCCGTTCTGCGGCGGGCTGGTACCCACGCTTTGGCCATTCCTGGTCCCACCCGTATTGCCGCCCGGCGGATACGGACCGGTTGACGAAATAAAGTTGGCGAGGGCTCGGAACCGATCGATGGACAATGTGTCGCCTGGCGCGACCGGAAAGACATTTCCCGGCCGAGCGTCATGTTCTTTGACGCCGGGACCCATGGCAAGCTGATCCCGGAATTGCCGGGGCGGCACGTCCAATGTCGCCTCGATGGGAGACATTTTTTGCGGCTCGGCTGAAGCCGCGTCGGACGATCGTATGAAATAATACGCGCCCATCGTGCCTCCGATATTGCCAATATCGACGATCTTGAACAACTCATACCCGCCCGCCAAAAATCCGTTATTGGCAACAGCAGCGTTGTAGTTTCCGCCGTAGGCAACGGTTTCGAAATAGTCCATCGGGTCATATTGCGCCAGGAATGCACGCGTTCTCTCCTTGATCCTGAACTTCTTGCCGCCACCCTCCTCGTCTGGCTCCCCGGCCGCTTTCGTCGGCTGATCGGCCGCGGTCGGCGCGCCTGCGGTTACGTGCCGATGATCTTTTTGGCGCTGAAGAAGCGGTGGCGTCAGACCGCTGCTTGCGACCGATGGGAGCGGCTGTTTCGCGCCGCGCTCCCGCATGCGCAGCATCGCCTGATTGCCATAGCCGGGCCGCGCAACAGAATCCGCGGCCGCCACAGGCGCACGCCGACGGCGATCCTCGCTTGTCCCCGCAACGAATGCGCTTTCAGCCGAGTGCAGCACAGCCTGTCCCGTAAGCGTCGACGCACGATGTGTACCGCCATCGCCTGCGGAACGGTTTTGTCTCTCGAGCGGGACGTTTGGCCCGTGAGATATTCGGTAGCATTCGGCGCTTAAGGACTCTTCGCCGGCGTCTTCGGATAAGTCTTTTCGAGATAGGCAAAGCAGTTCGGCCGGATCGCCTTCAGCACATCCGGATCGACCATGTAGAGCGCGAAGCTCTCGGCAAAAAGCTCGCCCCAATTCGTCTCGCCATAAGCCGTGACGCCGCCACCCGTGATCTGCTTGTCGTTGTTCGTGACCTGCAAGCCGTCGCTGATCGCGGCCTCCCGGAACGTGCCCTTGGTGGCGCCGCCGCCGACCTCCGTTACCTGATAAAGATTTCGTCCCTTCTGCGCATGTTTGACAAAGGCGCTGCCCGAGCGCGTGCGCGCCGCCAGAACCTTGGATTCATCCTTCGATTTCTGGAATTGCGAAAAGGCCGCGCCCAGTGGGCGATAATCCGCCTCATGCCCGATCTCGTGCGCGACGGTCTGCTGCAGCCAGGTCGCCGTTCCGAAGCGTGTATCGGAGGCGGCGAAAGCGGAATCGAAAATCGTAATGGTCTTGTTGACCGCATTGGTCTCGCCCGACCGGTTCGGACTGCAGGTCTTGGCCGCCAGCTCCTCCGGTTTGCAAACTTTGACCGCCTCGCGCACGAACGTGACGCCTTCCGCCTGTTTTAAGGCGATGTCCGGCAATGCTTCCAGCGCGCTCGTGACCGCGCGCCAATCGTCTTCCTTCCAGTTCGCGGCGCGTTTCATCTTCACCGTTCTGACCTCGAAGGCGCCGGCGGCCAACGTGATCGGCGTCGATGGCGGCGCGCCAATGCCGAGCACGATGCGGCGGCACGCGTCGATATCGGCGCCGTCAGCAAGGCAGTCGCGCATCTTCTCCGCGTCTCGCTCCGGCAGCGGTCCTTGCGCCTCCGAGAACGGCCCCGGAAATGCTTCCGCCATGGGTTTCACCGGCGGCGGCAAGGCGCCGATCTCTTCGACCAAGACGATTTCGGGCACCGGTGCCGGCGCGGCGGTGGCAGGCGTGACCGGAACCTGCGGCACTGTCGCAGGCGGGGTGACTGGCGGTGTGACCGGGGGCGTCGTGTCCTGCTTCGGCGCGAGCGGTGCGGGGCCACCGGTTGGCGCGGCCGGCGCGGGACCGCCGGTCGGCACCGCCGGCGTGCCGCCCGCGGCGGGCGCAGCGGCATGGTCGACGCGCGTGAAGCGGAAAATGGCCTGCGCCACCGGCATCGCCAGTTCGGTCTCGGAATTGCGCGGCAGGATCGATCCACCGGCCTGCGACGGGCCGACCAGCGCGCCCACCACATTGGTCAGTCCCGGCCGGCGCGCCGCCGCCACGCTGGCGGCAAATTGAACGGTGAGACCGGCTGGAAGCGTGCGAGAGGTGAGCAGCAGATAGTCCTTCTCGAGGATCGCGCGCGCTTCCGGTCCGATCAAACTGGTGAGCACGCGGACCTTCTTGCGCTCCGCCTCCGGCAGCGTCTCCAGTTCGCTCTGGCGCTGGATCGCGGACTGGCCGCTGTCGGCTTGCTGGAGGACATGGACAAGTTCGTGCGCGACCAGCCGGCGGCCGGCGGTGCCACGCGGATCGTAGCGCCCGGCATTGAAGAAGATGTCGCGGCCTTGCGTGAAAGCCTGCGCGCGCAACGCATGCGCGCTCGCCTCGGCGTGCGGGCCGGTGTGCACGCGCACTTGGCCGAAATCCGCGCCAAGCGCTTCCTCCATCTCGAGCCTGGTGCGCGCCGGCAGCGTAGCGACCCGGTCGCTGCCCGCCGGCTCGCCCTGCCCGCGCATGAACCGATCGCCCACGTAGCCGGGTACGATCTCAGCGGCGATTGCATTCGCCTCCCGCTCGGCCGCGCCACCGGATGGCGCGGAGAGCGGTTTCACTCTGCGCAGCAGCGTCTGATTGCCGTAGGCCGGCCGGCGCGGCGCGGCCAATCCGACAGCCGGGCCGATGCGGCCGCGATCGCTCGCACTGCTCTTGCCGGTCCTAACCTTGCTCTCAGCCGAATGCAGCACGGCACGCCTCGATAGCGCCAATTCGGACGGTTCAGCAAAGGTTGTATTGCTACACCGGAATTGCAGCCGCCGCCAGCGCGGCCCGTGCATTGGCCGGCAAAGCTCGGCGCGAGCCGGCACGCAGGCTAGAACCGGAAGCCGGCGTCGAAGCCGAAGGCGCGCTTGGCCTTGTCCGAGGTGCAATAGCCGTCGTCTTCGGCGACGTTGTAGAGGCCCGGCGCGGCACGATCGAGCGCCAGCGCGCAGGCCCGCGCCGCGGCATCGACATGCACCGAAGGCGGCTTCACCGGTGCCTCGTACCAGGTACCCGGTCCGTAGAGGTAGCCGTAGCGCAGCACGATGCCTTCGCTCAGCGCGAGCGTTAAGTCTTCCATGGCGCGCACCGCCTCGACCGTGGTGGCGCGCGCGGGATCAGGGTCGAGCGGATCGCTCTCGACCCGCAGGCCCGGCCCCGGCGCATAGATGAAGGCGATGCTCTGCGTCAGCATCCGTTTGACGCCCGCAGCGCGTGCCGCGGCAACGAGATTGCGCGTTCCCTCAATGCGCAGGCGGGCATTGCGCGCCTGACCTTCGGCGTAGCGCGGCGAGCCGGGCGCGAAGGCAAGATCGGTGAGTTGGTGGATGACGACGTCGGGCGCGGCAACCTTCATTGCGCGCGTGAGCGCGTCGGCATCGAACACATCGACGACGACCGGCGCGGCGCCGAGCGCGGCAATCGCATCGGCCTTGTCCGCCGCGCGCGTGGTGCCTGTGACGGCATGGCCGTTTTGCACCAGCAGCGGCGTCAGCCGCCGCCCGATCACGCCGCCGGCGCCGGCGAGAAAAACGCGCAAAGTCTCAGCCCTCGAGCGGGTCGGGTCCGTAACGGTTGGGGCCGGGCTGTCCCGCGCGCGCGTAGACGAAGATGATCTGCGCGAGGCCGATCAATCCGCCCAAACCCCAGAGAATTTCGGCCAGGCGCCAGGCCAGATCGATGAAATTGATGGCGTAGAACCCGACCGCGACCAGGA
>DASZQT010000280.1:0-3555 GCA_035549515.1 Pseudolabrys sp. | reverse complement strand
CGTCCGGCGGCCGTACCGGCCAAAGGGGAGAAACGTCATGAAGCGCCTTGCTCTCGCTGCCCTTCTTGCTGCCTGCCTCGCTCCCACCGCGACCTTCGCCCAGAAGATGAATGCCGACGATATCAAGTGGGTCAATCAGTGCATCGACGACAACAAGGGTGAGCCGGGCGCCACGCCCGCAATCGCGCGCGCCTACTGCGTCTGCATGAACGAGAAAATGTCGAGCAACGAAACGCGCTCGATCACGCAATGGGAAAAGTCGCACCCGGCCGCCCGCAAGGCGTGCGAGAAAGTCGCCGGCTGGAACTGAGGCGCGCCCAGCCTCAGTCCTTCCCGACCGCGATGTCCGGCGCGTCGGGGTGCTTCATGCCGACGATGTGGTAACCGGCGTCGACGTGGTGCACCTCGCCGGTCACCCCGCTCGACATGTCCGACAACAGGTAGACGCCGGCCTTGCCGACGTCTTCCAGCGACACGTTGCGGCGCAGCGGCGTGTTGTACTCGTTCCACTTCAGGATATAGCGGAAGTCGCCGATGCCGGAGGCGGCCAGCGTCTTGAGCGGGCCGGCCGAGATGGCGTTGACCCGGATGTTCTTCTCGCCCAGATCGGCCGCCATATAGCGCACCGAGCATTCGAGCGCGGCCTTGGCCAGCCCCATCACATTGTAATGCGGCATCCATTTTTCGGCGCCGTAATAGGTCAGTGTGAGCAGCGAGCCGCCGTTGGTCATCAGCTTTTCCGCCCGCTGGGCGATCGCCGTGAACGAGTAGCAGCTCACCAGCATGGTCTTGCTGAAATTTTCCTCGGTGGTGTCGACATAGCGGCCGTCGAGCTGGTCCTTGTCGGAAAACGCGATGGCGTGCAGCACGAAGTCGAGCGAGCCCCAGGCCGACTGCACCGAGGCGAAGACCGCATCGAGGGTGGCGGGGTCGGTGACGTCGCAATGGCCGACCACCAGCCCGTCGACCTCCTCGGCGAGTGGCTCGACCCGCTTCTTGAGCGCCTCGCCCTGGTAGGTGAAGGCCAGGTCGGCGCCCTGGTCGCGGCAGGCGCGCGCAATGCCCCAGGCGATCGACCGATTGTTCGCCACACCCATGATGAGGCCGCGTTTGCCGCGCATCAGACCCGAGTTTTCCGCCATTCCCGTCCCCGACTATCCGGCCACTGCCGGCTCGTTTCCTATGGCATAGGGTATCCAGACCAGCAAGCAAGGCAGGATTGCCGGGCTTCGGCTTTGTTAATTCTATAGATTTTCGGGAATATGAGCGCCGCGCGCGGGGTTTTTCCAGCGAAGGGCAGAGATGCCGGCCTGCGACAGTCGCTGGGCGGCCTGGAACCTGAGGAGAAGCCGCTTGGCCACATTCCGGCAGAGCGTCGAGGCGACGATACCGGCCTTGCGGCGCTACGCCCGCGCGCTGACCCGCAATGCCGACAGCGCCGACGATCTGGTGCAGGACACGCTGGTGCGCGCGCTGCGCTCCGAGCACCTGTTCCACGGCGGTGAGATCAGGAACTGGCTCTATACGATCCTGGCCAATCTCAACCGCAACCGTCTGCGCGCGCTGGCGCGCCGGCCGACCCTGACCTCGCTCGAGGACAATGACGCGCCCGACCTCGCCGGACCGGAAGGCGGCCACCGCGATATCGCGCGCGCGCTCGCCACGCTCGCCGACGAGCAGCGCGAAGCCCTGCTGCTCGTGGTGCTGGAGGGCCTGTCCTACCGCGAGGTGGCCGACGTGCAGGGCGTGCCGATCGGCACCGTGATGTCGCGGCTGGCGCGGGCGCGCGTGCAGATCAAGACCTATCTCGACGGCGAGCGCCCGGCGCTGCGTCGCGTGAAATGAAGGACGACTGAATCATGATCGATCGTGAGAGACCCGTGAGCGACGACGAGCTCAACGCCTATGTCGACGGCGAATTGCCGGCCGACCGGCGCGAGGCCGTGACCGCCTGGCTGGCCGAGCATCCGGAAGCGGCGGCGACGGTCGCGGCCTATCAGGCGCAGACCGAGAGCATCCGCGCAGAGTTCGGCGCGGTCGCCGACGAACCGGTGCCGGAACATTTGAAACTCGATCGCCTCGTACAGACCGGAGGCGGCGCGCGCCGCTTTCTGCCGATGGCGGCGGCCGCGTTGATTGCCTTCACGGTCGGCGGCGGCTTGGGCTGGATCGCGCATGGCGCCGCCGGCGGCACGCCATCCGGTTTCGACACGTTCACCGCCGAGGCGCTCGATGCCTATAAGCTCTATGTGGTCGAGGTGCGCCATCCGGTGGAAGTGCCGGGCTCGGAGCGCGCGCACATGACGCAGTGGCTGTCGAAGCGGGTCGGCTATGAGCAGCACATTCCCGATTTGCAGGCACTCGGCTTGAAGCTCGTGGGCGGACGGCTGTTGCCCGGCCCGACCGGAGCCGCGGCGTTCTACATGTATGAAGGTCCTTCGGGCGAGCGCTATACGATCTATTGCGCCAAGGCGGGCGCACCGGAGACCGCGCTGCGCTACAAGGGCGGCGAGCGCTATTCGGCGGTCTATTGGGTCGACGACCAGCGCGCCTATGTGGTGAGCGGCCCGGCCGAACGCGACCAGCTCGAGAAGGTGGCGAAGTCGATCTACGAGCAGGTGGATAAGAGCGGGACAAGGAAGTCGTGAGCAACCCGCTCGTCCTCGCGCACAGACATCGGGTTTACCCGATGTCTGCCCTTTGAGGTGCGCAAGTCGGCTATAGCCGACTTGCGATGGGGACCCAGCACCCAACTTGCCATCTAAGGGAGTCGGCGCTGGATTCCCGCTTTCGCGGGAATGAACGGAGTTTGACGCCCGCTCGCGGCGGCCCTTACCCCAAATCCTTCCTCGGATCGTAGGGCTTCTGCTCCTGCCACTTGCGCATGAGTTCCTTGAACTCGTCGTCGACCGTGTCGGGCATCATGATGCGCACGGTGGCGAGCAGGTCGCCGGTGCCGGTCTTGGTTTTCAGGCCCTTGCCCTTGAGGCGGAACGTTCGCCCGGCATTGGTGCCGGCGGGAATCGCGAGCTCAACCGCGCCGTCGAGCGTCGGCACCCGCACCTTGCCGCCGAGTGCCGCCTCGTAAAGCGTGATCGGCAGGTCGAGCCTGAGATCATTGCCTTCCGGCTTGAACAGCGGATGCGGCGCGATGTTGACCGTGATGAGCGCATCGCCCGCGCGGCCGCCCTGCCCCGGCCAGCCCTGGCCCTTCAGCCTGATCTGCTGGCCGCTCGCGATGCCGGCCGGAATCTTGACCTCGACTTCCTTGCCGGTCGGCAAGTGCACGCGCGCGGTCGAACCCTTGGCGGCCTCGGGCAGGCCGATGGTGAGCGAGGCGATAATGTCCTGCCCGGACAGCGCCGCGCCGTAGTCTTCCTCTTCGAAATGCTGCTGGCGGCCGCCACCGCGCCCGAACATGCCGCGCAAGAGATCCTCGAAACCCGCTCCGCCGCCGCCACCGCCACCGCCCGCGCGCTGGAAACCGTCCGGACCGAAACTGAAACTCTCGAACCGGCTGCCGCCGCCACCGCCCGGCCCCGGACCCCAGGCGCC
>DASZQT010000279.1:0-9343 GCA_035549515.1 Pseudolabrys sp. | reverse complement strand
CCGACGCCTATCACTGCGCCGAGGGCGCGTCCGCCCTGGTGATCGTGACCGAATGGGAGCAGTTCCGCGCCCTCGACTTCGAGCGGTTGAAGCAAGTGATGGAGCGGCCGGTGCTGGTCGACCTGCGCAATGTGTACCGGCCGGAGGAAGTGGCCCGGCATGGGTTCGCCTATGAGGGCATCGGCAGGGCGAGGAAATCCTAATCTGTCATTCCGGGGCGCGAGCCAATGGGTCCGGCCTTTGGCCGGCCCGATGATAAACTCCACGAGCGAACCCGGAATCCATAATCCCGGCGCTGCGGAGTATAGATTCCGGGTTCGCCGCTTCGCGGCGCCCCGGAATGACGAGTGTTGACTTGCGCACCTTCGACACACCTCTCCCGATCGACGCTGCCTTGCCCGGCCTCACCGCCGCGCTGGCCGCGCACAATGCCGCCGTGCTGGTGGCGCCGCCGGGCGCCGGCAAGACCACGCGCGTGCCATTGGTGCTGATCGACGAGCCGTGGGCGGCGAATCAGAAGATCCTCGTGCTGGAGCCGCGCAGGCTCGCCGCGCGCGCGGCGGCCGCGCGCATGGCGTCGACACTCGGCGAACCGGTCGGCGACACGGTGGGCCTGCGCGTGCGCTTCGGCTCGAAAGTATCGAAGCGCACCCGCATCGAGGTGGTGACCGAAGGCGTGTTCACGCGGCTGGTGCTCGACGATCCCTCGCTCGAGGGCATTGCGGCCGTGCTGTTCGACGAGTTTCATGAGCGATCGCTCGACGCCGACATGGGGCTCGCGCTCGCGCGCGATGCGCAAGCCGGCCTGCGCGAAGACCTAAAGCTGCTGGTCATGTCGGCGACGCTCGACGGCGCGCGCGTGGCCGCGCTGCTGGGCGATGCGCCGGTGGTCGAGAGCGAGGGCCGCAGTTTTCCGGTCGAGACGCGCTATCTCGGCCGCGATGCGCGCACGCGCATCGAAGCCCAAGTCGCCGATGCGGTCGAGCGCGCCCTGCGCGCCGAAAGTGGCTCGGTGCTCGTGTTCCTGCCCGGCACCGGCGAAATCCGCCGCACCGAGACGCTGCTGAAAGAGCGCGTGCGCGACCCCAATATCGATATCGTCGCGCTTTACGGCGCGCTCGATGCGCGCGAGCAGGACCGCGCCATTTCGCCGTCGCCGCCGGGACGGCGCAAGGTCGTGCTGGCGACTTCAATCGCGGAAACCTCGCTCACCATCGAGGGCGTGCGCGTGGTCATCGACAGTGGCCTGTCGCGCGTGCCGCGCTACGAGCCCGAGGTCGGCCTCACGCGCCTTGAAACCGTGCGCGTGTCGCGCGCCGCCGCCGATCAGCGCCGTGGCCGCGCCGGTCGCGTCGAGCCGGGTGTCTGCTACCGGCTGTGGGACGAGCCGCAGACCGGCTCGCTCGAGCCCTACACGCGGCCGGAGATTCTGTCGGCGGACTTGTCGTCCTTCGTGCTCGATCTGGCGCAATGGGGCGTGAGCGATCCGGCGACATTGTCGTTTCTCGATTCCCCGCCCACCGCCGCGTTGAACGAAGCGAAGGCGCTGCTCGGCGAGCTTGGCGCCATCGATGCGCAAGGCCGCATCACCGATGAAGGCCGGCGTCTGCGCGCGTTGCCGCTGCCGCCGCGGCTCGCGCGCATGGTGGTCGATGCCGCGCGCGACGGCGCGGGCGAACTGGCGGCGGACATCGCCGCCGTCATCACCGAGCGCGGGCTCGGCGGTGACGACGTCGATCTGCGCCACCGGCTCGACCAGTTCCGCCGCGATCGCTCGCCACGCGCGCAGGACGCGAAAGCGATGGCGAAGCGGTGGGCGGCACTTTCTTATCCCTCCCCTGAAAGGGGAGGGTCGGCCGGCGAAGCCGGCCGGGGTGGAGTCGATCATGAAATGACCCCCACCCGGATCGCTTCGCGATCCGACCTCCCCCTGAAAGGGGGAGGTATGGAAAGCATCGGCTCCATCCTCGCCCTCGCCTATCCCGATCGCATCGCGAAGAATCGCGGCGGCGGGGCGGGTGCGTTTCTGCTCGCCAATGGGCGCGGCGGGAATGTCGATCCCGCCTCGGCGCTCGCGCGCGAGCCGTACCTCACGGTCGCCGAACTCACCGGCGCGGCGGCGGCAAGCCGCATCGTGCTGGCCGCGCCGATCACGCTCGCCGAAATCGAAGCACGCTTTGCCGGCGAGATCGAAGACCGCGACGCCGTCACGTTCGACCCTGGCTCGGCCTCGCTGCGCGCGCGCCGCAGGCGCCGGCTGGGCGCGCTGGTGCTGGCCGAACAGATCAAGCCGGTGGTGCCAGATGCCGACACCGCGCACACGCTGGCGCAGGGCATCGTCGCGCTCGGTCTCGACAAACTGCCGTGGAGCAAGGCGGCGCAGCAATTCCGCACGCGGGTCGAATTCCTGCGCAGGTCAACCGATCTCGGGTTTACCCGAGATCGGCAAATAAAAGAGCCCAAATCGGCTAAAGCCGACTTGGGCGGCGAGGAATGGCCCGATCTGTCGAACGAAGGACTGGCGCGCAGCACCGCCGATTGGCTCGAACCGATCCTCATGGCCAAGACGGCGCGCGGCGAGATCGGCGCCGATGAATTGTCCGACGCGGTGATGAACCAGATACCGTGGAATTTGCGCCGCCGCCTCGACGACGAAGCACCGACCCATTTCACCGCGCCGACCGGCTCGGCCGTGCCGATCGATTACGAAGCCGAGCAGGGGCCCACGGTGTCGATCCGCGTGCAGGAACTGTTCGGTCTGGCAAAGCATCCGGCCATCGCCGGCGGGCGCGTGCCGCTGGTGATCGAACTGTTGTCGCCGGCGCACCGTCCGGTGCAGCTCACGCGTGATCTGCCCGGTTTCTGGCGCGGCAGCTACGCCGACGTGAAGACCGACATGCGCGGGCGCTATCCCAAGCATCCCTGGCCGGACGATCCGCTCTCGGCGCCCGCCACCCGCCGCGCCAAGCCGAGGGGGACGTGACTGCCTCCTTATCCCTCCCCCCGCTTGCGGGGGAGGGTGGACGCGAGCGGTAGCGAGCGGCCGGGTGGGGGCGTGCGCGATGGAGCATAAACCCCACCCGACTCCGCGCTACGCGCGGAGCCACCCTTCCCTTTCAGGGGAGGGATAAGAGGCTTGATAATCCGTCAAATTTTCTGAATTCCCTTCACCGCCCGCCCACCACGCGCCGCATCCGCTACCGGACGTTAAGCCTGCCTTCGGCGCGCGCATGTCAAACCTCGCGCGCAACCATTCGGGTCACGCCATGCGTCAAATCCTGATCGTCGCTGCCGCGCTACTTGTGTTTGGCGGCTATGCCGCCCGCTATGCCGACCAGACGGTTTCGGCCAATGCGCCGGCGCAGGCCGCGCCCGCGCCTGCACAGGCGGTCGACGAGCCGCGGCCTCCACTGCATTCCGGCCGCAGCCTCACGCTCAACGCCGACCGCCAGGGTCATTTCAGCGCCGAGGGCCGCATCGACGGCCGCTCCATCGACTTCATGATCGACACCGGCGCCTCGCTGGTCGCGTTGCGCGCGTCCGACGCCGCGCGCGCCGGCATCTGGCCGCGGCCGGACGACTACACGGCGACCGTCTCCACCGCCAACGGCAAGATCAAGGCCGCGCCCGCCAAGCTCGACCGCATCGAGCTCGGCGGCATCACGGTGTTCGATGTGCCCGCGCTGGTGCTGCCGGACGAGGCGCTCGAAGTGAACCTGTTGGGCGTCGCCTTCCTGTCGCGGCTCAAACGCTACGAATATGCCGGCGGCCGCCTGGTGCTGGAGCAGTAGCTATCGTCATTCCGGGGCCCGGCCGAAGGCAGCGAGCCCGGAATCCAGGGTGATAGGGCACAGCGCTTGGCTCCCGGATTCCGGGTTCGCTCGCTCCCGCGCGCGCCCCGGAACGACGGGGCCGACGGACCGCTTTGCCCGGTTCCCGCGTTAGGCTATGCAACCCCCGCCCTCGCTCCATCCCTGTTTTGAGGATTTCGATGTTTCCGACGCCCAAGCCCGCGCTGACGCCTAACACCTATGCCTACGAGTCCTCGCCGCTGGTGAAGCCGACCGGCTTCCGCGAATACGACGCGCGCTGGCTCCTGGAAAAGGAAATCAACCTGATGGGCGTGCAGGCGCTCGGCATGGGGCTGGGCACGCTGATCCGCGAAATGGGCGTGAAGCCGGAGATCGTCACCGGCCACGACTTCCGCAGCTATTCGGCCTCGGTGAAGATGGCGCTCATCTCCGGTCTCCTGGCCGCGGGCTGCAGGGTGCACGACATTGGGCTGGCCATTACGCCGATGGCCTATTTCGGCCAGTTCGCGCTGGACGTGCCTTGCGTCGCCATGGTCACGGCTTCGCACAACGACAATGGCTGGACCGGCGTGAAGATGGGCGCCGACCGCCCGCTCACTTTCGGCCCCGACGAAATGACGCGGCTGAAGGAGATCGTGCTCGCCGCCAAATTCGACCTCAAGGGCGGCGGTTCCTACGTGTTCGCCGAGAATTTCCCCGAGCGCTATATCGCTGATCTCACCAACCGCCCCAAGATCAAGCGCAAGCTCAAAGTGGTCGCCGCCTGCGGCAACGGCACCGCCGGCGCTTTTGCGCAGCGTATCCTCGAAGCCATCGGCTGCGAGGTCATCCCGCTCGACTGCACGCTCGATTACACCTTCCCGAAATATAATCCCAATCCCGAAGATCTCGAAATGCTGCACGCCATCCGCGATGCCGTGCTCACGCACAAGGCCGACGTCGGTCTCGGCTTCGACGGTGACGGCGATCGCTGCGGGGTTGTCGATGATACCGGGGACGAGATCTTCGCCGACAAAGTCGGTGTGATGCTGGCCCGCTATATGTCGAGCCTGCATCCGGGCGCGACGTTTGTCGTCGACGTGAAATCGACCGGTCTTTACGCGACCGATCCGGTGCTGAAGACGAACGGCGTCAAGGCCGACTATTGGAAGACCGGCCACTCCTACATGAAGCGCCGCACGCATGAATTGTCGGCGCTGGCCGGCTTCGAGAAGTCCGGCCACTACTTCTTCAACAAGCCGTTCGGCCGGGGCTACGACGACGGCTTCGTCTCGGCGCTGGCGATCTGCGATATGCTCGACCGCAACCCGGACAAGACGATGTCCCAGCTCAAGAATGCGCTGCCGAAAACCTGGGGCTCGCCGACGATGGCGCCGCATTGCGACGACGAGAAGAAATATGCGGTGGTCGACGCGGTGGTGAAGCATTTCGAACAGGCCAAGGCCAAGGGCGAGAAGGTCGCCGGCCAGCCGATCCGCGATCTCGTGACCGTCAACGGCGTGCGCGTGACGGTGGAAGATGGCACCTGGGGGCTGGTGCGCGCCTCGTCCAACAAGCCGGAACTGGTCGTTGTGGTGGAAAGCCCGGCCTCGGAGGCCCGCATGCGCGAGATGTTCAAGGCGGTGGACAGCGTGCTGCGCACGCATCCGGAAGTGGGCGAGTATAATCAGACGATTTGATTTTGAGCCCTGGCGGCCTCATGCTGAGGAGCCCGCCTAAGCGTATGCGAAGGCGGGCGTCTCGAAGCAGGGGGCCGCCTCGTCCTTCGAGACGGCCGCGTTCCGCGGCCTCCTCAGGATGAGGCGGATCGAGTCAGTCGACCTGCATGCGCATCGCCATCCTCGGCGCCGGCCCCGCCGGCCTTTATCTCAGCTTCCTGATCAAACGCCGCCGGCCCGACGCCGATATCACGGTGGTCGAGCAGAATGCGGCCGACGCCACCTGGGGTTTTGGTGTCGTGTTCTCAGACCGCGCGCTCGAATTCCTGCGCGAGGACGACGAGGAGACCTATGCGGCGATCCTGCCGCATATGGAATCCTGGACCGACATGACGCTCAACCTTCGTGGCGAGCGCATCGTCATCGACGGTGTCGGCTTCGCCGCCGTCGGGCGGCTGCATCTTTTGCAATTGCTGCAGGCGCGCGCCCGTTCGGTTGGGATCGAGCCGGTGTATCGGCGCGTGGTGAAGTCGCTCGACGAGTTCGACGGCTACGATCTCGTGGTCGGCGCCGACGGCGTCAATTCGCTGGTGCGGCGAACGCATGCGGCGGAATTTGGCGCCAGCAGCGTGCTGCTCACCAACCGCTTCGCCTGGTTCGGCACCACCCAACGCTTCGACACGCTGACGCAAACTTTTGTCGAGACCGAGCTCGGCTCCTTCAACGCGCATCATTACCGCTATGCGCCCGGCATGAGCACCTTCATCGTCGAGGCCGGCCAGGCGACGTTCGAGCGCGCCGGCTTCGCCGACATGCCCGAGGCGGAAAGCCGCGCGCTGTGCGAGCGCATTTTCGCCAAGACGCTCGACGGCCATCCGCTCATTTCCAACAATTCGATCTGGCGGCAGTTTCCGCTCATCCATAACGAGCACTGGTCGTGCGGCAACCGGGTATTGCTCGGCGACGCGCTGCACACCGCGCATTTCTCCATCGGCTCCGGCACGCGGCTGGCCATGGAGGACGCCATCGCGCTCGACAAGGCGCTGGCCGCGCAAGGCGACGACGTGCCTGCAGCGCTCGCAGCTTATGAAGCGGCGCGGCGGCCGATCCTGGAAAAGCTGGTCGCCGGCGCCAACAGCAGCATGCAATGGTACGAACATTTCGGCGAGCATATGAAGCTCGCGCCGCGCGATTTCGCGATGAGCTACATCACGCGCTCCGGCCGCATCGACGTCGAGCGGCTGCGCAAGCTCTCGCCGCGATTCGTCGCGTGGTACGAGCGCGACCGTGGAGCCACGCTGAGGGACACGGTTAACGGGACTTAAATACCTATCACGTAGCCTGGTAGTGGGTTGTTTGCGGATAAATCCCCCATGTTCCAGGTCTATTACTGCCTCGCCGATCAGCACGATTGGCGTCTCGTCGGGGTTGCCGCGGTCGTCTGCCTGCTGGCAAGTTTCGCCGCGATCAATATTTTCAACCGCGCACGCGCGAACGCCGGCGGCCGACGGGTGGCCTGGATCGCCGCCGCAGGAGCGGCGGCCGGATTCGGCATTTGGGCGACGCATTTTGTTGCCATGCTGGCCTACGAGCCGGGGGTCAGCCTGGCATACGGCGTCACCCTGACCGCTGTTTCGCTCGCGGCCGCGGCCGTCACGGTGAGCTTCGCGCTGAGCTTCGGCATATACGTGCGCGCGCCCTGGGCCGCGCCTGTCTCCGGCGGGCTGGTCGGCGGCGGCATTGCCACCATGCATTATATCGGAATGGCCGCCGTCAGCGTCCCCGGCTTGATCGTCTGGCGCATGGATCTGGTCGCCGCATCAATCGCGCTCGGAATGATATTCGGCGCGCTGGCCATGGTGGTGGCTGTGCGCAGCCCGACCAGGCGCGACGTCGTGCTGGCTTCCCTGTTACTCACCCTTGCCATCGTGTCGCTTCACTTCACGGCGATGGGTGCGGTCGACCTCGTCCCCGATCCTACGCGAATGATCGATGCCTCGTCGGTCTCGCCCGCCGTATTGGCGGTCGCTGTCGCCAGTGCGGCGGTGGCTATCCTGGCCATCGCCCTCGCCAGCGCATTTGCCGGACAGCGGATCGACGACAAGAATCATTATCTCGCTCTTGCGATCAACAACATGACGCAAGGCGTGGTGATGTTCGACATGTCGGAGCGGCTTGTCACCTGCAACAGCCGCTACATCGAGATGTACGGTCTCTCTCCGGACGTCGTAAAACGGGGAGCTAGCCTTGCGGAGGTCATCAGGAATCGCGGGGAAGCCGGCGGCCTTAATATCGACCTCGAAACCTATCGTCACGAGATTCTCGATGCCATGGCGCGGAACAGATCCTCCGAGCGTATCATCGAGACGTCCGAGGGCCGCGCGATATCGGTCGTCAATCGCCCGGTGGAGGGCGGTAAATACTGGATCGGCACCCACGATGACATTACCGAGCGCATCCAGGCCGAACGCAAGAATGCGGCGTTGTCGGAGCAGGAGCGCCGGCGCGCCGAGATCGAGCGCGAAATCAAAGGTTTTCACGAGAACGCGACGGCGCTGCTGAGAACGGTGAGCGAGAGCACGGGCGCGCTCAAGGCCATTTCCGTCACCTTGTCGACTTCATCCGGAGTCACATCGGAGCGCGCGGCAAGCGTGGCGCAGACTTCCAATGAAGCGTCCGCCAGCATGAGCGCCGCCGCCACCGCGGCCGAGCAACTGATCGCGTCCATTGCGGAAATCAGCCGTCAGCTCGGCCAGGCGGCCCATTTGGTCACGCATTCCGTGGCGGAGGCCTCGTCCGCCGACGAACAGATGGCCCAACTCACCGACACCGTGCGGGAAATCGGCGATGTGGCGAACCTGATCGGCACGATCGCCGGGCAGACCAATCTGCTGGCTCTCAACGCGACGATCGAGGCGGCGCGCGCCGGCGAAGCAGGCCGTGGCTTCGCGGTGGTCGCTTCCGAAGTGAAACTGCTTGCCGTACAGACCGCGCAAGCCACCGAGAAAATCGCGCAGCAAATTCAGGCGGTGCAAGGCTCCACGCGTTTCGCGGTCGACGCGATCCGGCGCAACACCGAACGCATGAAGGAAATCGACGCCTATACTTCCGCGGTCGCGCGGTCGCTGGAGCAGCAGAACAGCGCGACCGACGAGATTTCGCGCAACCTGTCGGGCGCGGCGACGGGCGCCAAAGTCATCGTCTCGGTCTTCGACGAGGTCGCCAAGGCGGTCGGCGATGCGCGCGGCGCCGCCGGCAAGGTGCTGGACGCTTCCCAGTCGGTCGAGGCCGCCACCACCGGATTGCGTCACCGCATCGAGAGCTTTCTCAGCCGGGTCGCGGTTTGAGCCCTAGCCATTGCGCTGTTGACGCAGCGTCGGCAGGCCGATGCCGGTGGAGTCGAAGCCGCCATCCACCGCCAGCACCTGGCCGGTGATGTAGCTCGCGCGCTCGCTGCACAGGAAGTGGATGACTTCCGCCAGCTCTTCCTCGAAACCGTAGCGATTGAGCGGCATGTGGTCGTGATAATCCTTGCGGATTTCCGGCGTGTGCACGGCCTTCGCCATTGCGGTGTCGACCGGTCCAGGCGCCACGGCATTGACGCGAATGCCGAGCGAGGCGAGTTCGGCCGCCTGCTGCTTGGTGAGATGCGCGAGGCCCGCCTTGCTGGTGCCGTAGGCGGTGCGCAGCGTGGAGGCGCGCAGGCCCGAGATCGAGGTGATGTTCACGATGGCGCCGCCGCCCGTGTCGCGCATCAGCGGCGCCGCCGCCTGCGTCACCAGGAACGGGCCGGTGAGGTTGACCGCCATCACGCGCGACCAGTCCTCATAGGTCACCTCGAGGATCGGCTTGAAGATCGCGATGCCGGCGTTG
>DASZQT010000278.1:0-1789 GCA_035549515.1 Pseudolabrys sp. | reverse complement strand
CGGCCGTGCGCTCGGCATGGTCATGCAACTGCCCGAGCGCGACAAGCTGTCGATGTCGCTCGAGCAGATGACCTCGCGGCTCGCCATCATGATGGGCGGACGCGTGGCCGAGGAAATGGTGTTCGGCAAGGAGAAGGTGACCTCAGGCGCCGCCTCCGATATCGAGCAGGCCACCAAGCTCGCGCGCATGATGGTCACGCGCTGGGGCCTCTCGGACAAGCTCGGCACCGTGGCCTATGGCGAGAACCAGGACGAGGTGTTCCTCGGCTATCAGGTCTCGCGCCAGCAGAACATCTCGGAATCGACCGCGCAGACCATCGACGCCGAAGTGCGCCGGCTGGTCGAGTCCGGCTACGCCGAGGCGACGCAGATCCTGACCGACAAGCGCGCCGATCTCGAGGTGCTGGCCAAGGGCCTGCTCGAATTCGAGACGTTGTCGGGCGACGAGATTCGCGATCTCATCGACGGCAAGCCGCCGGTGCGCGAGTCCTCGATCGAGCCGTCGACGCCGCGCGGCTCCGCGGTGCCGCCGGCCGGCCGCCCGCGTCCGCGTCCCGACGCGCCGCCGACCGGTGATGTCGCCCCGCAGCCGCAGGGGTGAGCAGCAACTGAAGGTGTCATGGCCGGGCTTGTCCCGGCCATCTCGCTTAGGCGGGTACTGTGCTTCCCCAAGCGGGGTCACCGGGACGAGCCCGGTCACGACAAGAGAGATGGCCCTGACGCCCGCCGCATGGCGGGCGTTCTGTTTTATGGGTTTCACACCGGCCGGCGGCACGCTAAAGCCTCGCGCGGCGATGATTTCATGACCACCGAACCCTCGCACACCCCGCATCCGCGCTGGACCTTCGACGCTTTCCGCGCCGGCATGGTCGGCATGATCCCGCTTCTGCCCGGGCTGTTCGCCTTCGGCATGGCCTTCGGCACCGTGGCCGCGCGCAAGGGCTTCACGCTCACCGAGACCGTCGTGATGAACGCCACGGTCTATGCCGGCATGGCGCAGATGATTGCGCTGGAGAACTGGCCGGAACGGCTCACGCTTTCCGCCATCGCCGCGGTGTCGCTGATCACCGCGATGGTGTGCATGCGGTTTCTCTTGATCGGCGCGAGCTTGCGGCCGTGGCTCGGGGGAGAGCCGGCCGGCCGCGTCTATCCCACGCTCTATCTGCTCACCGAGCCGAACTGGATCCGCACCTTGCGCTATCGCAGCGAGGGCGGCGGCGATCCCGCCTTCCTGCTCGGCAGCGGCGTCATGGTGTGGCTCGCCTGGGTGCTGGCGCCGTTGCCCGGCTTTTGGCTCGGCAGCTCGGTGTCGGACCCGAGCAAGTTCGGGCTCGACCTGATTATGCCCGCTTTCTTCACCGCCATGCTGGTGCCGCTCTGGCGCGGCAGTCGGCGCGCTGTCGCCTGGGCGATCGCCGCCGCGGTCGCGCTCGGCACCGAGCTCACCGTCGGCGGCGCCTGGTTCGTGTTCACCGGTTCGCTCGCGGGCGCGGTGGCGGGAGGCTTCCTCGACGATGAGTGAGAGCAATCCCACCGGCTTTATCGCGGTCATCGTGCTCATGGGCCTCGCCGCGTTTCTCATGCGCGCGGGCGGCTATTGGCTGATCGGCCGCATTCCGATCGGCCCGCGCGTCTACCGCATGCTCGATGTGCTGCCGGGCGCGGTGATCGCCGCAAGCGTGGCGCCGCTCGCGCTCAAGGGCGGCGTGAGCGCGCTGCTCGCGGTCGCCGCCGCCGGCGCGACCATGCTGGTGGTGCGCAACGATTTCGTGGCGGTGGTCGTCGGCGT
>DASZQT010000277.1:0-2803 GCA_035549515.1 Pseudolabrys sp. | reverse complement strand
CCCGAAATTCATCGCCAATGTGCGCTGGCTCTACGCCAACAAGGGTACTTGCGAAATCGCCATCAAGATTCCCGGTGAATTGATCACCGAAGCCGAACGGCAGGAATTCTTCGACACGTTCGGCGATCACTGCGACCGCATCTTCGTGGAGAATTTCGCGCCCTGCTGGCCGGAATTCGACATCGCCGAGCACACCGGCGTCACCATCAGCAAGGGCATCTATCAGCAGGATATCGGCGACACCGATACCTGCCCCTACATCTTCTACGGCTATTCGGTGAACGCGGATGGGCTGGTCTCGTCCTGCTTTCTCGATTGGGGCCGCAAGCTCGTCATCGGCGACGTGCGCCAGCAGTCGATGAAAGAGATCTGGACCGGCGAACGTATGAATGCGCTGCGCCTGCAGCATCTGGAAGGCCGCCGCCGGCAGAACGGCGTATGCGGCAATTGCGGCCAGCTCAGCCACTGCCTGCCCGACAATATCGACGCGCATCGCCCGATGCTGCTCGAAAAATTCAAGACGCTGGTCGCGGTCGACCCCGATCTCGAACCGCCCGGCGGAAACAATCGGACCTTTACGGCCATCGCGGCGGAATGAACATCCTGCACATCACGCCGCATCTCGGCGGCGGAGTCGGCAAGGCACACGCGGCGCTGCGTAGCGCCCTGCCCGACGAAATCGACCAGACCTTTGTGCTGCTCGAAGCGCCGCGCGACAAGCGCTATGCCGATGCATTGGTGAGCGCGGGCGCGCGCGTGGTCGTGGCTGACAGTCTCGATTATGTGATGCGGCTCGCGCACAAGGCCGACATCGTCCAGTTCGAATTCTGGAATCACCCTCGCCTGTTCGAATGCCTGGCGCGCTGCCCATTTCCCGCCATGCGCAGCGTGTTCTGGTCGCATGTCTCGGGTCTCCACAAGCCGTTCATTCCACCCGGCCTGATCGACGAGGCGATGCGCTTCGTCTTCACCACGGAAGCCTCCCGCGCCAGTCCATCGCTGGCGCTCGTCTCGCACGAGGCGCGCTCGGGCATCGGCGTCGTCAATAGTGGCTTCGGTTTCGATGCCGCCGGCGTGCCGCCGCGCGCGCGTGGCACCAAGCCGGCGATCGCCTATCTCGGCACGGTCGATTTCGTGAAGATGCATCCCGGCTTCTTCGACGCCATCGACAAGCTCGCCGGCGACAATATCCGGGTGTCAGTCTGGGGCGCGGCCGATCCCGCGGGCGAAGTGATCGCCCGCGCGCGCGCGATGCGCCGTCCCGAGCGCATCGTCTTTCGCGGCCAGACCACGGAGCCGGCACGCGCGCTCAGCGAAGCCGACATCTTCTTCTATCCGCTGCGGCACGATCATTACGGCACCGCCGAGAACGCACTGATCGAGGCGATGTCGCTCGGCCTGGTGCCGGTGGTGCTCGGCAATGCGGCCGAGCGCGCCATCGTGCGCGACGGCGAAACCGGCTTCATCGCGCGCTCGATCGACGAGGCGGCCTCGCTCTTGGAGATGCTGCTGGTCTCGCCCGGCCTGCGCGCCACCCTGTCGCGCAAGGCCTCCGATGATATCGCCGAGAAGCGCACGCCGAAGCACGCCGCGCACGACTTCATGGTGCTCTGGCTCGGCCTGATCGCGAAAGCACCGCGGATAAGCGATTTCGCGCGTGCCATCGGCACAAGCCCGGCCGACTGGTACGCGGCCACCCAGCACCTGCCGGGCACGCCCTGGGTCCCCGCCGACGACCGCATCAGGCTGCGCGCCAAGGGCTCGCTCGCTCATTTCGAGAGCGTGTTCGCCGGCGATGCCTCGCTCGCCCGGCTGCGACAATAGGTATTCGCGGGCGAAGTTTCGCCGCCTTTTATTGTATGCGCCGCTGCTGTCTCGCCCTGCCGCCGATTCGCACATGCGAAAAAGCCCGCCGGAACGGGGTTTTTTGCTGCTTTCTGTGGTTAAGCCCAATTTCCGCGCGCTGAAATGCTTGCGCGGCCGCGCGAATCTCGTAGTGCTTGGCCTTCGCGCATGGTGCGCGCAAGGAGTTATTTCGATGGCAAAAGCAGCCGCCGCGGCCAAGCCCAAGGCGACGAAGCCGGTGACCACCCGGCAATTGGCCGCCGCCCTTTCCGAACAGCATCAGCTCACCAAGAAGCAGGGGCTGGAGATGATGGACAATCTGGTCGGCATGATCACGAAGCACCTGAAGAAGGGCGAGCGGGTGAAGATCGCCGGCCTCGGCATCCTGCAGGTGCGCAAGCGCGCCGCCCGCATGGGCCGCAACCCGGCCACCGGCGAGGCGATCAAGATCAAGGCGTCGAAGAAGGTCGCGTTCCGCGCCGCCAAGGACCTGAAGGAAGCGATCTGATCGCGCCTTCGGTTTCGCGTGTTTCGTTGCGTTGCAAGCCCCGCCGGCATGCCGGCGGGGTTTTGGTTTTGGGGAACGAGGCCGAGTTGACCGAAGACATGATGACTCGCGCGCCGCGATCTCGCTTATCCCTCCCCTGCAAGGGGAGGGTGGCGAGCGCAGCGAGCCGGGTGGGGTCTACTCTCAATCGCAAATGCCCCACCCGCCGCCTGCGGCGCTCGCGTCCACCCTCCCCCCAACCGAGGTCGGATGTTTCCGACTTCGGTCACTAAACGATCCCGAACTCGGGTAAACCCGAGGTCGGTTGCAGGGGGAGGGATAAAAAGAGCCACCCTTGCCGCCCCCCGCGGGCAGCGATAAGGAACGGTCTGCATCCCGCTCTTGGAGGTTCCCGATGTCGCAAGCGGCCGAAAAGCGTCCCGGCAAACCCGCCATCCTCAAGGACAGGGA
>DASZQT010000276.1:0-1801 GCA_035549515.1 Pseudolabrys sp. | reverse complement strand
ATGCGGCGCGGCAGCGGATTTATCACCTGGTACCTCTTGATCGTCGGCGCAATGGCGGTGATCGCCTGCCTGCCCGGCGGCACGCTGATGGCGCTGCTGATCACCGCCATGGCGCTGCCGCTGTTCGGCATTCCCGGTTTCCTGATCGCCGCCTCACCCACCATTCTGATCTATTCGACCTCGCTGCTGCCGCTCTGGCTTGCACTGACCGACCTGCAGCGGCGTATCTGGCTGATTGCCGTCACCGCGTTGATCCCGGCGGTCGTCGCCGTCGGTCCCGGCCTGTTTGCGCGCCACAGCGCGGATGCTTTCGCCGCGCGCATGGACGCGCGCGATTTCGCCCGCCCGTCCCCGCTCAAACCCAAGAGCATCGAACTCGCCGGCGATATGACGTCCGGCCTGTATGTCTATGGGCAGACCGTCGGCGACAAATTTGCCTCGTGCAACGATGTTTGCAGGCGGTTGCTGTTCGGCGGCGAGGTCGAGCGGGTGCGCATGATCCGTATCCCCGACATCTACATGAACAAGCGCGGCGGCACGACCCACAGCGCGACCTATCGCCTGGAGCACCGCGACTCCTGCCCGCAGCTTTATCCGGACGGCACCTCGATCGAGAAGGCGGTGCGCGACCGCCTGCTTGCCGGCGATTGCATCGTCCAGGACGACAGCGACACAAGCAAAGCCGACGCCGCCGCGACCCTGCTCACGACCTATTCGGTGCATCATTATCCGTCGAAGCCGGCGGCCGGCGGACCGGACAGCATCGAAAGCGTCAAGGAGTTGAGCATCGCGGCCCGCGACGAGGCCGGCGGCCTCTCGCCCTTCGTTTTACGCAACCAGACCACCGCGCTCATCGCCGCGCTGCCGTTCTACATCGGCGCCGAAATGCACATGCAGGGCGGCTACAACGGGCCGGTGCTCGGACGCGTCACACGCGTCATTCACCCGATCGACCTGATGCAGGTCTTGCGCGACACATTCGGCTTCAAACTCGCCGCCATCGAAGCGCCGCCGCCGCAGGCGGCAAAGGAACTCACCGAACGCATCCTGGCATTGCCGCGCGACACCACACCGGTTCTCTCGGCGCAGCAGCAGGATGTGATCAACGACCGGCTCACCGAAATCGCGCGCCAGCCGACGCCGTCCGACGCCGATGTCGATTTCCTGCGCCGCGTCATCGGCGACGACCGAATCGGCGAGGCCAAGCTCGGCATCGCCCTACAGAACATGTTCCGCAAATTCACCGTACGGCTCGCGCCCCTGATCCCGGTCATGGTGGAGCGCCTCAAGGCGCCGGTGCCCGAACGGATCGGGCACTACAAATCCATGCTCGGCTGGTCGCTCGCGAGCTTCCCGGCCGACAGTCTCAAGCCCTACAGCGCGGCGCTCGTCGCCATCGTCGCGGCGCAACCCGATTGGCCGAGCAATGGCGTGCTCACGCGGCTGGCCGAACTCGGCAACGACGATGCCACCAAGCTCGTGATCGATCGGCTCGACTCCAAATCGCAGCGCCAGTTCGCCGCCGTGGCCGCCTGCCGGGCTAGTCCCGACGTGTGGCCCGCGCTCGAGCGCGCCGTGCTTGCGCACCTCTCCCCGCCGCCGCCGGGCGATCACTTGCGAGACGACGAGCGGCCCTTGCTGCTGGCCCTGGTTCGGTTCGGCAAAAAGGACGTGGCCGTCGATCTGATTGAAAAGCGTGGCCTGTTCAACAAGAAGCGGACCCTGGACCTGCTGGCCAAGCACGAGCCGGGCTTTGCGCCCGAGCATTGCCGCGACCCGCTTTAGGGCGTACTGGCGCAAT
>DASZQT010000275.1:0-12377 GCA_035549515.1 Pseudolabrys sp. | reverse complement strand
TTCGTGCCGCTCGGCTTCCTGCTGATCGGCGCTTCGATCTTTCTCGACGAGGTGCCGCGCAGCGCCGGCATTCATGCCTGGACCGCCGGCGCCATCGGCCTGATGACGCTCGCGGTGATGACGCGCGCCACGCTCGGCCATACCGGCCAAGCGCTGCAGGCGGGGCCGGCGACGCAGGCGATCTATGCCTGCGTGTTTGCGGCTGCGCTGATGCGCATTGCGGCCGCCTTCACGGGCTCGCTCGCGCTGATCGATTTGGCGGGCGGGCTTTGGATCGCGGGTTTCGCGCTGTTCGTCGTGCTGTATGGGCCGCTGCTCGCGCGTCGGAAACCGGCCTGGGCCGAGGCGCGCTGTTAGCACTACACCGCCGCGCCGCTCGGGCGCGCCCAGGCGGCGTACACGATGCCGCCCATCACCGCCAGCATCAGCGCCACCAGCACGACGCAGGCCGGCCAGCCGTCGAAGGTCCAGGCCGCGCCGCCGAGCGCGGCGCCGAAGCTGCCGCCGGCGTAGAAGCTCGTCACGTAAAGGCCGACCGCCGAGGAGCGTCCGGCCTGCGCGGTGATGGTGACATAGCCGGTCGACACCGCCTGGCAGATCAGCCCGCAGGCGGCGGTGATCGCAAGGCCCGTAATGATCAAGGTCAGCGACGGCGCCAGCGTGAGCGCGATGCCGCCGACCCACAGCACGATCACGCCCACCACGAAGCGCCGCCGTCCGAAGCGGCCGACCGCCCAGCCGATCCAGGGTGTCAGAAGCGAGCCGGCGAGATAGACCACGAAAATCGCGCCGAGCGCGCTGGCCGAGAGATTGTATGGCGGGGCCGCCAGATAGAAGCTCACGAAGGTGAATGTCAGCACGAAATTGAACAGCACGCCGAAGCCGACCGCATAGGTCGCGACCAGTTGGCCGTTGCGAAAATGCGCGACCATCTGCTTGAGCGAGGCGAGCAGGCCTTCCGAACGCACGAACTTGCGCTCGTGCGGCAGCAGGAACGCCACCGTGATCGCGCCGATGAGCGCGATGGCGCCGAGCGCGAAGAAGCCGGAGCGCCAGCCGATCAGGTCGGCGAGGATGCCGGTCACCAGCCGTCCGCTGAAGCCGCCGACGCTCGAGCCCGAACTGTAGATGCCGGCGGCGGTGGTGGCCTCCTGCGGCGGCCATTCATCGCCGATATAGGCGACGGTGACCGCGAAGATAGGCGGCATCACCAGGCCCTGCACCGCGCGCCAGAAGATCAATTCGGACAGGCTGCCGGCCATGCCGACCATGAAGGTCGGAATGACCAGCGCGAACATGGAAACGACGATCACGCGCTTGCGCCCGAGCACGTCGGCGACCGCGCCGGAAAAGGGCGCGGTCAGCGCCACCGCCAGCGTGCTCACGGTAATGATGTAGGAGACGGCGGCCGGGCCGACGCCCATTTCCTGCGACAGCAGCGGCAGGATCGACTGCGGCGCGTAGAGATTGATGAAGACGCAATAGCCGACCAGCCCGACGGCAAATTGGCGCGCGGAGAAGTGTCGGCTTGTGGTCAGACGCATCGAGGGAACCGGCCGGGCAGGGGTGACGGAGCGAAGCTATGCATTGATTTTGGGCGGAACGCCAAGGCCCCGGGGGGCGGAGCCGGGGGCGGGGGGACGCATAGCTTGGCCTGATCGTCGCGATGCGCGGGCCACGCGCGCGCTTCCTCCCTCCCCCCGCGTAGCGGTGGGGAGGGTCGATCGACATCGCGACAGCGGTGTCGATCGGGGTGGGGGGTGAGCAGAGTCCAACACGCTGAGCTCTCTCTATTGCGAGGCGTAGCCCCCCACCCCCGACCCCTCCCCGCCACTCGCTGCGCTCGCGGGGGGAGGGGAGTGCAAGCGCCGTGCGCTTGCCTGCAAGAATCTCATTCCCCCCAGGGGAGAGGGGAAGCGAGATCGTGGCGACTCCTTCCGCTTCAACGACGCTGCAATGCAATTTTTGCTCTGCGCAGCGTTTCCTCCGGCGCGCCGGACGCATCGACCGTCGCCCAATCCAAATGTCCGAGGTCGTACTGTTCCTGCTGGCGCGCGACGCCAGCATCGGCATCGGAGGCATCCGCCACCCGCCTCCCCACGCGTGCGACGCGGGTGGCGAGATCGGCGGTGAGGAACAGGCCGTGGAACGGCGTGCCGTGCGCGGCACGCGCCACGTCCGCGCGCTCCTTCGCATCGGCGAACACCGCGTCGACCACGGCCGAATGGCCGGCGCGGATCGCGCGCGCGGCGCGCTCGATCAGCGCGGCATAGACCTTTTCACTGGCCTCGCGGGTGTAGGCCGACGGCGGCAGCTTCTCGGTCTCGGCCGCGCCGAACAGCGTCTTGCGCATCACGTCGCTGCGCAGCAGCACCGCGCCCGGCGGCGGCGCGATATCGGGCGCGAGCGCGCGCGCCAGCACCGATTTGCCGGTGCCTGACAGCCCGCCGACGGCGATCAGTTGCGCGGGACGCGGCGTCAGCAGCGTGCGCGCCAGCGCGAAGTAAGTGCGCGCGCTCTGTGCGGCCTCTTGCGGGTCGGCCGCGTGCTTGGCGCGCGCCGCCGTCACCTTGGCGCGGATCGCCGCGCGCACCGACATGAACAGCGGCAGTGCTGCGAGCGCATCGAGATCCTCCACGCGTCTGGTCTCGATCAGATAGCGGTTGAGCACGATATTGCCGGCGGCATCGAGCCCGCGCTCGATCAGGTCCATGAGCAGGAAGGCGAGATCGTAGAACACATCGCTGGTCGCGATGCGTTCGTCGAACTCGATGGCATCGAACAGCGTCGGCTCGCCATCGATGAGGACGATATTGCCGAGATGCAGGTCGCCATGACAGCGCTTGACGCAACCGCTGGACTCGCGCGCAACAAGCAGCGGATCGAGACGCGTTAGCGCCGCCTGCGTATCGTGCATCAGCGCGGCGACCTCGTCCGGCGCAAATAGTTGCGGCTCGGCTTTCAGTTCGGCGTCGTTCTGCACCACGATCTCGCGCAGTTGTGCGGCGAAGCCGAAGCCCCGCGCGACCGGCGCCATGGCATGCGCCTTCGCCACCGCGCGCCCGAGCGCATCGGCGAGCCTATCGTCGATGCGGCCGGCTTTGGCGAGGCGGTCGAGCGTCGCATTCTCATCGAAGCGACGCATCTCGACCGCCCATTCCACCGGCGTAGCCTTGCCGTTGAGAGCGAGCGAGCCGTCGGCCGCGCGCGTGATCGGTATGACGCGCTTGTAGATCGCCGGCGCATAGGGCCGGTTGACCGCGAGCTCGGCTTCGCAGGCAGCCTTGCGCTTTTCGAGCGTGGAATAATCGAGGAACGGAAAGCGCACCGCGCGCTTGATCTTGAGCGCGCGTTCCCCGGCCAGAAATACCGCCGCGGCATGGGTATCGATGCGCTTCACCGGTGTCCCGCCATAGGTGTCGGGACGACCGAGAAAGTCGAAGACCGGCTGCTGGTCGTCCGTCATGGTCACCCGTGCCTCGGCCTCACGTCCACCTGATCCATATCAATGCACCAAATTGCCGAGCGCGGGCATGATATGGCACAAATCGAACCGTCTTGTTTCCAGGGAGACCGACCCGTGCCCGCTCTGCCGCACACGTTCAAACGAATCAGGCTCACGCTTGCCCGCTCGAAGGATTTCCCCGACGGCTCGCTCTGGCATGGTTACGAATTCGTTGCGCCGCTCGACGACAAGGGTCACATCGACGTCGAGCTCTGGCGCCTGCATCGCGACAATTGCCGCGTGCGCCGCTTCTGGCAAGGCGAGGACGACGAGATCGGCTTCCTGGTGCACAAGCCGGGCGGCCCCGATCATGGGCGCTGGGTGTTCGACTACAATCCGAAGGGCAATGCCGACGACGAGAGCGGGTATCGCTTCGGCAGCCACGCCTTCCGGCCCGGCGAATATGTCTCGATCCGCGATGCCGACGACGAGATGCACACCTTCAAGGTGGCCTCGGTCGAGCCGGCAACCTGAGCGCCGAGGGCCCGCGCCGGGCGCATCCACCCCTTGCGGCGAATGGCTATTGACCGGCCCGGCTTGTGCCGGGAGAGTGCGCGGCCGCCCGACGAGGCGGCTCCGGTCAAGGGGAGGAGCGCGTGCTGTTGGACGTCCGCACGTATAAGTGCAAACCGGGCCATGTCGGGCCCCAGCTCGAGATCTATAAGAAATACGGCTATCCGGTGCAGCTGCGCTATATCGGCGAGCCGCTCTGCTATGCGGTCGCCGAAAGCGGCGAGCTCAACACCTTCACGCATATCTGGGTCTATGAGAGTGCCGCCGACCGCGAGGAAAAGCGCGGCCGCATGATGAAGGACCCGGAATGGGCGGTCTATCTGGCCGAGAATGTGAAGGGCGACCATCTCATCGCGCAGGAGACGCGGCTGATGACGCCGGTCTCCTTCGCGCCGCAGCCGCCGTTGCCGAAGATCGCCAAGTGAGGCAGTGACTCGTGTCGCGGGCGCAGCGCAGCACGAAGTGATGCGCTGCGGACCCGGGACCGTTATAGAGTCCGTCCTTGGAACGGCCCCGGATCGGCGGCGTACCACTCCACTTCGTTTCGTGCTGCGCCGCGTCCGGGGCACGCAAAGACAATCTGCTCGGAGTTAAATTGCATGCGTTCGAATGACGGCACGCGCACCGGCGGCGAAATCCTGGTCGATCAGCTCGCGCTTCACGGCGTGCGGCACGTTTTCTGCGTGCCGGGCGAGAGTTATCTGGCCGCACTCGATGCCTTCCACGGACAGAACATCACGATCACGGTCTGCCGGCACGAGAACGCGGCTTCGATCGCCGCCGAGGCGGTCGGCAAGGTGACCGGCCGGCCCGGCATCGCCTTTGTCACGCGCGGACCGGGCGCCACCAATGCCGGCGCCGGCGTGCACATCGCCAAGCAGGATTCCTCGCCGATGATCCTGTTCGTCGGCCAGGTCGGGCGCGACATGCGCGAGCGCGAGGCGTTCCAGGAAATCGATTACCGCGCCGTGTTCGGCACCATGGCGAAATGGGCGACCGAGATCGACGATCCCGCGCGCATCCCCGAGATCGTCTCGCGCGCCTTCCATGTCGCCAGCAACGGGCGTCCCGGACCGGTCGTCATCGCGCTGCCGGAGGACATGCTGCGCGAGCGCGTGATGGTGCCCGACGCGCGTGCGTTCGAGCCGGTGGAGACCTGGCCCGGCCTCACCGACATGAGCCGCTTGCAGAAGATGCTGTGGGCGGCCAAACGCCCGGTCGCACTCATCGGCGGCAGCCGCTGGTCGGACTTGGCGCGCTCAGCGCTCATGCGCTTTGCCGAGCGCTTTCAGCTTCCGGTCGCCACCACGTTCCGCCGCGGCTATCTGTTCGACCCGCTGCATCCCTGCTACGCCGGCGACTTCGGCATCGGCCCCAATCCGAAATTGCTCGCGCGCGTGAAGGCGGCCGATCTGGTCCTGCTGATCGGCGACCGCATGAGCGAACTGCCGTCGCAGAGCTACACGCTGTTCGATATTCCCGAGCCGCAGGTGAAGCTCGTGCATGTGCACCCGGGCTCCGACGAGCTCGGCCGCGTCTATCATCCGACGCTCGCGATCAATGCCTCGCCCACCGCGTTCTGCTCGGCGCTCGAAGGCTTGCAGCCGCCGAACGAGATCGCCTGGCGCGGCGAGAGCGACATCGCGCATGCCGACTATCTGGCCTGGACCGACAAGGCGACGCCGCAGCCCGGCGGCGTCAATCTCGGCGAGATCATCGTGTGGCTGCGCGACAATCTGCCGGAAGACGCCGTCGTGACCAATGGCGCCGGCAATTTCGCGGCCTGGCTGCACCGCTTCTACCGCGTGCGCCATTACGGCGGCCTGGTCGGGCCCACCTCGGGCTCGATGGGCTACGGCGTACCGGCGGCGCTCGCGATGCAGACGCTGCATAAGGACCGCGTCGTCGTCTGCCTCTCGGGCGACGGCGACTTCCTGATGACCGGGCAGGATTTCGCGACCGCCGTGCAGTACGAGCTGCCGATCGTGGTGCTGGTCTGCGACAACGGGCTCTACGGCACCATCCGCATGCACCAGGAGCGCGAATATCCCGGCCGCGCCATCGCCACCGATCTGCGCAATCCGGATTTCGCCGCCTATGCCAAAGCCTTCGGCGGCTTCGGTGCGCTGGTGGAAAAGACAGCGGATTTCCCGGCGGCTTTCGCCGCCGCCCGCGCGTCGGGCAAGCCGTCGATCATTCACCTGAAGATCGACCCGGAAGCGATCACGCCCGGCCTGTCCCTGTCGGCCATCCGCGAGAAGTCGCTGGCGGGCGAGAAGAAGCGCTGAGGGCTTATCAACTGGCGCGCGTGCTCGCTTCCCTCGCCCCGCAAAGCGGGGAGAGGGTGCCCGAGCGGAGCGATAGCGAGCGAGGGCGGGCGAGGGGCGCTGGCGTCGTATCGTGGGCTGCCCCTCACCCGGCTCGCCACTGCCGCGGCTCGCCACCCTCTCCCCGTAAGAACGGGGAGAAGGGAAGCGCGCTTGCCTCCCGTCCGTGAATCATCGTTCACTAATTCCATGCCCTATCGTCGCACGGAGAATGTCGTCCGCCGTCTGGCCGCGCGCGAGCGCGCCATTGTCGACGCGGCCGCGCGGCTGGCGGCCGAGGGCGGCATGGCGGCGGTGCAGATCGCGGGCGTGGCATCCCGCGCCGGCATCGCTGCCGGCACCATCTACCGCTACTTCCCGTCCAAGAACGATCTCATCGCCACGCTGATCACCGAGGTCGGCAACCGCGAACTCGCCGCCATGGTCACGGCGGCCGATGCGGCGCCCGGCCCGCTCTCGGCGCTCGCCGGCGGCATCGCCACTTTCGCGGCGCGCGCCCTTGCCGAGCGGCGATTGGCCTGGGCGGTGATCGGCGAGCCGGTCGATGCCGCGGTCGACCGGCTGCGGCTAGATCTGCGCCAGTCGCTCGCCGACGAGTTGGAGCGCCGCATCGGGATTGCTGCCACGCGGGGTCTGTTGCCCGAGCAGGACGGCCGGGTGGCGGCCCCGGCCATCGTCGGCGCGCTGATGGAAGGGCTGCTCGGGCCGCTGGCGCCATCGCATGACGGCGACGGCGGCGCCGCGCGCGAGGCGGTGCAGGCCGTCACGCTGTTCGCGTTGCGTGCACTCGGCGTGGGCGATGCCCGCGCGCGCGGCCTGATCGCGCAGGTGGTGTTGCCGTGACGCTCTTCACCTCCCCCTCAGGGGAGGCTCGTAAGAGAGCCTGCGGCACAGCGGTGATCGTTCAGCGATTCAGTGCACGGCCTCCGCCGGCACTTCGTCGAGCGGCAGGATCACCTGCCTGACCTCGCGCTCGTCGGGGTCGTCGCTGATGTGGAAGCCAAGCTCGCCGCACATTTGCAGCATGGTGCGGTTCTCGGCCAGCACCTGGCCGCGCACGGTCTTGAGGCCCTTTTCCTTGGCATTGGCGATCATGTGCTTCATCAACAGCCAGCCGAGCCCGTGCCCCTTCATGTGCGAGCGCAGCAGGATGGCGAACTCGCCGGCCTTGCCGTCGGGATCGTCGTGCAGCCGCACCACGCCGAGCATGCGGCCGTCCGCTTCCGCGATGGCGATGAAGGCCATGGCGGTGGCGGGGTCGTAATGGATCAGCTTGTCGATGAGCTCGGGCGAGACCTCCTTCATCGCCGCGAAGAAGCGCAGCCGCAGGTCCTCGGCGGTCACGTCATGCAGGAAGTCGGGATAAAGCGCGGCGTCCTCCGGCTTGAGCGGCCGGAACAGCACCTTCTCGCCGTCGAGCAACGTGACGTGGCGCGAGTGCATGCCCCTCTCCGTTCGTTCCCGCGAAGCGGGGAACCCAGCGCAGGAGCGCAATGACAATGTCCGCGCTGGATTCCCGCCGGAGCCTGTCCCCGCGAAGGCGGGGACGGGAATGAGCGGATGTCGCGGCGGCCTCAATGCGACATCAGCACCGGCACGGTCATCGATTCCAGCAGGCCGCGGGTGACGCCGCCGAGCACGAATTCGCGCAGGCGTGAGTGGCCGTAGCCGCCCATCACGATCATGTCGGCGGAGGCGTCCGCGGCGTAGGACAGGATGGTTGAGGGCACATCGATATCGGGCGAGGTGATGCGCTTGACGTCGACCTTCAGCCCGTGACGGGCGAGGTGCTGACCGAGATCGGCGCCGGTGACTTCGTCCTGCTTGCCCGGCTTGCCGGAGACGATCACCACCTCGACCTGCTTGGCCTTCTTCAGGAGGGGCAGCGAATCGGCGATGGCGCGGGTGGCGGCGCGGCTGCCGTCCCAGCACAGCATCACGCGGTCGAGCTTGAGTCCGCCCTTCTGGATGAACGGCACGAAGATCACCGGGCGGCCCGATTCGAACAGCACGCCTTCGTCGACGATCTCGTCGGCGGCCGGATTCTCGCGCTCGGCCTGCGCGACCACGATCAGATCGGAGCGGCGGCCGATGCGGCCGAGCTGATCGGCGGCGCCGGCGATGGTGGCGCTCAACAGGCGGTGCTCATAGGAGATGCCGGCGCGGCGCGCCGCTTCCTCGAATCGGGCAATGGCGGCCTTGGCCCTGCTTTCGGACTCGGCGCGCTGGGATTCGATGAATTCCGGCGGAATGCCCCCCATCACGGTGCCGGGGATGACCGGCTCGAAGGCGAAGGCGACGCCCTGGACATGCGCGTCGAAGCTCTCCGCGATCGAGATGGCGAAATCGCCGGCCGGGTCGCGCTCGCCCAGGCCGAGATTGACGACAATATCCTTGATCATGACTGTAAATCTCCCGTCCGAGCGATCCGCTCGTGTCACTTAAGATGCAGGCTGGGTCATGAGGCGGCCTTGACCGAAGTCAAAGGCCGCCCAGGTTCTGCCGCGCCGCAATGACGGCGTTTCCGAATTGCTAAAGCCTCTCGGCTCAGCTTCCCTTCTTCTTACCTTCCGCGTCGAATTGTTTGAGGAAGGACCACAGATTGTCGACCTCTTTCGGGTTCTTGATGCCGGGGAAGATCATCTTGGTCCCTTTGATCATCGCGCGCGGGTCCTTGATGTATTCCTTGAAGGTCTGTTCGTTCCAGACAATGCCGGAATTCTTGTTGGCGTCGGAATAGCTGTAACCCGGCGCCGTACCGGAGTGACGCCCGTCGATGCCGTTGAGCACCGGCCCTACTTTGTTCTTGGCGCCCGGGCCGATCGAATGGCAGGGCATGCACTTCTTGAACGATTGCTCGCCGGCCGCCACGTCTTGCGCCCGCGCCGCTTGGCCAAAACCCGCGACGAAGGTAACTGCGATGGCCGCGGCCACCGTCCGTTTGACTGTCATGGTCATTCTCCCTCTTTGGTCAGGTCACCCCAATGGACGCCGTCTAAGCCTCGGCGTCACGGGCCTGCCGGGGGTCCGCAAGGTTTTTGCCAGCCCTCTGTGGCAACCGTCAATTGGCTGGTATCGTCGCGGCGCCCGAGGGCGGAAATCCGCTCGGGGCCGAACGGCCGGGAGTTGTCTTAATGTCGGTCAAAATGCCGGAGCTGGACCGCGCGGTCATGGACCGGCGCGAGGCCGTCGTGGCCGCGCTACGCGCCATCGTGCCGGGCGAGGGTGTCATCGCCGCCGAGCGCGAGATGCGCGCCTTCGAAAGCGACGGGCTGACCGCCTACCGCCAGCTTCCCATGGTGGTGGTCTTGCCGCAGACCACCGAGCAGGTGTCGCAGGTGCTGCGCTATTGCCACGACCAGAACATCAAGGTGGTGCCGCGCGGGGCCGGCACCTCGCTCTCCGGCGGCGCGCTGCCGCTCGGCGACGGCGTGCTGCTCGGCATGGCCAAGTTCAACCGCATCCGCGAGATCGATTTCGACAACCGGGTCGCCGTGGTGGAGCCTGGCGTCACCAATCTGGCGGTGTCGAACGCGGTCGCCGAGGCCGGCTTCTATTACGCGCCCGACCCGTCCTCGCAGATCGCCTGCACCATTGGCGGCAATGTCGCGGAAAATTCCGGCGGCGTGCACTGCCTGAAATACGGGATGACCACCAACAATGTGCTCGGCTGCGAGATCGTGCTGATCACCGGCGAGGTGCTGCGCATCGGCGGCAAGGAGCTCGACGCCGGCGGCTATGATCTGCTCGGCCTGATCGTCGGCTCCGAAGGCATGCTCGGCGTGGTCACCGAGGTGACCGTGCGCCTCCTGAAGAAGCCGGAATGCGCGCGCGCGGTGCTGGTCGGTTTCCCTTCGTCCGAAGACGCCGGCGAATGCGTCTCGCGCATCATCGGTGCCGGCATCATCCCGGGCGGCATGGAAATGATGGACGTGCTCGCGATCAAGGCGGCCGAGGACTTCGTGCATGCCGGCTATCCGCTCGATGTCGAGGCGCTCTTGATCGTCGAGCTCGACGGCCCGGCCGGTGAGGTCGACCATCTGATCGAGCGCGTGGAGGCGATCGCGCGCGAATGCCGCGCGGTCTCGTGCAAGGTGTCGCAGTCGGAGGAAGAACGGCTGCTGTTCTGGGCCGGGCGCAAGGCGGCGTTCCCGGCGGTCGGCCGTATCTCGCCGGACTATTACTGCATGGACGGCACCATCCCGCGTGCCGCGCTGCCGCTCGTGCTTAAGCGCATGAAGGAGATGTCGGCGAAATATAAACTCCGCGTCGCCAATGTCTTTCATGCCGGCGACGGCAATCTGCATCCGCTCATTCTTTACGACGCCAACAAGGCGGGCGAGCTCGAGCGCGCCGAGGACTTCGGCGCCGAGATCCTGAAGCTGTGCGTGGAGGTCGGCGGCGTCTTGACCGGCGAGCACGGTGTCGGCGTCGAGAAGCGCGACCTGATGCCGGCGATGTTCTCGGAGAGCGATCTCGACCAGCAGCAGCGTGTCAAATGCGCCTTCGACGGGCGCGGCCTGCTCAATCCCGGCAAGGTGTTCCCGACGCTGCACCGCTGCGCAGAATTGGGCCGCATGCATATTTCGGGCGGGAAATTGCCGTTCCCGGATATTCCGAGGTTTTGAACGTGGGCCCGGCCGTGGCGTTCTACCGTGTTAGCGTCCGCATTCGAGGACAACGCGGATATACCGCCAAAACGATCAGTCGCGCGACCATACAAATGCGAGTCCTGCTGCCATGGTCAGGCCTATGTAAGTCGCTAATATGATTGCACCGGTATGCCACCATGGCAGACCGATTTGAAACGCGAGGGCCGCGATTGCAAAGGTAACGATAGTTACCCCAGTTCCGCGCCGGTATGTATCCGCTGTAGCTCTTGCGTCCTTTTCCGCTCGGCGCTGGGCGTTGGCAGCGGCACGATCCAGCCATGCCGTTTCGCGCTGAAACCTTTCCTCCTTGCTCCATCTGAAGAGTTTAGCTGCCGTCCAATAATAAGTCCTCCGACCAAGTTCCCAAAAGAAAGCGATGACAAAGAGGACGATGAAAATGCCCACTAAAACAACTAAACCCGAGACAGCGTTTTCCATGGCTGCATCTCCTCTCAGTAGTAAAGCCTTTTTGCACAAGCCCACTCAAACCGCGATCTCGACAATCGAAAAGCCTTCCTTCTGCGCGGCGATTGCCAAGCGCTCGTCGAGCACGACGAATTCCAGCGAAGACGGCCGTCCGCTCGCCGCGACAAAGGCCGCCGCAAGCTGCAGCGCGTCGCCCGCGCGCAGCGGATGAACGCGCAGCAAACGAACAGCGGTTTCCCGCACCTCGTCGCTCGGATCGTTTTCCTGCCAACTGGCCGCGAATTGTCTCAATCGGCCGAATGACTCGCTGAGAGGTGAGCCTGGCGATCTCTCCCGCTCCAACCGCGCCAGCGCCGAAACGCACTCGACCGGCGTTGACCACCACACCACCATCGACGAGTCCTTCGCGAGGATGGACTGGAGGGCTCGGGTGTGACGCTGCGCGGCCAGCAAGGGGGCGACCGCCGATGCATCACAGATTGTCATCGGCCCTCGCGCCGCTCCTCGATCAGAATGTCGACAATGGACTCGCCGCCTTTGACGCGCGGCGGCGGTTCGATGAAGAAACTCTTGGGCAAGCCTGGTCCTCGGCTCGGCCGCACAACACCGTCACGGACCAAGCGGCCGGTGTCATCGATATCGGCTGCGCCGGTGACCGGTTCCAGGCGCGCGACCGGATTCCCGCGATCCGTGATGAGGACCGACTGTCCGGCTTTGACTTGGTCGATGAGCTTCCTGAAGCTCTTCTTCGCTTTCGTAATGCTGTTCCGCTTCATAAGGGCCACAATAGCTATTTCGGTTAAACTGTTCACCCTATTTCGTCGCTCGCACCGTTATTCGTCGGGTGTTATGGTTGCTGATGCAATTCGGTCTCTTCACCTCCCCCAAAGCCGACGCCGAGGGTTTCGGTCCCGAGACCGGCAAAGGCTATTTCGATTTCCTCGATTTCAGCGT
>DASZQT010000274.1:0-2299 GCA_035549515.1 Pseudolabrys sp. | reverse complement strand
CAAATTCATCAAGCGGCCACGCCTCGAACACGTCGAAATTCCCTATGGCGAGACCAGCCTGCCGGCGATCTTCGTGCATGCCGAGCCGGCCAATGCCTCCGGCAGGGTGCCGGCCATGGTATTCTTCGACGGCCTCGACGTTACCAAGGAGATTCAATATTTCAAGGGCGTCGCCGATCTCGCCGCGCGCGGCATTGCCTGCCTGATTGTGGATGGGCCGGGCAATGGCGAGAGCATCCGCTTCCGCAATCTTTATCTGCGCCACGACACCGAGCATTACGCGACGCCGGTGTTCGACTATCTGGCCGCGCGGCCGGAGGTCGATCCCAAACGCATCGGCGTGATGGCGATCAGCCTGGGGGGCTATTACGCGCCGCGCGCGGCCGCCTACGAGCCGCGCTTTGCCTGCTGCATCGCCTGGGGCGCGCAGTGGGACTATCAGAAGATCTGGCTCGACCGCTTCGAGCGGCTGGCGCGCGCCGACACGCCCTCGCTGTCGGTCGCCGCGCAGCACATTTCATGGGTGCTCAATGCGAGCTCGCAGGAAGATGCGATCAAGCGGCTCGCGCCGTTCAAGCTCGACGGTGCCGTGCAAAAGATCGCCTGTCCGTTCCTGATGCTGCACGGGGAGGGCGACGAGCAGATCCCGATGAGCGAAGCGCAGAAATGCTTCGACGCGGTCGGCGCGCGCGACAAGACGATGAAAGTCTTCACGCGCGAGGAGGGCGGTTACCACCACTGCCAGATCGACAATCAGAGCATCTGCGCGGCCTATATGTGGGATTGGCTCGAGCAGGTGTTGCAGCCGGGGCGGTGAGTACGGTCGTAGGATCGAATATTCCCCCGCTCGTTCCCGCGAAAGCGGGAATCCAGCATAAACATTGTCACCTGGGTCCCCGCTTTCGCGGGGACGAGCTGAGGTTGTTGCATCGCCACGCCAGTGTGACGAACTCCTCTACTGATCGAGATGAATATTGTTGGCGCGAATGACATTGCCCCAACGCTCGATCTCGCTGTGCAGCATGCTTTTGGCCGCGGCGACGGTCTGTTGGTCCTTCGGATAGGTCGAAACGCCTTCCTTGGTCCACACTTTGGTCACCGCGGGATCGGCCACCGCGACTTGCACCGCCGCATTGAGCTTGTTGACGATGGCAGCAGGCGTGCCTGCGGGTGCGAACAGAGCCTGCCAGAACGGGATGTCGAGCTTGGGGCCGAGCAGGTCGACGAAACTCTTGAGGTTCGGCAGTTCCGGCACCTTGTCCTTCGACGTGATGCCGAAGACCTTCATCTTGCCGGCCTGAATCTGCTGCACGACCGATTGCGGCGTGGCGAAGAAGATATCGACATGGCCGCCGAGAATATCGGTGAGCGCGGGCGCGGCGCCGCGATAGGGGATCATGTCGATTTTCACGCCGGCTTCCTGCGCCAGCAGCGCGGTGGCGAGATGGCCGGTGGCGCCGTAGCCCGGGATCGCCGCCTTCAGCGTCGACTTCTTCATCAGTGCGACAAGCTGCGGCCAGTCATTGGCCTCGAGCGAGGAACGGCCGACCAGCACCAGCGGATTGCGATTGACGAAGATGATCGGCTCAAGATCCTTCTCGGTGTTGAACGGCAGATTCTTGTATAGCGTCACGTTCGCCGAGATCTGCAGATTGTGCAGCAGCAGCGTGTAACCGTCCGGGGTCGCCTTCGCGACTTTATTGGTCCCAATGATGGTGCCGCCGCCGCTGACGTTCTCGACCACGACACTCTGCTTCAATTGCTTGGATAGCGATTGCGCCACCACGCGCGCGGTCTGGTCGGTGGGGCCGCCGGCCGGATAGGGCACGATGATGGTAACGGCGCGGCTGGGATAGTCGTCGGCCAATGCAGGAGCGGCGGCAAGCATACCGACCGCCGCCAATGCAAGCGCAATGGCGCGTCTGTTCATGGTATCCTCCCTATGGAATGTCTTATTTTTCTTTTTAGCTTACGCCTCCGGAATGACCGGTAACAAGAGATATGGCTCCTTGCCAGGCGCGAAATGCAGCGTATTGCGCGTGGCGAAAATCGCCGGCGGCCGGTCGTCCGGATCGATGTGCAGGAACGGGCCGACGCCCTTCATCGGATAGGCCGCGTTCGGCAAGCCGATGTCGGCGCCGTCGACCTCGTAGTCCTTGCCGCGCACGGTGAGCGCCAGCCGGTAGCCCGGCGGCACCACGATCGAGGTCGGCCAGATCTCGATGTCGAGTTCGACCGGCTCGCCGGGCGTCAGCGGCCATTCCTCGTCATGGCTGTGCCAGGGCCGGTAGGGCAGCGA
>DASZQT010000273.1:0-6058 GCA_035549515.1 Pseudolabrys sp. | reverse complement strand
TCGATGTCGCTCGAATAATTGAGCTCGACGGCGCCCATCTTGCCCATGGCGAGCACGATGTAGCCGCTGCCGCGCTCAGGCTCGGCCGGGTCATTCACCACGATGCGGCCGGCGCGCGCCGCTTCGTTGAATGCGAAACGTACAGCCGCATTGACCGCGGTATCGGCCAGATCGGTGAGCGCATGCGCCGCCCGCATCACCGGCCAGACCCCGCCGATGTCGGCGAGCGCGATCAACAGCGCGGCCTCGGCCTTCATCCGTCGCAGGAGCCGCAAGGCCTGCGCCTCGTCCTCGCACTGCGCGACTGCGCGTCCGGTATCGGCGAGCAGCGTCGTCAAATGGCGATCGGGATCGTCACGCAGGAGGTCGACCAGCCGCTCCGACTCGCGCCGCGCAAGCTCCCACAGGAACGGCGAGCTTTCCGACAGGCTCTGCAAAATCGTTGCGACGGTGGGGAAATCTTGCAGCAGAGTTTTGAGCGCTTCGGCCGTCGCCGGCTCGATTCCGGCGAGCCAGTCCGCAATGCGCGCCTGCGCGACTTGCGGCTCGATCACACGCGGCGCGCTGACGATGCGAGCCGCGAGCGCGTCGTCACCCACGCCGCCTGAGCGGCGTTTCACATTTAGAACGGTATTCGGGTCGCCCGGCAGGGTCATCCCCCACTCTGTACCGGCCCTCCCCGCGGCAAGGCAATGATACACTTCAGCCCAGGCTCGTTGTCGGCGAGGATCAGTTCGCCGCCGTGCAGGCGTGCGACCGCCGCCGCGAGGCTCAGGCCCAGGCCGGAGCCGGGCTGCGAGCGGCTCTGCTCCAGCCGCACGAAGCGCTCGACTACGCGCGCTCGGTCGTCCTCCGGGATGCCCGGTCCACGGTCGGCCACCGTCAGCAGGACGCGATCGCCGTCGTTTTGGGCGCGCACGACGATTTCCGGATTGCTGCTGGTGTTGGTGTTGTTGGTATCGCCGTCGGTGTTGTTGCTGTCGCCGCCGGCGCCGCAACGCGGCGTCGCGTATTTGATGGCGTTGTCGACCAGATTGGCGAGCGCCTGGCTGACCAGCTCGCGGTTGCCGGTCACCGGCGCCGGCGCATCCGCCTCCACCTTCAGGGCGATGCCCTTCTCGTCGGCCAGCGGCTCGTACAATTCGCCGATGTCGTGCGCGATCTCGGCGGCGTCAAATTCCTTCATGTCGTCGCGCGCCTGGCCGGATTCGGCCCTCGCGATCATCAGCAATGCGTTAAAGGTGCTGATCAGCCCGTCCGACTCCTCGATCGTCCCTTCCAAAGCCGCGCGATATTCGCCCTCACTTTTGGCCGTGCGCAACGCCTGCTCGGCGCGATTGCGCAGCCGCGTGAGCGGGGTCTTGAGATCGTGCGCGATGTTGTCGGAGACCTCTTTCAGCCCGCTCATCAGCGCCTCGATGCGCTCGAGCATGACATTGAGGTTTTCCGCCAGCCGGTCGATCTCGTCGCCGCTACCGGCGACCGGCAACCGCTCGCCCAGATCGCCGGCCATGATGGTGCGCGTCGTCTCGGTCATGGCATCGACGCGGCGCAGCACGCGGCGGGTAACGAACAGTCCGCCGGCGAGACCAAGCACGATCACGATGCCGACCGACCAGCGTCCGGCCGACAGCACGATGTGATAGAGCCGCTCGCGCTCTTCCAGATCGCGGCCGACCAGCAGCCGGAAACCGCCCGGAAGCTGGAACACGCGCACCAGCGCCTCATGCTCGCTATGTTCGGAGCCCTCGCTCTCGTCGAGCCGGCGATAGGCGGTCTCCAGCCAACCCGGATTGTCGAGCGTGCCCGGCGGCAGCGAGGTGACATTGCCGGCCAATGCCTCGCCGGCAAAGGTGGTGACGAGATAGAGGCTGGAGCCCGGCCGCCGCGCGCGCGTGTCGACCACGAGCACCAGCCGGCGGATGCCGCCGAGGCGGTATTGCTCGGACAGGCCGGTAATCTCGGCGTCGACCGTGTCGGTGATCTGCTCGGTGACGAGGCGGCGGGTGTTGAGCGCGAAATAGCCGAGCAGAAAGGCCGCGAACAGCGCAAACACGGTCAGATAGACCAGCGTCAGCTTGAACGTGGTGGTGCGAAACAGTTTACCGAGCGCCGTCACGTACCATGTATCCCGCGCCGCGGACCGTGTGCAAAAGCGGCTGGGAGAATCCTTTATCGATTTTCGAGCGCAAACGCGAGATATGCACGTCGATGACGTTGGTCTGCGGGTCGAAATGGTAGTCCCACACGTTTTCCAGAAGCATAGTCCGGGTGACCACTTGGCCGGCATGCTTCATGAGATATTCGAGCAGGCGGAATTCGCGCGGCTGCAAGGTGATCTCGTCGGCGCCACGGCGAACCTGATGCGAGAGCCGGTCGAGCTCGAGGTCGGCGACGCGCAGCACGGTTTCCTCGCTGCGGCCGCCGCGCCGGCGCGCCAGCACCTCGACGCGCGCGAGCAGTTCGGAGAAGGAATAGGGCTTGGGGAGATAGTCGTCGCCGCCTGCGCGCAGGCCCTTGACCCGGTCGTCGACCTGGCCGAGCGCGGACAGGATCAGCGCGGGCGTCTCGATGTTCTTGCCGCGCAGCGTCCCGATCATGGCCAGGCCGTCGAGCTTGGGCAGCATGCGGTCGACGATCAGCACGTCATAGGCGCCGTCGAGCGCCATCGCCAGCCCATCCTCGCCGTCCTTGGCGGCATCGGCGATATGGCCAACCTCACGGAACGCCTTCACCAGATAGTCGGCGGCGTCGCGATCGTCCTCGACGATGAGAAGGCGCATGGTGACCCGATCCGGTTGCGCGTCGGCCACCCGGCCGAACAAGCGCTGCCCCTGAATATCCGCATAAGTGGGCATGGGTCACACCAAATCCAGCAAATTCAAGGAATGCATCGATTTCGAGCGGGCCTGCCCCGGGCCGGTCACTCCATTTCTCACAGCCCGCCATTGCGGCTGGTCTCGGAGCCGTCCCCATTCGTACGCGAGGGGGTGGCGGGACTGGCCCGCCACCCCCTCAACGACCCCACCCCGACGGGGGCGACGGATGCCGGGGTTGGAGTTCCGTCGGCCAGCGGCCGGACAACGCGGTCCATCCGCAGGCCGTGAAGAGCGCGGGACGGGCCTTGTGAGCCCGTCCCGTTGAGGCCGTACCACCGACGGGGGCGACGGATGCCGGTGGGACGTCCCCAAACTCAAATCGCTCAGCCCTTGCCGACCGGCAGGGCGACGAAGCGGGTGTTGTCGCCGGACTTCACCCGCATCAGAACCGTGCGCTTGCCGTCCGAACGGACGCTGGCGATGACGTTGCGCACATCGGCCGGGCTCGAGACCGTCTTGCCGCCGACTTCCAGGATCACATCGCCGGTGGAAAAGCCGTGGTCGGCCGCGACGCCTGAGGAGTCGACGCCGGTGACCACCACGCCTTGCTGTCCGGCACCCGCGACCCGCGCCGCCGGCGCAAGCGTGAGGCCGAGCTTGCCGAGATCGACGGCGCCGCCGTCGTTGTCCTCCGTGTCGGCTTTCGCCTGCTGCGTGTTCGGCAATTCGCCGAGCGTCAGGTTGATGGTCTTTTCGGAGCCCTTGTGGAGAACCGAGAGTTTGATCGAGGTCTTGGGCGACATCGAACCGATGGTGCGCGCGAGGTCACGGGCATCCTTGACTTCCTTGCCGTCGACCGCGGTGATGACGTCACCCGCTTCGATGCCCGCCTTGGCGGCCGGGCTGTCCTTCTGCGGCTCGGCGACCAGCGCGCCTTGCGCCTTCTTCAGGCCGAGGCCGTCGGCGATGTCCTGCGTCACCGGCTGAATCTGCACGCCGATCCAGCCGCGCGTGACCGAACCATGCGCCTTGAGCTGGCTGATGACACTGTTCACCGTGCTGGCGGGGATCGCGAAGGCGATGCCGACCGAACCGCCCGACGGCGAGAAGATCGCGGTATTGACGCCGATGACATTGCCATCGGTATCGAAGGCCGGACCGCCGGAATTGCCCTTGTTCACGGGCGCGTCGATCTGGATGAAGTCGTCATAGGCGCTGGCGCCGATGTCGCGGCCGCGCGCCGAGACGATGCCCGCCGTGACCGTGCCGCCAAGGCCGAACGGATTGCCGACCGCCAGCACCCAATCGCCGATGCGCGGGTTCTTTTCGGACAGCTTCACATAGGGGAACGGCCCGCCGTCGACCTTGATCAGCGCGAGATCGGTGCGCGGATCGGTGCCGATCACCTTGGCGGTGTGGGTCTTGCCGTCATCGGTGGTGACCGTGACGTTCTCGGCCTTGTCGACCACGTGATTGTTGGTCACGGCGTAGCCATCGGCCGAGATGAAGAAGCCGGAACCCTGGCCGGTGATGATGTTATGGCCGCGCGGCTGCATGCCGCGGTCGTTCGGCACGTCGGGCATGCCGAAGCGGCGGAAGAACTCACGTAGGCCGGGGGGCACTTCGTTGCTCGAGAAGCCGCTGGTCTGCGGACCGCCGTCGATCTTGACGCGGACCGAGATCACCGCCGGCTTCACCTTCTCGACGATATCGGCAAAGCCGACCGGCGCATTGAGCTTGTGAGCTTGCTCGGAAAGGTTCTGCGCCAGCGCGGCCGGATAGCCGGACAGGTTCATGCCGGGGGCGACGACAAGGGCGGCCGCACCCAGGCCCAGCACAGTGGTGGTCAGGAGGACGATTCGGCGGGCGGACAGCACGCGCCGCTTCGGATGAGCGGAATTCTCGCTCGGGTTCATCGGAAGAGCTCCATCTCGATTCGGGTCATGGGCGCGTCATGCGCGCTCCGTTTCGAAACTGAAGATGGGGGGCGGCGCCTTACAGCGTCCTGTCGGGAGGATTAAACTTTTGTAAGGTGGGAAAAGTCGGAAATTCTTTGAAAATCAATAGGCTGGTCAGGGCTCTGGCGTGCCGGGCCCGACCAAGGTCGCAAGCCGCTTTTGCTCGTCCGACGTCAAAGCCGCGGGTTGCAGATTGAGCGCCCTGCGTCTGCGCGCCATCGCAACAAGCGCAATCAGCCCCGCAATGAGCGCGGCCGGCGGCAGGCCCCACAGCAGCAACGTATCGAGCTTGAACGGCGGCTTGAGCAGCACGAAGTCGCCATAACGCGCCACGATGTAATTCAGTACCTGCCGGTCGCTGTCGCCGGCCTGCAAGCGCTGCCGCACCAAGAGCCGCAGGTCACGCGCGAGCGGTGCCGCCGAGTCGTCGATCGACTGGTTCTGGCACACCATGCAGCGCAGCTCTTCCGAGAGATGCCGCGCGCGCGCTTCCAGTACCGGGTCCTTCAATATTTCATCGGGCTCGACGGCGAAGGCGATGCCCGGTGCGAGCCAGGCGAACAGCAGCGCGATGAGAGCAAGCCGCCGCACCAGCCCTACTCCGCCGCCTGCAAGACCGGCTTGGCCGCCGGCTTCTTGCCGGGCTTGGGCGCGCCGACGCGCAGCCGCCGGTCCGACAACGACAGCGCGCCGCCCAGCATCATCACCACCGCGCCGAACCAGATCAGCAGCACCAGCGGCTTGTAATAGAGCCGCACCGCGATCGAGCCATCGGCATTGGTGTCGCCGAGCGAGAGATAAAGCTGGCCGAAGCCGCGCATCATCAGCGCGGCCTCGTTGGTGGTCATCGCGCGCGCGGAGAAGCTGCGCTTCGACGGCTCCATCACGCCGATAGCCGCACCGCCCTCGCGCACGATGAAGGTCGCCACCTGCGCCGTGTAGTTCGGGCCGCGCCGCTCCTTGAGCCCGTCGAAGGTGAGCTCATAACCCGACAGCGACACCGTCTGCGACGGCTTGAGCGCGACGATGCGTTCGGTGCCCCAGGTGCCGGCGCCGACGATGCCCAGGAGCGTGAGCGCAAGCCCGGCGTGCGCCACCGCGGTGCCCCAGGCCGAGCGCGGCAGGCCTAAGGCGCGCTTGGCGGCAACCGCGAACGGCACGCGGAACAGGCCGGTGCGCTCGGCAATATCGACCACGGAACCGGCGATCACGAAAAAGGCGAGCCCGATGCCGAACGGCGCCAGCACCGATTGGCCGCCTTCGATGGCGAAGGCGATGGCG
>DASZQT010000272.1:0-24668 GCA_035549515.1 Pseudolabrys sp. | reverse complement strand
GTGCTGTTCGTCACCCACGATCTCGAGGAGGCGATCGCGCTGTCCGACCGCGTGGTGATCATGTCGGCCGGGCCCGCTTCGCGCATCATCGGCGACTGGCGCGTGCCGCTGGCGCGCCCGCGCGACATATCCGAGGTGAAGCTCGATCCTCTGTTCCACGATCTCCACCGCGACATCTGGCACAAGCTCAAGGCCGAGGTGGTCAAGGGCTATTCGCAGGCGGAGGGGGCGTGATGATCATGAACATAGCCGCGATTGCGATCGCTCACTCTCCACTTGCCGTAACGCGCTCCCTCCCCCTGCAAGGGGGAGGGGTGGGGAGGGGGTCGCTTATAGATGACCCCCTCCCGACCGCTTCGCGGTCGACCTCCCCCTTTCAGGGGGAGGTGAAGAAAGCACGCGGCGAGGCTTGAACCATGTCCCGCCTGACCCTCCTCACCCTGCAAGTCCTGGTCGCGGTGATCGCCATCGCGGCCTGGTATCTGCTGTCGACCTATCGCGTGTTCGGTACGGTCCTGCTGCCGCCGTTCTTCTTTTCGACGCCGCTCGATGTCGCCAGGCAGGTGATCGACTGGTTCGCTACCGGCGTGATCTGGAAACATCTTTGGGTCACGCTCGAGGAATCGATCCTCGCTTTCGTGATCGGCTCGCTCGGCGGCGTGGTGGTCGGCTTCTGGTTCGCGCGCCAGCCGCGCGTGGCCGCCGTGTTCGACCCTTACGTCAAGATGGTCAATGCGCTGCCGCGCGTGGTGCTGGCGCCGATCTTCACGCTGTGGCTCGGCCTGGGCATCTGGTCGAAGGTCGCGCTCGGCGTCACGCTCGTGTTCTTCATCGTGTTCTTCAATGTCTATCAAGGCATCAAGGAAGTCTCGCCGACGATACTCGCCAATGGCCGCATGCTCGGGATGAACGAGCGCCAATTGACGCGCCACGTCTATTGGCCGTCGGCGCTGTCGTGGATGTTTTCCTCGCTGCACACCTCGGTCGGCTTTGCCGTGGTGGGCGCGGTGGTCGGCGAATATCTCGGCTCGGCGGCGGGCTTAGGCTATCTGATCCAGCAGGCGGAAGGCGTGTTCGACGTCGCCGGCGTGTTCGCCGGCATGTTCGTGCTGGCCGCCTTCGTGATCGTGATCGACGTGCTGGTGACCATGGTCGAGCGCCGGCTCTTGGTCTGGCGGCCGGCGGTGGGCGAGGGCAAGCCCTGAGCCCTGTCCCGGATGCGGTGCAGCGCGCAGTGGTGTACCGCTGATCCGGGACCGCCACAGATCGAAACGGTCCCGGCTCTGCGGCGCACCGTTCACTTCGTTCACGCTGCGCCGCGCCCGGGACCCGGCCAAATGCGGCTAGGCACCGGCGGCGCGCTGGCTTATCGTGCGGCCCGAATTGGCCTCTCCCCGAGGCTGCGAACAAGACCGGGAGGAAACCATGTCTCGCATGTTCCGGCGGCTTGCCGCCGCTGCCGCCGCGCTCGTTTTGTCGAGCGGCCTGATGTCCGGGCTGGCGCTCGCGCAGTCCAAGGTCACGCTCGCCATCGGCGGCGCCTCGTGCCTGTGCTATCTGCCGACCGTGCTCGCCAACCAGCTCGGCGAATACAAGAAGGCCGGCGTCGACGTCGACTTGGTCACTTTCAAGGGCGGTTCGGAGTCGCTCAAGGCCGTGATCGGCGGCTCGGCCGATGTCGTGTCGGGCTATTTCGACCACTGCGTCAATCTCGCCGCCAAAGGCCAGCACCTGCAGGCCTTCGTGGTCTATGACCGCTTCCCCGGACTCGTGCTGGTGGTGTCGCCCAAGCACAATGGCGAGATCAAGTCGGTGAAGGACCTCGCCGGCAAGAAAGTCGGCGTCTCCGCGCCAGGTTCCTCGACCGACTTCTTCCTCAAATATCTCCTGAGCAAGAATGGCATGGACCCGAACAACACGGCCGTGATCGGCGTGGGGCTGGGCGCCAGTGCGGTCGCCGCGATGGAGCAGGGCCAGATCGACGCCGCCGTCATGCTCGATCCGGCGGTCACGATCCTCGCCGATAAATACAAGGACCTGCGCATCCTCAGCGACACGCGTTCGGAGAAGGACACGCTCGCCGTTTTCGGTGGCCAGTATCCGGGCGGCGCGCTCTATACCAAGGCGGAGTGGGTTGCCGCGCATCCAAAGGAAGTGCAGGGCATGACCAACGCGATCGTGTCCACGCTGAAATGGATTCACTCGCACACGCCTGAGGAGATCGCCGACAAGATGCCGCCGGAATATGTCGGCAAGGACAAAGCGACTTACGTCGCCGCGCTCAAGAACACGCTGCCAATGTATTCCGAGACCGGCGCCATGGACCCCAAGGGCGCCGCCGCGGTGCTCGCGGTGTTCAGCCAGTCCTCGCCGGCGGTGGCCAAGGCCCATATCGACCTGTCGACGACCTACACCAACAAGTTCGTCGAGGCGGCGGGGAAGAAGTAGGGCACGAAGCTGGTTGCTGTCGTCCCGGGCGCGCGATAGAGACACGTGTCCCGGGCGCGGCGCCGCGCGTAACGAAGTGGAGCGGTGCGGCGCAGACCCGGGACCGCCCGAATGCGTGGCGGTCCCGGATCAGCGGCGCAACATTTCGCACCATAAGCGCGCAAAGGCGCTTATGGTGCTCATGCCGCGCCGCATCCGGGACACGCTATCGGGCGCCGCCTCATGAACCTCCTCTCCATCCAATCGCACGTCGTCTACGGGCATGTCGGCAATTCCGCCGCGGTGTTCCCGCTGCAGCGGCTGGGCATCGAGGTCTGGCCGATCCACACCGTCGAATTCTCCAACCATCCCGGTCACGGCGGCTTTCGCGGCCGCGTGTTCGATGCCGGCCTGGTGCGCGAACTGGTGGAGGGCGTGGAACAGCGCGACGTGCTGGGCGAGTGCGACGGCGTGCTTTCCGGTTATCTGGGCGGGGCCGACATCGGCGAGGCCGTGCTCGACGCGGTTGGCCGCGTCAAGAGCGCCAATCCGGCCGCGCAATATTGCTGCGATCCGGTGATCGGTGACGTCGGCCGCGGCGTGTTCGTGCGCGAGGGCATTCCCGACTTCATGAAGGCCAAGGCGCTGCCGGCGGCCGATGTCATCACGCCCAATCATTTCGAGTTGCAGTACCTTTCCGGACGGTCCAGCAAGACCATGCGCGAGGCGCGCGAGGCGGTGAAGGCGCTGCACGAACGCGGGCCGCGCGCGATCCTGGTGACCTCGCTGCATACCGACGAGACGCCGGAAGATGCCATCGATCTCTTGGCATCGGACACCACCGGTATGTACCGCCTGCGCACGCCGCGCCTTTCGCTGATCGCGAGCGGGGCAGGTGACGCCATTGCCGCGCTATTCTTCGCGCATTATCTGCGCGAGGGCAGCATCGCGGTCGCGCTGTCGCGCGCCGCTTCCAGCATCTATGGCGTGCTGCGCAAGACCGCCGAACTGGGCGCACCCGAGATCCAGGTGGTGGCGGCGCAGGAGGAGTTCGTGAACCCGAGCGAGGTGTTTGAAGCCGAAGAGATTGCGGCATGAACGAAGCGACCAAGGTGGTTCATACCGAACGGCTCGAGCTTGGCCTTGCGCGCGAGCGCTGGCCCTTCGCGGACGAAAACGCCCCCATCATCGATGCCTATTTCGCCGCGCTCAGGCGCGCCACGCCCGAATTGTGGAATGGCCGCGTTCTGGTGCTGCTGCGGTACGCGTTGGAGGGCAATGTCTTCCGCGGCCGGTATATCGAAACCGACTACGCCAATCTCACCGCCTACCGGCATTGGGGACACGCGGGCAGTGCGCGCGACAGCTTCGGCGCGGCGGCGGTGATTTCGTCCGATGGTGCTATCCTGCTCGGCCGCATGAGCGACCGCACCGTCAATGCCGGACAGCTTTATTTCTTCTGCGGCACGCCCGATCTCAGCGACGTGGTGGATGGCCGCGTCGATCTCGATTTCAGCGTCAAGCGGGAATTGAAAGAAGAAAGCGGTCTCGACATTGGCGAACTGTCGGCCGAGCCGGGCTGGACCACCGTGATGGAACCCGGACGCATCGCGCATATCAAGCTGCTGCGCAGCCGCGACGACGCTAAGAGCCTGCAACGGCGCATGCTGGCGCATCTTGCCAGCGAAGCGGAGCCGGAATTGTGCGATATTGTCGTCGTGCGCGGGGCCGGCGATTTCGATCGCACCATGCCGAGCTATGTCACGGCATTCTTGCGGCACTACTTCGCTGGCGGCTAATGCGCCCGGGAGAAGCGGCTCATGCAACTCGAACGCATTGCCAAACGGTTTCGCATCGACAAGCCGAACAAGTTTCGGCTCGCGGATCACGATCCCGCCGACTGCTGCGGCCTTACCATCGATAAGCTCGAGGCCCAGCATATGCTGGCCGAGGGCGTCGAGCGGCTGAGCGAATTGCAGCAGCGCCTTTATGCCAGCGATCGCTGGTCGGTGCTGATCGTGCTGCAGGCGATGGACGCCGCCGGCAAGGACAGCCTGATCAAGCACGTCATGAGCGGGCTCAATCCGCAAGGCGTCAGCGTCGTTTCGTTCAAACAGCCGAGCGCGGAAGAGCTCGACCACGATTTCCTCTGGCGCGTGGCGCAACGACTGCCGGAGCGCGGGCGCATCGGCATCTTCAACCGCTCGCACTACGAGGAGGTGCTGGCGGTGCGCGTGCATCCGGAACTGCTCGACCGGCAGAATCTGCCGAAAGAGCTCGACGGCAAGAACATCTGGAAACACCGCTTCGACGACATCCGCGCCTTCGAGCAGCACCTCGCGCGCAACGGCACCGTGGTGCTCAAGTTTTTCCTCAACGTGTCCAAGGAAGAGCAGCGCAAGCGCTTTCTCGAACGCGTCGAGCGGCCCGACAAGCACTGGAAGTTTTCGCTGAGCGATGTCACCGAGCGCAAACTGTGGCCGAAATACATGGCGGCCTATGAGGAGGCTATCCGGGCGACCAGCCGGCCCTTTGCGCCCTGGCACGTGGTGCCGGCCGACAACAAATGGTTCACGCGGCTGGCGGTGGCGGGCGTGCTGGTTGACGCCTTCGAGCGCCTGAAACTCGACTATCCGAAGGTCGAAGGCGCGGCGCTGAAGGAACTCGCGAAGGCGAAAAAGGCCCTGCTGCGGGAGCGATGAGCCCCACGCCAATTACAGCGTGGCACGGCCGAAGATAAGGGGAAAGCGAAGCGGACCGCCGTTACCGCACGAATGAGCGAACAAAGGCCGAGCCGACATTGGAGCAGTCGAAGGCGTGCAGGCCGAGTTCGTCGGCGAGATCGGCGAAGGCGGCAAGGCCGCGAACCGAATTGCCCTTGGCGTCCAGGCGCGGCGAGAAGGTGCCGATGCCGAGCTGGCGGTTGACCACGCCGACGATGCCGCCGCCGACGCCGCTTTTCGCCGGCACGCCGACATCGAAAGCCCAGTTGCCGGAATAATCGTACATGCCGCAGGTGAACATCACCGCGAGTGTGCTGCGCACCGCGTTGAGGTCAAACACCTGCTTGCCGGTCATCGGGTTCTCGCCGATATGCGCGATTGTTGCGCCCATGCGCGCGAGGTCGGCGGCGGTGACCAGGATCGAGCACTGCCGGAAATAGAGATCGACCACGGGATCGACGTCGCCGCTCAACGCCCCGACATTGCGCAGCAGGTGGCCGATGGCGCGGTTGCGGTGACCGGTCTCCGATTCGGAGCGGTACACCGCCTCGTCCATGGCGAGCCGACGGCCGGCGGCCTGCGACAGCCTGTCGAGGATGAGGTCAAAGGCGCCGTCGCCGGCGACATCGTGCAGCACGCCCGCCACGGTGATGGCGCCGGCATTGACCATCGGGTTGAACGGCCGGTTGGTGCCGGGATCGAAGACGATGGCGTTGAAGGCGTCCCCGCTCGGTTCGACGCCGACGCGCGCTTTCATCGCCGGGGTGCCGACCAGCTCCAGCGCCAGGCAATAGGTAAACGCCTTCGACACCGACTGGATGGTGAAGGGCTGCTCGACGTCGCCGGCCGTGTGCAGGCGGCCGTCTACGGTGGCGATGGCGATGCCGAACGGGTCGGCATCGACGCGGGCGAGTTCGGGAATGTAGTCGGCCACCGCGCCGCTGCGATTGGGCAGATGGCGGGCGTGGATATCGGCGATCATGCCATCGATGTTGAGGCCCGTCGGCGCCGTCGGCTGCGTGTCCATGAATCGTTTCCCGTGGCGAATGCCGCCATCCCTTGAACAGGCAAAGCATATGCCATTTTCGCGCCGCGGCTCACCAGAGCCCCGGCACCAGCCGGTAGCGCACGCGCTCGCAATAGTCGCTATAGCCGGGCAGGTCGCGGCGCAGCACGCGCTCCTCGTCGATGAGGCGCCAGGCCAGCACCGGCACCATCGCGACCACCACCAGCAAGCCCCAATAAGAGCCGAGTGCCAGCGGCGTGAAGGCGACCATCAGCAGCGCGGCGCTGTACATCGGGTGACGCACGATTCCATAAAGCCCGGTCGAGATGACCGGCTGTCCCGCCTCGACCCTGACCGTGGATGCCGCATAGCTGTTCTGCTTGAGCACCCACGCGGTGCCGATGAGGCCGAGCACGACCAGGGCATCCGACAGGAGCACGAGCCAGGTCGGCACATTCGACCAGTGCCAGCGCCGGTCGAAGCCGGGAACCACGAGCAGCAGCACGAAGGCCGCCATCACCAGGGTCATGATGATCTTTTGCGCGGGCTCCTGCTCGGCCCGCGGGCCGACTCGCATGCGGCGCGCGATCACGGCCGGATCGCGCTTGTAGAAATAGAGGCCGATTCCGATTGAGGTGACGGCAAAGAGGATGCCGTAAACCCAGGCCTGCCAGTAATCCAGCGTGCCGGCCGGCGCGAGCATCAGCGCAAAGAAGATCGGCAGCGATATGCTCTGGCGCAGCCAGACGCGCTTGATCTGTTCCCTGTCCATTGCCCCATTGAATAGGGTCGCAGGTCGCCGCGAACCAGACAGCAATACTGACCTATTCCGGCGCTTGATTCCGCCCGCCACTTTCCGCTAGAAGCTGGCACTTCCTGCAAGCGGTTAACGCGGGTTTTACCGAATCCCGCCAGCCTAACCGTCGGACACGAGGACGTTCGAGAGCCATGTCGACGCGGCAGACCATCTGCGCGATCGAGCGGGGGGCCACCAAGGCCCAGCCCGCGGGCTCCCTCATTCTGGGCACTCTGCTTCTCCTTACCCGCCCCTGAGGGCCGGCTGGGCAATTCATGCCTGGGCACTCGGGGGATCAGAAGGCGAAAACCAGACACCCATTGCGCGCCCTCGAGAAGCGGCGCATCCGACCAAAAGGAATACTCCCATGAGTTCGCAGACCCCGTCCGACAAGGACCGCGTCGTCATCTTCGATACCACCTTGCGCGACGGCGAGCAGTGCCCCGGCGCCACCATGACCCATGAAGAGAAGCTCGAAGTGGCCGAATTGCTCGACGACATGGGCGTCGACATCATCGAGGCCGGCTTCCCCATCGCCTCGGAAGGCGACTTCGCCGCGGTGCGCGAGATTGCCCAGCGTTCCAAGAACGCCGTCATCTGCGGCCTCTCGCGCGCGGCGGCGAAAGACATCGACCGCTGCGCCGAGGCGATCCGGCCGGCCAAGCGCCGCCGCATCCACACCTTCCTGTCCACCTCGCCGGTGCACATGAAGTACAAGCTCCAGAAGGAACCGCACGAGGTCTACGAGATGGTGATCGCGCAGGTCACGCGCGCGCGCAGCCATACCGACGACGTCGAATGGTCGAGCGAGGACGGCACCCGCACCGAGTTCGATTTCCTCTGCCGCTGCGTGGAGGCCGCGATCAAGGCCGGCGCCACCACCATCAATATCCCCGACACCGTCGGCTACACGACGCCGGAGGAGTATTTCAACCTGTTCAAGACGGTGCGCGAACGCGTACCGAATTCCGACAAGGCGGTGTTCTCGACGCATTGCCACAACGATCTCGGCATGGCGGTGGCCAATTCGCTCGCCGGCGTGAAGGGCGGCGCGCGCCAGATCGAATGCACCATCAACGGCATCGGCGAGCGCGCGGGCAATGCGGCGCTGGAAGAGATCGTGATGGCGATCAAGACCCGCAACGACGTGCTGCCTTTCATCACCGGCGTCGACGCCAGCATGTTGACGCGCGCCTCGAAGCTCGTTGCTGCGGCGACCTCGTTTCCGGTGCAGTACAACAAGGCCATCGTCGGGCGGAACGCCTTCGCGCACGAAAGCGGCATCCACCAGGACGGCATGCTCAAGAACGCGCAGACCTACGAGATCATGACGCCCGAAAGCGTGGGCGTGAAACAGACCTCGCTGGTCATGGGCAAGCATTCCGGCCGCCACGCCTTCATCCACAAGCTGGAAGAGCTCGGCTATCAATTGGCCGGCAACCAGTTGGAAGATGCCTTCGTGCGCTTCAAGGCCCTGGCCGACCGCAAGAAGCAGATCTACGACGAGGACATCGAGGCGCTGGTCGACGAGGAAATCGCCACCGCGCATGACCGCGTCAAGATCGTGTCCTTGACCGTGATCGCCGGCACCATGGGTCCGCAGACCGCGACTCTGACGCTCGACATCGAGGGCAAGCACGTCACCACGCAAGCGACCGGCAACGGCCCGGTGGACGCGATCTTCAACGCCATCCATGCGCTGGTGCCGCACGCGGCCAAGCTCGAACTCTATCAGGTGCACGCGGTGACCGAAGGCACCGACGCGCAGGCGGAAGTGTCGGTGCGGCTCTCGGAAGATGGCCGCTCCTTCACCGCCAAGGGCGCCGACCCGGATACGCTGGTGGCCTCGGCCAAGGCCTATCTCGGCGCTCTCAACAAGCTGACCAGCAAGCGCAACAAGGCGGCGGGTATCGAGCGCCGCATCCATTCGCAGGATGTCGGCTGATTGCTTTGCTGTCGTCACACGTCATGAGCCGCAAGCCGGGGCGACCTGGCTTGTGGCGACAAGCCCAACGATGACGAGAAACATGCGGCGCGCGCGGTAATATTGCGCGCTCGCGTTATCCATCTTTTCTTTTGGTTCCTGCGGAACCCAAAAATCTTAATTTGTCCGCATTTCGTTCGTGCCGAGGGCGAATTTCGCCCGTAGCAACGCGGGATATTCCGTAGCGAAGGCAGGGGAACCACGAGACATGAAGATGACGCTTTGCGCGGGCGCCGTGGCGCTCGCGATGACGGGGCTTTTTGCCGCAATGCCGGCGGCGCAGGCGCAGGAGCGGGCCGCGACCACGATCAATGTCGGACGCATCAAGAGCGTGCTCAATTTGCGGGCGGACCAGCAGCCCTATTGGCCGGCGGTGGAACGAGCGCTGCGCGAAATCGCCGGCCGCCAGGCGCAGGCGCGCGAGGATGCCGGCCTGGTGCGCCGGATCAGCCGCAAGGTCGTCTCGATCGTGCTCGACAGCGCCGCCATTCAACGTCTGGCGTCGGCGGCACGTCCGCTGATCGCCACCCTCGATTCCCAGCAGATGCAGGCGGCGAGGGGCCTGTGTGACGAAATGGGCCTCGGGCCCGTCGTTGCCGCGCTGCACTGAGTTTTTGAGTTAATGGGGAGGTTAGCTGCGCTGACAACCGGCTTGCGCTAACCTGATGGGGGCGGCTACGGCCGCCCCCATTTTTTTCGACTTGACGATTTCTCCGCGCAATGCTGCCTATGGGCCCACTTGCTGGGGAACTGGTTTAGTGTCACGCTAATCGGCAGAAAAGCCTCAAAAAACCGGCTGTACGCTGCAACCTGGAGGAAAATGTTCATGCGCAATTGGCTTATCGCGGCCGCTGCTGCGGCAATTCTGGCGGCTCCGGCCCCGGTCTTGGCGCAAGCGCCGATCATCATCAAATTCAGCCACGTCGTCGCCAACGACACGCCCAAGGGCAAGGGCGCGCTGAAGTTCAAGGAACTCGCCGAGAAATACACCAACGGCAAGGTCAAGGTCGAAGTCTATCCGAACTCGACGCTGTTCAAGGACAAGGAAGAGCTCGAAGCCTTGCAACTCGGTTCGGTGCAGATGCTGGCACCCTCGACCGCGAAATTCGCGCCGCTCGGCGTGAAGGAATTCGAAGCGCTCGATCTGCCATGGCTGTTCAAGGACGACGCCTCCTACGACGCGGCCATGAAGGGCCCGGTCGGCAAATGGCTGTTTAAGAAGCTCGAAGCCAAGGGCATCACCGGCCTCGGCTATTGGGACAACGGATTCCACATGGCCTCGTCCAACCGGCCGCTGATACACCCTGCCGATTTCCAGGGCCTGAAAATCCGCATCTCCGGCTCGAAGATCGCCGACCGCTATTTCCGTGATCTCGGCTCGATCCCCCAGATCATGGCGTTCTCGGAAGTCTATCACGCCCTGCAGACCGGCGTGGTCGACGGCTGCGAGAACACCCCGTCGAATTATCTGACGCAGAAGTTCCATGAAGTGCAGAAGGACATCACCGTCTCCTACCACGCCCACCTGCAATACGCGGTGATCGTCAACTCGAAGTTCTGGAACGGCCTTCCGGCCGACGTGCGCGGCGAGCTGACCAAGGCGATGGACGAAGCAACCGACTACACCAACTCGATTGCCGCCAAAGAGAACAAGGAGGCGCTCGAAGCCATCAAGGCGTCCGGCAAGACGACGTTGCACTATCTCACCGACGCCCAGAAGGCGGAATGGCAGAAGGCGATGCGTCCGACTTATACCTGGGCCAAGGGCCGCGTCGGGCAGGAAGTGCTCGACCTGATCGCCAAGGAACTGCACGTCCAGATGTAAGCCTTTCGGCTCATTTGTTGCCGCAATAAAAACCGGACCGGGAGTGCACGCACTCCCGGTCCCCAACGTTTCTGTGGGGGGAACGTGGTCAAGGGGAACGTGTTTTCGCGCGCGCTCGATCAGCTCGAGGAATGGCTGATCGCCATTCTTATCGCCGCCGCCACCGCGCTCATCTTCGTCGCGGTGGTGCATCGCTATAGCGCGGGCGCTTCGATCGATCTTGCCAAATGGGCGACCGCGCACGGCCTGACCGGCCTCGCGGCCGTGCTGACCGCGATCTTCAAATGGCTGGCGGCGCGCGACCTGTCCTGGGCGCAGGAACTCTGCATCTACATGTTCATTTGGATGGCGAAGTTCGGCGCCGCCTATGGCGTGCGCACCGGCATCCATGTCGGCGTCGATGTGCTGGTCAACATGCTGGCGCCGCAGTCGCGCCGGCGCGTGATCACCTTCTCACTGCTGTGCGGCGCCTTGTTCACCTTCATCGTTGCCGCCTTCGGCGCCAAATTCGTCGACGAGATGTGGCACACCGGCCAGCAGTCGAACGATCTCGAGGCGCCGATGTGGATCGTCTATCTGGCGATCCCGCTCGGTTCCGGCCTGATGTGCTTCCGCTTCCTGCAGGTAGCCTGGGCGTTTTACCGCACCGGTAACTTGCCGCATCACGATGCCGGCCAGGTCGAGGGCATGGAGCAGGATGCCCTGCATCCCGCCGACATCGCGCACGAGCCGGCCGCGCCGAAGGACGAGCGCAGCCCGCTCGGGCTGATCATGATCCTGCTGCCGATCCTGATCGCCGCGATCTGCTTCGCGCAGGCCGGGCACTTGATCGTGCTGCCGCAGTACATGCGCGTGATCGTGGTGTTCGGGCTCCTGCTGGCGCTGATGCTCACCGGCATGCCGGTCTCGATCGCGCTCGGCCTGACCGTGCTGACCTTCATGTTCACATTAACCGACGTCCCCATGGAGTCGGTCTCGATGAAGTTGTTCACCGGTCTCGAAAGTTTCGAGATCATGGCGATCCCGTTCTTCATTCTCGCCGGCAATTTCCTCACCCATGGCGGCGTCGCGCGCCGCATGATCAATTTCGCCACCTCGATGGTCGGGCACTGGCACGGCGGGCTGGCGCTCGCCGCGGTCGTCGCCTGCGCGATGTTCGCCGCCATCTCCGGCTCCTCGCCGGCGACCGTGGTCGCGATCGGCTCGGTGCTGCTGCCGGCGATGGTGGCGCAGGGCTTTCCCAAGCGCTTCGGCGCCGGCGTCATCACCACTTCGGGCTCGCTTGGCATTCTGATTCCGCCGTCTATCCCGATGGTGCTGTTCGCGGTGTCGACCAATTCGTCGGTCGGCAAATTGTTCATCGCCGGCATCGTGCCGGGGCTCGCGCTCGCCATCATGCTCGGCGCGACCACCTGGTACCGCGCCTGGCGCAACGATTATCCGCGCCTGCCCAAGGCGAGCTTGCGCGAGCGCGTGAAGGCGTTCCGCGATTCGGTCTGGGGCCTCGCGTTGATCATCATCGTCATCGGCGGCATCTATTCCGGCCTGTTCACCCCGACCGAGGCCGCCGCCGTGAGCGCGGTCTATGCCTTCGTGGTCGCGGTGTTCGTCTACAAGGATCTCAAGCTCAGCGATGTGCCGCGCGTGCTGCTGTCGTCCGCCAACCTGAGCGCCATGATCCTCTACATCATCACCAATGCGGTGCTGTTCTCGTTCCTGATGACCTACGAGAACATTCCGTCCGCGCTGGCGGAATGGATGATCGCGCAGGGCTTCGGCTGGGTGGTGTTCCTGCTGATCGTCAACGTCCTGCTGCTGATGGCCGGCAATGTAATGGAGCCGTCGTCGATCATCCTGATCATGGCGCCGATCCTGTTTCCGGTGGCGCGCAAGCTCGGCATCGACCCGGTGCATTTCGGCATCCTGATGACGGTGAACATGGAGGTCGGCCTCTGCCATCCGCCGGTCGGACTCAATCTCTACGTCGCGTCGGGTGTGGCGAAGATGGGCATCACCGAACTCACCATCGCGGTCTGGCCGTGGCTTGTCACGATGCTGATCTTCCTCGGCATCGTCACCTATTGGGAAGGCCTCTCGACCTTCCTGCCGCGCCTGCTCGGCATGTGACGCAAGCGGCGCGTGGCGGTATGCGCGCCGCAACGCAGTAGCCGCCATTTTCCTGCGCGTTCGCGCGATGAATGGGCGCTCATCAACATTGCCGGCGCGTAATCTCTGTCCAAACTTTAACTTGATAAGGCAGAGCCGTGGTTCTCTGCTTGAGCCACGTTCACTTCGCTAATGGAGGTGGCTCATGTGGAAGACGGTGCTTGCCGGCACGACCGCGCTGACGTTAGTCGGCGGCGCGCTGGCCTATGCGCAGCAGCGGCCCGACAACGCTGCGCCACACTGGCGTCCGAGCGCGGAGGACATCTCGGCTTTCGCCGACGCGCGCATAGCCGCGTTGCATGCGGGCCTCAAGCTCAATGCCGAGCAGGAGAAGAACTGGCCGGCGGTGGAAAGTGCCCTGCGCGATCTCGCCAAGCAGCGCTCCGAACGTTTTGCCGCGCGCGCCAGCGCCGCGCCGCCGAACGATCCGGTCGCGCGTCTCGCCCTGCGCGCGGATGCCATGCAGAGCCGCGGCGCCGCGCTCAAGAAACTCGCCGATGCCGCCGGCCCCCTCTACAACAGCCTGGACGCGGGCCAGAAACATCGCTTCGTGCTGCTGGCGCGACTCAACCGTCAAGGTTTCGGCCCGTGGGGCCGGCATTACGCTCCGCATTGGCGCCGTGGCCCCGGTGCCGGGCCGCGCGGACCGCAGGGGCCCGACGCCGGCCCGCCGCAACCTCCGCTTTGAGCCGGCCGCTGCCGGCCGAGTAGCGGGCGGCGGTGAGATGGGGCGGAAGCCATGACCCCTTGTGGCGCCGTTCCCCCCGCCGCCCAAGAAGCCGCCGGGCGCCATGCCCCGGCGGCTTTTTTTCGTTGTGGCTCAAGGCGCTTGGCGCTTGCTTTGAGCGTCACTATGTCTGGACAGTGCGGGCTCGCTTTGCTAAGTGACCCCCGTCTCGCGGGGCTTGGTGTCCCGCCGGCGACCCGGGCGCATAGCTCAGTTGGTAGAGCAGCTGACTCTTAATCAGCGGGTCCCAGGTTCGAGCCCTGGTGCGCCCACCAATAATCACAACGGCGTCGCTGAGTTCGCGTGAGAACGGGACAGGAACGTGCGAGTTCCTGTGCGATTTCGCGCGACGTCGGCCGTTCGGATGTGAAAAGGATTCCTCCCAGACCGGCTCTTTCGACGGTCCGCCGGGCACGCTGCTCGATATTCTTGTGGTCACCGGGATCCTTGCCGACGCCGCGGCGATATGGGACCGCTGGAAAGCGCGGTGTCGGCTGCCGAATCCGCCCGTTCAAGGGCTCATAACGCTGGCGCGGTTATTTCATCAGGATATTCAAGTCTTGCGTGCCACCGACCGCCCTGACACGCGTGTCCTTCACGGTAAAAACCTTGGACCAGTTTGCCTTGACCCATTCCGACGTATGGACCGTGCAACCATAGATGCCGCCCATGCCCTTCATGAACTCGCCACGAAAAACGATGCCCTCGGCCTCGAAAATCTCGTCCGAGACGCCTTCCCACAGCTCTTCGCGGGCAATGCGATGCCAAGCTAACTGCGCGTGACTTGACGTCGAAAGCAGTGCCAAACCGCCCGGTTTCAGCAGCCGGTGCATTTCCTTGAGCCAAGCAGCGCCCATTTCGGGGTTCAGATGGGTGAAGACCGAAATCGAGTACACAACGTCGAATGACTCATCCGGGTAAGGCAATGGCGGCTCGTTGCGGGAGCGCGCCGGATTGGCGCCGGGTATCTGCCCTTTGAGATAGTCGACATAGATCTTCGGCAGATCAACACAGGCCGTTGGACGTTTGTATTTGTAGAAAAATGGCAGGGCGACCCTGCCGACGCCGCAACCGAAGTCAAGGATTTCCATTTCCTCGATGCGCCGGCCCGGCAGGAATTCCGCTATTGTCCGCTCGATGGTCGCAAAAATACGGGTGCCACCTTCAATAAACGCTTGCGGCGTGATCATCATATTGCCCTTGGGGGGAAGGGTGTAGTGATCAGCCCAAGCCGTTTCCGCATCCGTCATTATTATTCTCCCCACTCCCAATTCCCTCCGCTCTTAGAGAGAACTCTTCTCTGCGGTCTTAGAATGAATTGTATCGGCGCCAGGCAGCGTTTTAAAGTCCTATCTCAATGGGTTTGCCTCCCCGGCACTGACACGGCGACTCATATTTTTTTTGGCTGCCCAGTACAAGCGCGACGCGCTTTCGCCGGTAAGATCGGATTCGGCTGCCGAAGCCCTGTGGCCGTGCCCGGTTGACGAGTCCTTTACGCGCGCTTGACGCGATGTTATCGCGGACGACGGAGCCGCGAATGTGCGCAATCATCTACACGACCACCGTGCGCGCGACAGCGCCATGGTCACATGCGCGCTTGCGCGGTTCGAAGAAGCGCCCAACACGAACATCGTGGAAGAACTGACATCGCCGCCGCAGATCCGCGCTAGGAGAGGGCGGCGCCGCCGGTCTCTCTTGCGCTGGCGTCGGTGGCCCGGCCGTCGCCTTGCTGCCCGCTCCGATTCGGCTCGGATGCCGTTCCGTTGACGCCATGGTGCACGGGGCAGACCGGCGGCGGTGCCGGGGTCTGGACCCGTGCCGGACGCGTGGCCGCGCGTCGTCGCGGCTCGCGCCGTTGCAGCACCATCGGCAGCGTCGCGCCCGGACGCAAGGTGAGATGGCATTCGATCTCGACCTGATGGCCTTCCTTGAGCTGAAGTTTGAACTGCTGCGCCAGCGTCGCGATGCAAAGAATCGCCTCGGTCAGGCCGAACGCCATGCCGGCGCAGATGCGCGGGCCGATGCTGAACGGGATATAGGCGAACTTGGAAACCGGTCCTTTGGCGGCGGGCATGAAGCGCTCGGGGACGAAATGATCCGGCTTGTGCCACAGCCGCTTGTGCCGATGCAGCAGCCAGGGCGAGACCAGGATCATCGATCCTTTCGGGATCGTCACGCCGTTGAAGTTCTCGTCGACCAGCGCCTCGCGCGTGAGCATCGGCACCGGCGGATAAAGCCGCATGGTTTCCTCGAACACGGCGCGCGTGTAAACCAGGTTCGGCACGTCGTCGAGCGTGGGGGCGCGGCCGCCCAGCACGCGGTCGAGTTCGTTCAGGAGCCTGGTTTGAACGCGCGGAGATTGCGACAGCAGGTACCAGGTCCAGGCCAGGCTGTTGGCGGTGGTCTCGTGTCCGGCCATGAACAGCACGGCGGCTTCGTTGCGCAGGGCCTCCTGGTCGAACTTCACGCCGCCGTCCTGTTCCTGCGCGTCGAACAGCCGGCCGATGATCGATGCCTCGTTGCGATCGCGCTGCTGGCGCGATTCATCGATGATGCGCTCGAGCACGCCGTGGATGCGTTTGACGGCGCGGCGCACGCGCGGCGAATACCAGCGCGGCAGCCAGTCCGGCAGACCGAGCAGCGAGATGAAATCGGTCTTCATGATGTAGCGCTGATAGTCGGAAAATCCGCTGACCACCTCGCTCGCATGCGCGCGGCCGAGCTGGCTGCCGAAGATCGTGCGGCAGATGATCTCGGCGGTGAGCTGCGCCATCTCGCCCAGCACGTCGATCTCCGCGCCGGCCGGCAAATTGGCCCAGCGCTCGCGCGCCTCAAGCGCGGTCTGCACCATCACCGGCGCGAAATCGGGCAACCGCGAGACGTGCACGACCGGAGCGACGATGCGTCGACGTTCGCGCCAGGTCTCGCCATCGCTGACGAACAGGCCGTCGCCGAGCAGGGGCGACAGCGAATGGCGGTGCTGCGCGCTCTTGCGCTCGAAACTGCTGTTATGGCTGTTGAGCGCGAACTGCACCGAGTCCGGCGAATTGCACAGGAACACGCGACGGCTGAGAATCTTTGCCGAGACGAATTCGTAATAGAATGCGTTTTCTTCCCAACCCGCCAGAATATTCTTCCGCATCGCCTTCAACCGCTGCCAAGCCGAAGGCTGGGCGGGCAGGCGAGGCGGGTACGGGGGAATAAACTCGCTCAATCAAGACCTCCCGGATTGCACCGGATGGGAAATCCGTCACGGGAGACCTAGCACAGAATTGCCCCTTCTGCCATGCGCCCCGGTCAAGTGCGCATCGGCGCGAATGCCGCCCCCTGGCGCCGCCGTCAGGCTTGCGCAATCGCGATCGACGCGTGGCGCCGGTCGAAGTCGCACGGTGCGCGGAATTTGAGGCTCGCGCGCCGCTATTCGTCGTACTTGATATAGGCGAAGCGCGCATCTTCTTGCGGCGTGCCTTCGAGCGCGCCGCCGGCTTTACCGGGTTGCCAGAGCACGACCTCTTCGATCTTCTTCGCCAGTTCGAAGTCCTTATCGGTGATCCCCTTGGCGGCATGGTTCTGCAGCCGCACCTCGACCCAGCCATAAGATGCCGCGATGTCCGGATGATGCCAGGCCGCCTCCGCGAGATGACCGACGGTATTAATGACCATCAGCGTGCCCTTCCAGCCATGGGTCCGGTATTTGCGCCGGATGAAGCCGCCTTCCAGCCACCAGCGCGGCAGGCTTTCGGCGAGGCGCGCCTTGATCTCGGCGTCACTATAGGTGCGCTCCCTATTTGCTTCGCCGGTCATGATGGCGGCACTCCCTCGCATGATGACGTCTTAAATGAATCGTGTCGCGCCCGCCCGGCGCTACCAGGCACCGCAGTCTAATGCCGGATGGCGGGCTTGGCACGCACTCGCCCGCGCTCGGGCCAGGCCCGATCGAGCGCGGCAACAAAGACGGCCCCGCAAAAAAGAAGCCCCGGCCGGTGCCGGGGCTCCAAGTCAATTTGAACCCTGTGGGGAGGGGGGGAGGAGCCAGGGCTCGCCATTCCAACTCATGCCTTCCGGAATGGTTCCTGCGGCCCCGGCGCTGCAGGATTGCCATGGTTTTGCAGCGGTTTACGCGCGCATTGCAAAACGATCGGATCAGGCCGCCGCAACCGCAGCGGCGATGGAATCGGCAAAAACGCAGCGGATACCGGTCGCGGCGAATACCGCAAGGGTCGCGGCCATCGAGCCGGCGATGTCGATGGCGCGGCAGGCATCCTCGATCACCACGACATCGAAGCCCTCGCGGCGGGCGTCTTCCGCCGAATAGCGCACGCAGAAATCAAAGGCGAGGCCGGCGAGAAAAACGCGGCGGAAGCCGCGTTCGCCGAGATAACCGGACAGGCCGGTGCGCGTCGTGCGGTCGTTCTCGAAGAAGGCGGAGTAGGAATCGATCTCGCGGTGATAGCCCTTGCGCAACACCAATTCGGCATGCGGGATGTCGAGATCGTCGCGGAACGCGGCGCCCCTGGTGCCCTGCACGCAATGATCCGGCCACAGCACTTGCTGGCCGTAAGGCATCGCGATGGACTCGTAGGGCTTCGTCCCGGCGTGCGAAGAGGCAAACGACAGATGTTCGTGCGGATGCCAGTCCTGCGTCAGCACGACATGCGGAAAATGGCGCGCCAGCCTATTGATCGGTTGCACCACCTCGTCGCCGCGCGGCACGGCTAGCGCGCCGCCTGGGCAGAAGTCGTTTTGCAGATCGACGACGATGAAGACGTCGTGCTCGCCGACGATGAAGTTCTCGTTCATTTCTTGCCGCTCTTGACCGGGTGGCGTGCCAAAAGGTCGATCACTTCCGCGTCGGAAACCTGGCGAAAGTCCGCGTAGAACAGGCCGATGGCGCCGAAGTCCGCATAATCCTCCAGACATATGATCTCGTCGGCCTCGCCGCGCAACTCCGCAAGCGTTTCGGTCGGCGCCACCGGCACCGCCAACACCAACACCGCCGGCATGCGCGCGCGCGTGGCGCGCAGCGCGGCGCGGGTGGTGGCGCCGGTGGCGACGCCGTCGTCGACGACGATGGCGGTGTTGCCGGCGATGGCGGGATGCGGTCGTTCGCCGACATACAATTTGCGCCGCCGCTCGAGCTCGGCGACCTCGCGGTCGCGCACCGCGTTGAATTCCCGCGCGCTGACGCCGGTGAGGCTGATGACATGCTCGTTGCGCACGACCATGGGCGAAGGGCCGTCAACCACCGCGCCCATCGCGAGCTCCGGTTGATCCGGCACGCCGATCTTGCGCACCAGGATCAGATCGAGCGGCGCGTCCAACGCGTCGGCAATCACGGCCGCGACCGGCACGCCGCCGCGCGGCAGCGCCAGCACCACCGGCTGTTTGTCCTTGTAGGACGCCAGCGCCCGCGCGAGCCGGCGGCCGGCATCGATGCGATCCTTGAAGGGCATGGCAATTCCCAACAGCTTGCGAACTATGGCCGGCCGCGACAAGGTCCGATTTGACCGGAATCAACAGGAGCGCCTATCGGTTCCGTATCTTAAGCCGTTTTCGAAAGGAGCGGCCGGTGCATGCACTGCGGGACGGCGGCGCCGGGCCCACGCTCGACGCGAAAGTGGAATTCCTCAGCCGGCCGGACAGTTACGGGCTCGCGGTTCCGGTGGTGCGGCACGAGACCCACATGTCGTGGGTATTCCTGGCCGGCGACCGTGCCTACAAGCTCAAGAAGCCCGTGCGCTTTCCCTATCTCGACTTTTCCACGCTGGAACGGCGCGAGCAGGCATGCCGGGCCGAGCTTGCGCTTAACCGCCGCCTCGCGCCCGATATCTATCTCGAGGTGATGCCGCTCGCCGATCGTGCCGGTGTGCTGCACTTGGGTGGCGAAGGCACGCCGGTCGACTGGCTGGTGGTCATGCGCAGACTTGACGAGCGCTTCATGCTCGATCGCCTGATCGCCGAGGGACAAGTGACGGTGCGCCGGCTCGACCGCCTGATCGAGGTGCTGGCGCGCTTCTATCGCGCGGCCGAGCCGACTTATCTTGCGCCCACCGTGCTGCTCGCCGATGTGGCGCGGAGCCTCGCCGATAACCGGCGCGTTCTGTTCGACGCGCGCCTCGGCCTGCCGGCCGGACTGATGCGGCGTGCCGACAGCGCGCAACGGCGCTTCCTGCGGCGGCATGGCGATTTGATCGCTGCCCGCTTGCGCCATCGCCGCATCGTCGATGGGCATGGCGATTTGCGGCCGGAGCACATTTCGATCGATGACAGAGTGCGCATCATCGATTGCCTCGAATTCAACGCACGGCTGCGCGTGGTCGATCCGTTCGACGAGGTCGCCTATCTCGGCCTCGAATGTGAACGCCTGGGAGCGCCCTGGGTGGGCGACTATCTGCAATGGCGCATGAAGCATGCACTGCGCGACGGGCCGGCCGACGCATTGTTCGCCTTCTATCGCTGCCACCGCGCGTTCTTGCGCGCCCGCCTTGCCATCGCGCATCTCATGGAGGCGCATCCGCGCACGCCGGAGAAATGGCCGAAGGTCACGCGCGCCTATCTCGCCATCGCCGATGAAAGCGCGCGCCGGCTGGAGCCGTGGCTCTAGAAGACCATCAAATCGGTCAGGCTCTTCTCCTCATGCAGCCGCTTGATCGTCTCGGCGAGCAAGGACGCGGCCGGCAGAATGACGAGCTTCGCGTTCTTCTCCGGCTCGATGAGCCGGAACGGCGGTACTGCGTCAGTCATTACGATACGGTCAATCGCTGGATTGGCCAGCACCTCGGCCGCGCCCGCCATGAACAGGCCATGCGTGACCAGCGCGACAACGCGGGTGGCGCCCGCTTCACGCGCGGCCTGCGCCGCGCGCAACAGGGTGTGGCCGGTGCTGATGAGATCGTCGACGATCAGCGCAGTCGAGCCTTCGACATCGCCCACGAACAGATCGCCGGAGACCACGCCGGCACTGCGATGTTTTTCGGCCAGCCCCTTGCCGACCGGACGGGCGAGCGCTCCTTCCAGCGCCTCGCGCAGCATTTCGGCGCGCTTCATGCCGCCGGCATCGGGCGAGATCACCGCCAGTGAGTCGGCGGCGAAATTGCTCCTCACATAATCGACGAATAGCGGCGTGGCGGTGAGCGCGACGGTGCGGCAGCGGAAGGCGTTCTCGAGCGCCACCGGATTGTGCACTTCGAGCGTCACCACGCAATCGGTACCGACGCTCTCGAACATGCCGGCGATATAGCGGGTAGTCACCGGATCGTTGGGCTTGGTGCGGCGGTCCTTGCGTGCGTAGCAGAGATAGGGCGACACCGCGGTGACGCGCGCCGCCCCGGCATCCTTGAGCGCGCCGATGAAGAACAAGAGGCGGCACAGCTTGTCGTTGGAGCTCTGCTCCGGGCCGCCATGCAGGCTTTGCAGCACATAGACATCGGCGCCGTTCACCGCGTCGAGCGGCCGGCTCTTGTGCTCGCCGTCCTCGAATTCGCGCTCTTCATGCCGGGCGAGCGGCTCGCCGAGCGCAGCCGCCACCGCGCCGCCGAGCGCGGTGCTGGCCGAAAGCGCAAACAGGCGAAGGGGCGCGCGCTGCATGGGCAAAAGAGGTTTAGGGGCTCGCTGGTCTGGTCGCGCGCAGTATAGCGCGCCGCGTGCCGGCTTTGTCTTTGACCGGGATCAATCGGACTTATCGATGGGTGGCAATGGCCTGGTCGTCGGTGCCGGTTCGCACCGTGGCCGCCAAGCGCGCCGATGCGAGCGGCAGCACATTGCGGCGCGGGGTTTTGAGTTCCTGCATGAAGTCGGCGAACCAGGCATGCACCGAATAGCGCAGCAGCGTGTCCATCATGCCCTGCCAGCGTTCGCGCCGCTCCGCGCGCGGCATCGAGAGCGCAACCGCGATCTGATGCGCGATGGCTTCGACATCGTAAGGATCGACCAGCAGCGCGCCGTCGAGCTCGCGCGCCGCGCCGGCATAGTCCGAGAGCACCAGCGCGCCGGGGTTCTCGGGATTCTGCGCGGCGATGTATTCCTTCGCCACCAGGTTCATGCCGTCCTTGAGCGGCGTGACCAGGCCGACGGCGGCGCTGCGATAAAAGCCCGCCAGCACAGAGCGGCTGTAGCATCTGTTCAGATAACGGACCGGCGCCCAGTCGATCTCGCTGTGGCGTCCGTTGACCGCGCCGACCAGGCTCGCCAATTCGTGCTGCAGCGCGCGGTAGACCTCGATGGTAGAGCGCGAGGGAACCGCGATCTGCAGCATCGCGAGCTGGCGCTTGAGCGCGGGATGGCGCGCGATCAGCCGATCGAGTGCATGGAAGCGTTGCGGCAGTCCTTTCGAATAATCGATGCGGTCGACTCCGATGATCAGCGCGCAGCCGTTCAGGCTCGCGCGCAGCCGTTGCACCTCGGGATCGATGCCGGCGGCCTGCGCGGTGTCGGCAAATTCGCGCGCATCGATGCCGATCGGGAAAGTGGCGAGGCGGCAGGCGCCCTGTGCGGTCTTGAAGGCGTCGCCGATTGCGGCAGCGCCAAGCTCGTGCACGAGGAAGTCGGCGAAATTGTCGCGATCGTCGTCGGTCTGGAAGCCGATCAGGTCGTAGGCGAGCATGGCCTCGGCGATCTCGCGCGCTTGCGGCAGTTGCGTCATCGTGCGTCGCGCCGGCCAGGGTGTGTGCAGGAAGAAGCCGATTTTGCCGGCGATACCGCGCCGGCGCAATTCGTGCGCTAGCAGCAGGAAATGATAATCGTGCACCCAATAGGTCGAGTCGGCGCCGCCGAAAGCGGCGAGCGCTTGCGCCAGAAAGGCGTTCACCGCGCGATAGGCGGCGTAGTCGCCCTCGCCCTGGCATGACAGGTCGGCGCGCTCATGCAAGAGCGGCCACAGCGCCGAATTGGAAAAGCCTTCGTAGAAGCCGGCGTGATGCTGTTCGGGAAAATCGACGGTGGCGACCGTTCCGTAGCCGAGCGATTCGACCTGCACCAGCGGGACGAGGTCGGGCGTCAGCCTGCGCAATATACCGCTGGCGCCGAACCACACCGCACCCGACTTACGCACCGCCGGTAGCAGGGCCGCCGCGAGCCCGCCGGTCACCGTGCCACCGGGCTTGGCGCGCGCTACCCGGTTCGACACCACGATATCCACGCTCGGTTCCTTCCCGTGCCGATACCACTTGTGTCGCAACGCAGATGCGACTCGGAAATAACGGGATTTCGCCGCGAAAGTTCCTCGATACCGCGCCAAGCACGTGGCGGCCGCGGCGCTTAGCGTCTGGCTAACGACGCGCGCGAGATTTCGCGCGGGGCCTCGGCGCGGTTAGGAACGTTGAGCTGACCGCGCGTGTTGTCGCGAGGTCACCGTCGCCGGAGATAAACATGCGCACGCCTTTTTACGCGATGAGCTTTGTCCTCGCATTGGTCGCCGTCACACCGGCGGCGCAAGCCGGGAGCGTCATGCGCGAGGCGCGTTGGTGCATCGTGCACAATCCCGGCCTCGGCAATATCCAATGGGATTGCCGCTATCGCACGCTCCCGATCTGCGCGGCCTCAGTCGGCTGGCGCAGCGACATGTGCCTGGAAAACCCGAATTGGCATCTGCCGGGGTATTACGGGAGGTGGTAGGCGCGCCGCGGTTTTCGACCGTCATCGTCGGCGCAAGCGGACGATCCGGTAACCCCGGCCTATCGATGAAATGAGCACCGGGGCTACTGGATGCCCGCTTTCGCGGGCATTCTCTTTCGCGGCGCTGGGTCCCCGCTTGCGCTGGGACGAGCGGTTGAGTCTGCGGACCGAGATCCCCGCTTTCGCGGGGATGAGCGGCCTAAAGGCCGTTCACTTCTTCGCCGCCACCACCTTCTGCTTCTGCTCGCCCAGGCCGTCGATGCCGAGGGTGACCACGTCGCCCGGCTGCAGGAATTTCGGCGTGGGCTTCATGCCGAGCGCGACGCCCGGCGGCGTGCCGGTGATGATGATGTCGCCCGGCTCCATCACGAAGAACTGCGAGCAGTACCAGACGATGTGCGCGCAATCGAAGATCATGGTCTTGGTATTGCCGGTCTGCCGCCGCTCGCCGTTCACGTCGAGCCACATGCCGAGATTCTGCGGGTCCTTGATCTCGTCCTTGGTGACGAACCACGGACCGATCGGCCCGAAGGTCTCGCAGCCCTTGCCCTTGTCCCACTGGCCGCCGGAGCGCTCGATCTGGAACGAGCGCTCGGACACGTCGTTCGACAGGAAATAGCCGGCGATCGCCTGCTTGGCGTTCTCCTTGGTCAGATAGCGCGCGCGCTTTCCGATGACGATGCCGAGCTCGATCTCGTAGTCGAGCTTGGTCGATTCGCGCGGCTGAGTGGTGTCGTCGTTCGGCCCGCAGATGCAGGTCGTCATCTTGTTGAAGATGATCGGCTCCTTCGGGATCGGCATGCCGGCTTCGGCGGCGTGGTCGGAATAGTTCAAGCCGATGGCGATGAAGTTGCGCACATCGCCGATGCAGGGGCCGAGCCGCGGCTTGCCGGCGACCGGCTTCATGCGCTTGAGATTGGCCTTTTTGATCTTGGCGAGGCCGCCGGAGGCCAGCATCGCGCCGTCGATGTCCTTCACGATGCGCGAGAGGTCGCGGATCTTGCCGTCCTCGCCGATGATGCCGGGCTTCTCGCGGCCGGGCGCGCCGTAACGGACGAGCTTCATAACATTATCTCCTTGGTCGTTTCTGGTCGATTGGAATCGGTGAGGAAGGCTCGGGGGCGATATTGCGCCGGGCGAGGGGGAAACGGCAAACTGGATGTGCGTCTTTGGCCCGGCAGCCTTCTCATCAGGCCGCTTCGAGGCGCTGGTTTGGACGCTCACAGCGCTCATGTTTCGAACTCGCGCGGCCCACAACTGGGCGCGAACCGTCATATTAGGGCCGCCGAAGCCTTTAAGTGCTGCGACGGCCAATCGAAATCCAGAGGCGGTGAGGTCGCCAGTGTCATCCTCACGTCCTGCACCAAATTCGAATAAAAGCGCGCCAGACACTCCGCTGGCA
>DASZQT010000271.1:0-7302 GCA_035549515.1 Pseudolabrys sp. | reverse complement strand
TTCTGCCGCTCGTTGAGCGCAAGAAAGGCCTTCTTGGTCATGTAGACCTCGCCGCGCACCTCGGTGACGCGCGGGATGTTGCGGCCCTTCAGCTTGTGCGGCACGTCTTTGAGCGTGCGGATATTGGCGGTGACATCCTCGCCTTCGGTACCGTCGCCGCGCGTCGCTGCGGTGACCAACTCGCCGTCCTCGTAGCGCAGCGACATCGACAGCCCGTCGATCTTCGGCTCGGCCGAGAAGGTGATGCGTTCGTCGTCGCCGAGCTTGAGGAAGCGGCGGATGCGGGCGACAAAATCGACCACGTCCTGATCGGCCATGGCGTTGTCGAGCGAGAGCATCGGCACCGCATGGCGCACTTTCTTGAAGCGGCCGGTGGGCGCGGCGCCGACCCGGCGCGAGGGCGAATCGGGGCGGATGAGCTGCGGGAAGCGCTTCTCGATCGCATTATTGCGCTCGCGCAACGCGTCATAGGTGGCGTCGGTGATGGATGGCGCGTCTTCCTGGTAATAGCGGCGGTCGGCGGTGCCGATCTCGAGCGCGAGCCGCATCAGTTCGGCCTTGGCCTGCGCCTCGGTCAGATCGCCGGGAGAAATTTTGCTCGCGTCTTTGGGGGCCATGTAACGGTCGACTTCGGGAGTTTCGCGGATCGCGAAATTACCCGAAGCCGCGCGACGGGACAAATGGCGTGTGGCCAAAGAAGGACGCTTACGCCCGAAGCCATCGCTCGCTAGGGCACGATCAGGAAGCGCTGGCCATCCACGCCTTCGAGCGAGCCGTCTTCGTTCTTCGAGGTCCAGACGACGACGAAGCTGCCGCCGGAAAACGCCGCGACCGCCGGCTGCCATTGATCGTTCGCCGTGACGGTATTGACAGGGAACTCCCAGCTTACCGGGCGCCCCGAGGCGTCGTACATCTGCTCATAGACGCCGTAGCCCGAGCCGTCCTGCAGATTGGACGTCCAGGTGACGAGGAAACCGCCGTCGCTGAATCCTGCGATCTTCGGCTGCCATTGATCGTTCGCGGTCGTGCTGTTGACGCGGAACTCGCCGTGCGCTTTGCCGCCGGTGCTGCTGTAGCGCTGCGCATAGACACCGAGGCCCGAGCCGTCAGTGCCGTCCGACTGCCACGCCACGGCAAAGCCGCCGTCGCTCAACGCCGTGACCGAAGGCAGCGACTGGTCCTGCGCCGTCGTCGTGTTGACACGGAATTCACCCCCGAGTTTGGCGCCAAAAGCGTTGAAGCGCTGGCCGTAGACGCCGAGGCCCGAGCCGTCTTGGCCCGCCGATTGCCATGTCACCACAAAGCCGCCGCCGGTGAGCCCGGCGACCGAGGGCATCGACTGGTCGCCGGCCGTGTGGCTATTGACCGGGAGCTCCGCGCCGCTCTTGATGCCGGTCGCGGTGAAGCGCTGGGCATAGACGCCAAGCCCCGAGCCGTCCTGACCGTTCGATTGCCACGCCACCACGAAGCCGCCGTCGGCGAGCGCGCTGATCGACGGATAGGCCTGGTCTCCGGCGGTCGTTGAATTCACGCGGAATTCGGCGCCGAGCTTGGCGCCGGAAGCGCTGAAGCGCTGGCCGTAGATGCCGTTGAGCGAACCATCCTGCCCTGCCGATTGCCAGACAGCGATGAAGCTGCCGTTTTTCAAACTCGTGACCGCAGGCAGCGTCTGGCTCTGTTTGGTCGTCGTATTGACACGGAATTCGCTTCCCGCCTTGACGGCGGCCGCCGTAAAGCGCTGCCCATAGATGCCGTAGCCGGAGCCATCCTGGAGATTGGATGCCCAGACGACGACGAAGCCATTGCCGAGCGATGCGATCGCCGGCAATTGCTGCGAACTTTTTGTCGTGGTGTTGATGGGAAATGCGGGCCCGTATTGCGGCAGCGCCGTGACGCTCGTAAAGCCGCCGCTCGCCATCAGCGTCGAGGTACCCGGGAAGTTGGCGCTGATCGTGTGGCTGCCGGTCGACAATCCCGACAGGCTCAGGGACGCCTTGCCGCCAGAGATGGTGACGCTGCCCAGCGTCTTCGACCCTTCCTTGAAGGTCATCGTGCCGGTCGGCGTACCGGTGGCCGGCGCTGTGACCGATACCGTCGCCGTGAGTTTGACCGTTTGATCGGCCCTGGGCGAACCGGGCGCCGCCGATATACTGACGGTGGTCTCGCCCTTGCTGACGGTCACGGTCTTCGACGTCGACGTGGTCGCGTTGATGTCGTTATTGCCGTTATAGAGCGCGGTGATCGAATGGCTGCCGACCGCGAGGGAAGCGGTCGCTATCGTGGCCGTGCTGCCGGAGAGATTACTGGTACCGAGCGAGGCCGCGCCGTCCATGAAAGTCACGCTGCCGGTTGGGGTCACAGCCGCGGAGACTGTCGCCGTCAAAGTGACGGATTGGCCGAAAGCCGTGGAAGCAGCCGACGGCGTGAGCGAAACCACGCCGTTTGTTTTGCCGATCGTGAAGGTGAAGTTCTGTGTCGCGTCGCTGCCGATGCCATTGCTCGCGGTGATCGTCACGGGGAAACTGCCGGCACCACCGGTGGCCGGCGTACCGGAGAATGTCGCGGTGCCGTCTCCGTTGTCGGTGAACGACACGCCGCCGGGCAGCGAACCGGTCACGCCGAGCGACGGCGCCGGAGACCCGGTGGTCGTCACCGCGAATGAGAGTGGCGTACCGACCGAACCGCTCACGCTGTTCGCGCTGTTGATCGCCGGCGCATTGCCGACCGTCAGCGTGAAGCTCTGCTGCGCGTCCGACCCGACGCCGTTGGCGGCCTTGATGGTGAGGCTATACGTGCCGGCCGAATTGGAATCGGGCGTGCCGGAGATTGTGGCGGTGCCGTCGGCGTTGTCGGTGAACGATACCCCGCTCGGCAAGGCTCCGGTGAGGCTGAATGCCGGCGTTGGATAGGCCGTTGTCGTGACGGTGAACGAGCCGGACTGCGAGAGCAAAAAGGTGGCGTGGTCGGCGCTGTTGATCGAGGGCGCCAGATCGACCACCTGGCTGAAAGCGCTCGAGGTGGCGGGATTGTGATCGCTATCGCCGGAATAGATCGCGGTGATGTTGTGGCTGCCGGCGGTGAGCGCCGCGGTGCTCAATGTCGCCTGACCGTACACCAGCGCGGCGCCGGCGCCGAAATTGGTGACATCGGCCGGCGTCGCGTTGGGGCTTGACGAATTGACGCCGGTGGCGTTGCCGAGCTGGCCATAGGCATTATTACCGACGCACTGGATGCCGCCGGCCGTGCTCAGCGCGCAGGTATGATCCTGTCCCGCGAAGACGGCGACGATGGAGCTGGTCAGCCCTCCCGCATCGGCCGGTGTCGGGTTGGGAGTGCCTGTACCATTGTTGGTGCTGGTGGCAAGTTCGCCATAGGCATTCGAACCCCAGCACTGGACGCCGCCGGCGCTGGTCAACGCGCAGCTATGATACGCGCCGAGCGCAATGGCGGCGACGCCGCTGCTGAGCCCGGTCACACCGGCCGGCGTCGGGTTGGGATTCGTCGTACCGCTATTGGTGCTGACGCCGAGCTGGCCATAGTTATTTTCGCCCCAACACTGGACACCCCCGGCACTGGTCAGCGCACAGGTGTGATTGGCACCCGCGGCGATGGCGACGACGCCGCTGGTGAGCCCCGGCACATCCGCCGGCGTCGGGCTGGGAGTAGTCGTACCGCTATTGGCGCTGGCGCCGAGCTGGCCATAGTTGTTTTCGCCCCAGCACTGCACGCCGCCGGCACTGGTCAGCGCGCAGGTGTGATTGGCGCCCGCGGCAATGGCGACAACGCCGCTGGTGAGCCCCGGCACATCCGCCGGCGTCGGGTTGGCATTGCCATTGCCGATATTCGTGCTGGTGCCGAGCTCGCCACTGATGTTCCAGCCCCAGCATTTGACGCCGCCCGCACTGGTCAGCGCGCAGGTGTGATAGGTTCCCGTGGCGAGCGCGACGACACCGCTGGTGAGCCCTGTCACGTCGGCCGGCGCCGGGTTGGGATTACTCGTGCTGTTATTGGTGGCCGTGCCGAGTTGGCCGAAGTAATTGTCGCCCCAGCACTGGGCGCCGCCGGCGCTGGTCAGCGCGCAGGTATGATTGCCTCCTGCGGCGACGGCGACGACGCCGCTGGTGAGCCCCGTCACGTCCGCCGGCGTCGGGTTCGGAGCCGCCGTGCCGCTATTGCTGTTGTTGCCGAGCTGGCCGTAGTTATTCTCGCCCCAGCACTGCACGCCGCCGGCCGCGGTCAGCGCACAGGAGTGTTGGTCGCCGAGGCCCATCGGAAAACCCGCACCAAGCGTATTGATGGTGCCGCTGCCGAGCGACGTCGGGCCGTCGAAAAATTCCATCGAGCCGGTCGGCGCGCTGCTGCTGGCCGCAAGGGCGCTCAGAGTGACCGAATTCCCGTAAAGGCTCGGGTTGAACAAGGACGACACGGCGACCGTCGCATGGGTGGCGTCGGTCACGGTCACGCCGACCGCCGACGAAGTCGAGCCGGAATAGACGTTCGAGTACCCGCTATAGGCTGCGGTGATCGAATGCGATCCTGCCGGAAGCGATGTTGTCGTGTAGATGGCATGACCGTTCGATACGGGGACGGTGGCAAGCGGCGTCGCGCCATCCGAAAAAGTGACGTTCCCGTAGCTCGGCGGCTGGCCCTGCGACGGCGAGACGGTCGCCGTGAAGGTGACCGATTGGCCGAGCGTGCGCGTCGTGGCCGACGTTGTCAGAGATGTCGTCGTATTGATATTGAGAACGCAAGTTCCTACCGTGCAGAGTCCCGAGGCGCAGACGTCGCCGCAAAATCCGCAGTTGTTGGGGTCATTCTGGGTATTGGTGCAAGTCACACCATTGCAGAGCGCGTAGCCGGGCTGGCAGGCATCCGCCAAACGAACGGCCGCGCCGGGCTTGAAGCGCGCGGCGAAGTTCTTCTGGAATGGCGTGGGCGGGGCGACGCAGGAACCCTCGACCGCAAAGCCGCCCGCTCCACAGTTCGCGGCATTGGCCGGAGCGCACACAACAAGGATCAGCGCCAGCGCGGCAAGCGCGCCGGCGATCAATGATTTGAACATTCCACAAGCCCCCCGCACGACCGCGCGTGCCTTCCAGCCCACGCGCATCCCTAGCGCTCGCAAAGGGAAAACGCGAGGCCGTCCGCCGTTAAATTGCCGTTAAAGAACGGCCGTCCCGACGATCGTCGATCGCTCGAGGGGATCGCCCGCCGCGTCGCCTTTTTCACGGCACCAAAAGCAGAGCGTTGTACACGCCCTCGAGCGAACCGTCCTGGTCGCGCGATGTCCACGCCGCCATGAAGCGGCCGCCGGCCGCCGCCGCGACCGAAGGTTGCCACTGGTCCTTCAACGTTGTCGCATTGACCAGGAATTCGACGTTGGAAGGCATGCCCGCGCTGTCGACCACCTGCGCGAAGACACCCTTGCCCGAACCGTCCTCGAGGCTCGATGTCCACAGCACCGCGAAGCCGCCGTCGCTGAAGGCGGAAACCTGCGGCTGCCATTGATCGCCCTTGGTGTAGCTGTTGACTTTCACTTCGCTGCCGCTCTTGGCCCCGGCCGAGGTGAAGAGTTGGGCATAGACACCGAGCCCGGAGCCGTCCTGCAGCTTCGATTGCCACACCACAACGAAGCTGCCATCGCTCAAGCCCGCGACGGACGGCAGCGACTGATCGTCCTTCGTCGTCGTGTTGACGGCGAACTGTTTGCCGACCGCCTTGCCCGTGGAATTGTAGCGCTGGCCGAAAACCCCGAGGCCGTCGGCATCGGGCGCCTGCCAGACCGCGACAAAGCCGCCATCCTTGGTGGCCGCCAGTGCCGGCGCCGACTGGTCGCCGACGGTCGTGGTGTTGACCTTGAATTCCTTGCCGACCGCTTTGGCCTTCGCGTCATAGAGCTGGGCATAGACGCCGAGCCCGCCGCCGTCCTGGCCGTCGCTGGTCCAGGCCACCACGAAGCCGCCGCCCGGCAAGGCCACGATGGCGGGCTGCGTCTGCGCGCCGGCCGAGGTGGTGTTGACCATGAACTCGCCGCCGCTCATGACGCCGCTGGCCGTGAATGCCTGGCCGTAGATGCCGGACGTGTTGTTGTCCTGCTTGTCCGATTGCCAGACCACCACAAAACCGCCGGCGGTGAGCCCGGCCACCTTCGGCATCGACTGGTTGCCCTTGGTGGTGGTGCTGATGTGCAGTTCGGCGCCCTGCTTCACGCCGGCCGCGCTGTAGCGCTGGCCGTAGACGCCATAGCCGTTGCCGTCCTGCGCGTTCGAGGCCCACACGATCATGTAGCCGCTCTTGAGCGTCGCCACCGCGGGGAATTGCTGCGCGCCGGTCTTGAACGTATTGACCAGCGCCTCGGACTTGAGCACCGGCGTGACCGTGACGGAGCTCGTGCCGGAAGAGCCGACATAGTCGATGTAGCCGTCGCCGTTATATTGCGCCGTGATCGTATGAGTGCCGATGGACAGGTTCGAGATCGGAAGCGAGGCCGTACCCGACGACAAACCCGCACTGCCCAATGTGGTCGAGCCTTCCTTGAAGACGACCGCGCCCGTGGGAATGTCGGTTATCGAAGGCACGGGCTTGACGACAGCCTTGAGCGTTACGGATTGGCCGGGCTTTGCCACCGAAGGCTGGGCCGTCACCTTCGTTGTGGTTTTGACCTCGAAGGCGCCGTACACGGTCTGACTGCTGTTCATCGTCACGGTGCAGAGGCCCCAACCGCTGCACGGCGGGTCGCCCCAAGAGGCGAATACGTAGCCGGCATTGGGGTTAGCGGTGAGGGTGACCTCCGCGCCCGTATTGAAATAGGCATTGCAGGTTGGCGGACAGCTGATGCCGCTTGGAGAACTGGTGATGGTGCCCGGATCGCCAAGGCCAAAGATGGTGATCTGCAGCGGATAAGCCGTCGTGTCGAAATAGGCCTTGGTCGACATGTCGGCTGTCATGGTCAACGTGCAAACGCCGGTTGATCCCGAGCAGGCGCCGTCCCAGTGCGAGAAGGCGCCATAGGTCCCCGGCGAGGGCGTCAAAGTAACGACCGTTCCGGCGGGATAAGTGAAGGTGCAGCCGGTGTAGCCGCACTTGATCGTGTCCGCGGACTGGTCAGCGCTCACCATGACCCTGCCGGAGCCTGTCCAGCTCTCGCCCAGGCTGAAATCGGCCAACGCCGGCTGCGCCACCGTCATGGCCGCCAGCGCAAGCGCAAGGACGGGCAACAGCGCAACAATGCGCGTGAAAATGCTCTTGACGCTGGCGCTCATCGGTCCCCCCGGCAGACGATCCCGGCGGAACTTATGGGGG
>DASZQT010000270.1:0-3137 GCA_035549515.1 Pseudolabrys sp. | reverse complement strand
CGGCAAGCCGCCGCTTACCCCGGTGCCGGAAACGCCGTACCCGGCGAAAAGGTGAGACCGCCATGCCCGCTACTTAGGCTGGCCGGTTCGGTGTACGGCATGGCCTCAATTCGAAGGTGTCATCACCGGGCTTGTCCCGGTGATGTCGCTTAGAAGGGCACGGTACCAACCGAAGCGGGATGGCCGGGACAAGCCCGGCCATGACGAGCGTCTTATGCATTGGCAATCGGGAAATGCTAGGATTGCCGCCATGAAACGTTTGCTCCTTATCGGCTATTTCGCGATAGGCTTTGCCGTCCATGCCTCGGCCCAAACGCCGCCGACGCTCGGCGACTCGGCCAAGGCGGTGCTCGGTATTTGGGAGTTTTCCAATGCCGAACGCGACAAGATCTGCACCGTCGATCTGAAGAAGGATCGGGTCGCGGTCGGCTTCAAAGCCACTTTCGACGCGAACTGCGGCAATCTGTTCCCGCTGGTGAACGATGTCGCCGGCTGGATCTTCGAGGATAACGATCTATTGCGTCTGGTCGATGCCGACGGCAAGTCGCTGGTCGAATTCAGCGAAGTGGAAGACGGCATCTACGAGGCGCCGACACCCGGCGTCGGCGTGCTGTTCCTGCAAAATCCGGCGTCGGCCGCGCCGGCGCCCGCGCAAAAGCCGGAAGATATCGCGGGCGATTGGACGCTGACGCGCGGCGGAAGTCCGTTTTGCGCGCTCACGCTTGCGCCGGCGCCGCTCAATGACGGCTTCACGCTGACGGTCAAGCCCGGTTGCGCCGAATCGATTGTGCGCCTCGGCTTCGCGCAATGGCGGTTGGATGGCACCGAACTGGTGCTGGTGCCCGCGCGCGGCACGCCCTGGCGGTTCGAGGCGATCGACAGCACGACCTGGCGGCGGCTGACCGAAAGCGCCGATCAGATCACGCTGGTGCGGCAATAGGCGGTTACTGGACGGCGCGCCGCGGCGCGCATTATCATCCTGCCCGGCCGTTCCGGCTGTTCGCGTGACGGCGCGAACCGACGACAAAAAGGGGGGCACATGGTATCCGCGCAATCAGTCGCGAAGGCACTCGCTTTGGCCGCGCTCGCCATCGCGGTTACGGTCGCTTCGGCGCCGGCGAAGGCCGAGATGCTGCCAACCGGCGTGATGAAGCTCGCTCCCGGTCAGAGTTTCGAGGCCATCGCGCCGGCCGCGAGCGTGGTGTCGACCTCGCATTATCAGGCCATGCTGACGCTCACCTGCAGCTTCCATGCCTGCTCCGGCAGCTTCCCCAAGATCGCCGCCAAGCGCCGCCTCAACGTGACGCGGGTGTCCTGCACGATCACGAGCCAGAACGCGAATTCGGTGTTCGGCACCGCGCGCGCCGAGCTTTACAACGCGACATCCACGCTCATCGCGCGCCAGGAGCTGGTGCACGTCCACACCAACACGGCCGGCGTTCACGGCATCAACGACGCCATCGATCTGCTCGCTTTGAACGGACAATATATTTACGTCTACCTGCTGATCGCGAATGACACGGCGACGTTTGCCAACTGCACGATCAGCGGCACGATGGATGTGCTGGGCTGAGCCTCGCGCTTGAGCGCGGCTTCTCGTCGTCAACTTGCTGGAAGCAGTAAATAGCGGCCGCCGATTTTTCCGTGCGCGCCGCCGTCTTTGATTTGCCACAAAGATGCAATTTTCTGAATATGTTTTCAAGCGGCAGCCAACGGGGGCGTGGCATGGTCGTATCGGTATTGCGAGCGATTAGCATCATCGTTCTGGCAACGATGGTATCGGCGGCGCAGGCGGGCGGTCCGGACGAAGCCGTTGTGGCGCCCGCAGCCAAAGCGGTGTCGGTCAATTCGACCAGCCAGGGCCGCCTCGGCGGCTCGATTGCTGCCACGCCGATCCCGCCGCTCACGCAGAATCCCTTGTATCGGCTGATCGTTGCCAACGATCTCGGCATGCATTGCGGCGATCTCGACGATCGCATCGCGACCATCCTGCCGCCCTTCAATGTCGTGCATGCGCAGGTCTTGCAGCGCGCGGCAAGGCCGAAGATCCTCGACGACAAGAACATGAGCGTCGTCTATTCGGCGAGCGCGCAGCCGAACGATCCGGCGCTCGCGAAATCGCCCGTGGTGGCGGCCGACAAGAGCGTGTTCAAAACCAATTTCTGGGACACGGCGGTCTCCACCTATTCGGCGTTTTATCCGCCCGGCGTTCTGTCGACCTATCTGTCGCCGAGCCTGCCCAAGCATGGCGCGGATGTGGGCTTGCCCGTTCCCAATCTCGAGCGGCTTTATCTGGGCGACGGCAAGGTCGAACTGAACCAGCAGACCATGCCGAGCATCACCCGTTTCACGACCGATGCAAACGGGGTGCCGAAATCGGTGGTTTCCGCGCCTTACAAGGTCAATCGGGCGCAGGAGTTCAAGGCGTTCGAGACAAACTGGCCGCTGTTCAAGAATTTTCCCTTCGGCTACGTCGCCGACAACGTCAAATGGTTTGCCGCCGAGGGTATTCCGATGGCGCCGTTCGACGATAACGGGCGCGAGAATCCCTATCCGCTGCTGCGCTTCCAGGCCAAGTTGAAGTCGACCGGCAACGTGGTGGCGAGCCTCGACGCCGTCACGCCGGTCGCCGCCGAATCCGACTGCAAGAATTGCCACCTGCCGTCGCCGCTCGGCAACGGTCTCGCCACCAAACGTCTGACTCGGCCGGCGGTGCCCGCGCACGATCCGCGCAAGGGTCATGTGCTGCAATGGGTGAGCGAGGAATGGGCCGCCGACATCAACATGCTGCGCGTGCATGATATGATGCACGGCACGACGCTATACAGCGGCTATAACGCGGTCACCGGCGTCGCCAACAAGCCGGTCGCCTGCCAGAGCTGTCACTACACGCCGGCGCTCGACCTCTTGCACCTCGGTCCGCAGGACGCGCATGGGCTCACGCAAGGGTCGCACGAGACCATGTCGCGCGTCATGCACAACGGTCACGGCCGGCTCAGGAACAATGGTGCGCTGATCTTCCCGACGATGCCGCCGCCGAACGATCCAAGGCGCACGAAGGATCAGGCCACGACCCCGATCAATGCCTTCGAGCAAAACAAGCTGGAGGCGACCTGCTATCAATGCCATCCCGGCAA
>DASZQT010000269.1:0-22331 GCA_035549515.1 Pseudolabrys sp. | reverse complement strand
CGTGCTCGGCCGAGATGTGCAGGTCGACACACTCCCCATCGTCGCCGGGCAAACGCCGCCGCAGATCGCGCGTCGGGCCATGGAAGCCGGGAGGCTCGGCGGCTACGACGTGGTGCTGCTCGATACCGCCGGCCGCACCACGCTCGACGAAGCCATGATGGCCGAAGCGGCCGAGGTTAAAAGCGCCGTCAATCCACACGAAGTGCTGTTGGTCGCGGACGCGCTGACCGGCCAGGACGCGGTCAATCTGGCGCGCGCCTTCGACGAGCGCGTGGGCTTGACCGGCATCGTGCTCACCCGCGTCGATGGCGATGGCCGTGGCGGCGCGGCGCTGTCCATGCGCGCGGTGACCAATAAGCCGATCAAGCTGATCGGCGTCGGCGAAAAGATGGATGCGCTGGAGGACTTCGACCCCGCGCGCATCGCCGGCCGCATCCTCGGCATGGGCGACATCGTCGCGCTGGTCGAGAAGGCCGCCGCCACCATCGACGCCGAAAAGGCCATGCGCGCGGCCGAGAAGATGCGCAAGGGCGCGTTCGATCTCGGCGACCTGCGCGATCAACTCAAGCAGATGCAGGCCATGGGCGGCATGGGCGGCCTGCTCGGCATGATGCCGGGCGTCGCCAAGATGAAGAACCAGATCGCCGCCGCCGGGCTCGACGACAAGCTGTTGAAGCGGCAGATCGCCATCGTCGATTCCATGACGCCGCAGGAGCGGCGCAACCCCGACATCCTCAAGGCCAGCCGCAAGAAGCGCATCGCGGCCGGCTCCGGCACCTCGCCGGAGCAGATCAACAAGCTCCTGAAAATGCATCGCGGCATGGCCGACATGATGAAGGCCATGGGTTCCGGCAAGCGCGGGCCGCTCGCCGGCCTCGGCCAAATGCTGGGCATGGGCTCCGGCATGCCGTCGCCTGAGCAGATGGCCGAGCTCGCCAAGAAGCTGCCGCCCGGCACGCTGCCGCCCGGAATGCCGGGAGCGGGCGGCCTGCCGCCGACCATGCCGGCATTGCCGAAAGGCTTGCCGCCGAATTTCCCCGGGATGCCCGGTGGACGATTTCCCGGACTGCCGGGCCTGCCCGGCGGAGGGAAGAAGAAGTGAAGAAATTTTCCCCGTCATTCCGGTACGCGCCGAAGGCGCGGACCCGGAATCCATACTCCGCAGCGTCGGTGGTTATGGATTCCGGGCTCGCCGCTTTCGCGGCGCCCCGGAATGACGCGGGAGAGCTTTGAACCGATCAACAAAAGGAAAACTGAAATGTCTCTCGTTATCCGCCTGGCCCGCGCCGGCACCAAGAAGCGGCCGGTCTATCACATCGTCGTCGCCGACTCGCGCGCACCCCGCGACGGCCGCTTCATCGAACGGCTCGGCTTTTTCAATCCGCTGATGCCGAAGGACAAGACCGAGCGTCTGCGCTTCGATCTGGAAAAAGCGCAGGCCTGGATGAAGAAGGGCGCGCAGCCATCCGACCGCGTGATGCGCTTCCTGGATGCCGCCGGCGTCGCTAAGCGTTCGCCGCGCAACAATCCGGAAAAGGCGGTCCCGCGCAAGGAACGTAAAGCGCGGGCCGAGGAAGCCGCCAAGGCCCCCGCGGCGTAACGGCGATCGGTCGTGGCGCTTAGGTCTGACGACAAGCGCAGATCACGACCCCGGTCATTCCGGGGCGCGCCCGAAGGGCGCGAACCCGGAATCCAGAAACAGTTTCGAAAATCGACCCTGGATTCCGAGCCCGGCGCTGCCGCGCCGTCCCGGAATGACGAAAAGAGTGCGGACGGGTCCGCCAAAATCCGCGTCGCCCGCATCGGGGCGGCGCATGGGGTGCGCGGCGAAGTGAAGCTGTGGTCCTTCACCGAGGACCCGCTGGCGGTTGCCGACTATGGGCCGCTGGAGACCGCCGACGGCGCGCGGCGGTTCGAAATCGAGGCCCTGCGGCCGGCCAAGGATTTCCTCGTCGCCCGCCTCAAGGGCGTCGCCGACCGCAATGCTGCGGAAATGCTGCGCAACATGGATTTGTTCGTCCCGCGCGCGCGTCTGCCGGCCATCGAGGACGAAGATACCTACTACTACGCTGATTTAGTTGGACTTTCGGTCGTGACGCCGGAAAATGCTGCAGTCGGGACCGTGCTCGCTTTGCACAATTTCGGCGCCGGCGACCTGATCGAGATCGCGCCGGCAGCCGGCGGCCAGACGCTGATGCTGCCTTTCACCGAGAGCACGGTGCCGGAAGTGGACCTGGCGGCGCGGCGCATGGTGGTCGTGCTGCCGATGGAAAGCGAATAGGGCGAAAAGGACAATGTGGCGGGCGTCGGTCCTGACCATCTTCCCGGACATGTTTCCCGGGCCGCTGGGCGTAAGCCTTGCCGGCAAGGCGCTGCAGTCCGGCATCTGGTCGTGTGAGGCGCACGACATCCGCAACGCCGCTACCGATAAGCATCGCACCGTCGACGACACCCCGGCCGGCGGCGGCCCCGGCATGGTGATGAAGGCCGACGTGCTGGCCCGCGCGCTCGACACCCTTCCCCATGACACCATTCCCCACGACACCCGCCCGCGCCTCTTGATGAGCCCGCGCGGTCGGCCGCTGACGCAAGGCCGCGTCTCAGAACTGGCGCATGGGCCCGGCGTGGTAGTCCTCTGCGCCCGCTTCGAGGGCGTGGACGAGCGGCTGATTAAGGCCCGCCGCCTGGAGGAAGTTTCGCTGGGCGATTTCGTGCTGTCGGGCGGGGAAATCGCGGCGCTCGCTTTGCTGGACGCCTGCGTGCGGCTGTTGCCGGGCGTCATGGGCAAGGAGGCCTCCGGCGTCGAGGAGAGCTTCGCCGACGGCCTGCTCGAATACCCGCACTACACGCGGCCCCCCGTATTCGAGGGCGAGCCGATCCCGGAGGTGCTGGTGTCCGGCGACCACGCCAAGGTCGCGGCCTGGCGCCGGGCCGAGGCTGAGCGCCTCACGCGCGAGCGGCGGCCGGACCTGTGGGCGGCCTATACCGCCCGCAAGCCGGGCGGCTAAAAGCCCTTAGTCTTTCAAATTATACGTGAAATTGTCGGCGTCCTCGGTGTCCACCTCGAGGAACTGCTTGGTCACCTGGTCGCTGGCCTCGCAGTCGATCTCGCCCTTGGTCTCGTAATCGCGATTGTGGAAGGTGAATTTCGCCTTGGCGATGCAGAAATAGCCGCCCTTCTGGTCGCCTTTGTGCGCCTGCCAGACGCCGCTGTCGCTGGTGGCATAGACGTAATAATAGCGCTGGTTCAGCCGGCCGTTGACGATGTCGTGGCAGTCATCGCTTTCGATCGACCACCATCCTTCCGAGGTCCAGCCGTAGTCGCCGCTCTTGTAGCCGATGGCCACGCTCACCTTGCCGTCGGAATGGTTGCAGACCTTGAACCCGGCCATGGCGCTGCCCGCCGCCAGCAACAGGCCCGCCGCCATGGCGAAGCCCGCCGTCAATACGCGCTTGATCATCGTAAATGCCCCCTTACCCGCTAGGACCCCAGGATCCCCGGCTTCCCCCACCATAGCAGTGCCATTATCACGCCGCATCACGGTTCCATATGACGCCGGAAACCGCGGCCCCGCCCTGGCCCAGGCCCCGTGGCGTTGTGAAAAACGCATGACAAGCCGCGCTGTTTGGGCTAGAAGCCCGCCGACCCATTCAGACCGAGACCCTAGGAACCGCGCGCCGGTTGCTGGCGCTGCCGACGGAGATTTGACCCATGGACCTTATTCAGACGCTCGAAAAAGAGCAGATGACCAAACTGTCGGCCGGCAAGGACATCCCGGATTTCGGGCCCGGCGACACCGTGCTGGTGAACGTGAAGGTGATCGAAGGCGACAAGAGCCGCGTGCAAGCCTATGAGGGCGTCTGCATCGGCCGCGCCGGCGGCGGGCTGAACGAGAACTTCACCGTGCGCAAGATCTCCTACGGCGAAGGCGTCGAGCGCGTGTTCCCGCTCTACTCGCCGATGATCGACTCGATCAAGGTCGTGCGCCGCGGCAAGGTGCGCCGCGCCAAGCTCTATTACCTGCGCGGCCTGCGCGGCAAGAAGGCCCGCATCGAGGCCGAGAGCACGACGGGACCGCAGGCGGCCGAGAAGGCCTAAGACTGCGCGCATCGTCGGGATGGATCAGGGGGCCGCTTTGTCGGCCCCTTTTTCGTGCGAACGCCAGACGCCGCACCTTCATTGTCCCCGCCCGCGCGATTGGCTATATAGCCGCCATGGTTTCCAGAGCTCAGCGCATCATCCTCGCCGACCACGCCCGGTTGCCCTGGCGTTTTTTCGGCAGGCTGACGGCGGTGCAGATCGGCCTTTGAGCGGCTGTCGCGGCGCGCGATAGCGGCCGCCCGCAAACCATTTTCCGAATTCAACCTGAGCAAGGCTCTCACGACATGAAACCGCGCACCCTCTACGACAAGATCTGGGACGACCATCTGGTGGACGAACAACCGGACGGCACCTGCCTCATCTATATCGACCGGCACATCGTCCACGAGGTGACCTCGCCGCAGGCCTTCGAAGGTCTGCGCACGGCCGCCCGCAAGGTGCATGCGCCGAGCAAGACGCTGTGCGTCGTCGATCACAATGTGCCGACCACCGATCGCTCGAAGCCCAATCCCGATCCGGAGAGCGCCGAGCAGATCAAGGTGCTGGCCGAGAACGCGCGCGACTTCGGCCTGGAATACTACAACGAGTTCGATAAGCGGCAGGGCATCTGCCACATCATCGGCCCCGAGCAGGGCTTCACGCTGCCCGGCACCACCATCGTATGCGGCGACAGCCACACCGCGACGCATGGCGCCTTCGGCGCGCTCGCCTACGGCATCGGGACCTCGGAAGTCGAGCATGTGCTGGCGACGCAGACACTGATCCAGAAGAAGTCCAAGAACATGCGCGCCATCGTCGATGGCGTGCTACCGCCCGGCGTGACGGCGAAGGACATCATCCTGGCCATCATCGGCGAGATCGGCACCGCCGGCGGCACCGGCTATGCGCTCGAATATGCCGGCGAAGCGATCCGCGCGCTGTCAATGGAAGGCCGCATGACGGTCTGCAACATGTCGGTGGAAGGCGGCGCCAAGGCCGGCTTCATCGCGCCCGACGAGAAGGCCTATGCCTTCCTGAAAGATCGGCCGAAAGCGCCGAAGGGCGACGCCTGGGATCAGGCCATGCGCTACTGGGAGACGCTGCGCTCCGACGATGGCGCGCATTTCGACCGCGAGATCAGGCTCGATGCCGCCAAGCTGCCGCCGATCGTCACCTGGGGTACCAGCCCCGAGCAGGTTATCTCGATCACCGGCCGCGTGCCGGTGCCGGCGGAAATCGTCGACGACAACAAGCGCCAGGCGGCGATCCGCTCGCTCGACTACATGGGTCTGAAGGGCGGCGAGAAGATCACCGACATCAGAATCGACCGTGTGTTCGTCGGCTCCTGCACCAATGGCCGCATCGAGGACTTGCGCGCCGCCGCCAAGATCGCGGAAGGCAAGCACGTCAACGGCAACGTCAATGCCATGATCGTGCCGGGCTCGGGTCTGGTGAAGGAACAGGCGGAAGCCGAAGGCCTCGACAAGATCTTCAAGGCCGCCGGTTTCGAATGGCGCGAGCCCGGCTGCTCAATGTGTCTCGCCATGAACCCCGACAAGCTGGCGCCGGGTGAGCGTTGCGCCTCAACCTCGAACCGCAACTTCGAAGGCCGCCAGGGCTACAAGGGCCGCACGCATCTGGTGTCGCCCGCCATGGCGGCGGCGGCGGCGATCGCCGGGCACTTCGTCGATGTGCGGGAGTGGAAGTAGCCTGAGCGGCCGGCGCGCCGGCGTATAAAAAAATCGGCTGTCGGATGCGGGCCTGTCGCTCGCATCCGACTAAGCCGACTTCAACCGCGAGCCGCGTTACCAGCAGCGCCAGACACGGCGGATCACACGGTGGTGGTTACGCCAGACCCGCACGCGGACCCAGCCGCAGTTAGCCTGCGCGTAGTAGGGATAGCCGTAGTAGTACGGATAGTCGTATCCCCAGGCCGGCCATGTAGCAGCAGCTAAACCAAGGCCGAGGCCCGCCGCGCCCCATCCCCAGCCCCAGCCCCAACCGGGACCCCACCAACGACGGCCTTGCCAATTGCCGGCCCAGCGACGCCCGCCCCAACGCCACGCGCCGCCGCGCCATGCGCCGCCACGCCACGCACCGCCCCGCCATGCGCCGCCACGCCATGCGCCGCCACGCCATCCCGGCGCTGCAGCAAACGCGCGGCCGCCGCGAAAGCCCGCAGCACGCACGCCGCCGAAGCCACCGGCCCGCATACCACCGAAGCCGCCGCCTGCGTGGAAGCCGCCGCCGAATCCGCCGCCACGGCCGCCACCGCCGCCGCGAGCGGATGCATTATCGGCGTTAAACACGAAAGCGCCGGCGACCAAAGCCAACGCCGCGAAGATCTTGAGTAACTTGGACATCGATGCACCTCCAGGTGCGAGCCCCTGCGCACACGACCATAACCGCAAAGCCGCGGATTTGTTCGCTACTGCCACCAGCATTGCAGGCGCGGTACGATTACCGTACCGCTCAAGCGGAATTCCTTCTCCAGCCATGCACGACAAAAGCGTCTGGAGTTCGGACCGGGCTCGGTCACGCGCGGATGAATGGTAATCCGCGGTCGTGTCTGCTGCGCTTCGAGTTCGTCGGCGCCTTGCGATGCCGCGGCCACGCGCGGCGCTGCGTTTGCAATTGACGTTTGAAGCGTACCCAACACGCAAATCAGCGCCAAAATGCAGAAGCCGATCGCGATTCCGCGCATGAGATCTCGCTTGGTCATTGTCGCAATTATTAACGCTCGCCGATTTTGTCCGTTGCGTCAACGCTTGGTGAACGGCGGCGCGTCACCTAAGTATTCTCCCGATGTCTACCGACCGACCGCACTCGTCCTCATCGCGCATGGCCGACGCGCCCACGCTCGCCGATTTCGAGACGCTCGCCGCCGAGGCCTATGCCCGGCTGCCCGAGCAGTTTCGCACGCTGTGCGAAGACGTCGTGATCCGGGTCGCGGACTTCCCCGATGACAGCGTTGTCAAGATCATGAAGCTCGACAGCGAATTCGACCTGCTCGGCCTCTTCCAGGGTGTCGGCCTGCCGTTCCGATCGCCGAGCGCGCCGCCGCTGATGCCCAACATGATTTGGCTCTATCGCCGCCCGATCCTCGATTATTGGGCCGAGCACGAGGATAGCTTGAGCGCCATCGTCACCCATGTGCTGGTGCATGAAATCGGCCACCATTTCGGGCTCTCGGACGCGGATATGGAGGCGATCGAGGCGAGCGCCGACTAAGCCGCCCGGCCGATCAACCGCGCCGATCGCTGGCATTTGAAATATTGACTTGTCGCACGGTCCGGCCGCGCCAAGGATAGGCACATTGCCAGGGAGGTCATCATGATCGTCACCGTATTCCGCTCGCGCCTCAAGCCCGACATGCGCGAGCAGTATCTCATCGAGGTCGAGCGCGTGATCGCGCTCGCCAAGACCATGCCCGGCTACATCGCGCACAAGGGCTTCTTCGCCGAGGACGGTGAGCGGGTCACCATCGTCGAATTCGAGCACGAGGAAGGCCAGCGCGCCTGGCGTATGAATGCCGAGCACCGCAGCGCGCAAAAAAGGGCGCGCGAGGTCTATTACACGGAATACAGCGTGCAGGTCTGTCAGGTGCTGCGCGAGGCGAAGTTCAAGGCCGACGAGCAGGCGCGCGCGGTAGCGCCGTGAGCCTGTCGCTCACCGAGCTCACTTGGCTCGCGCTCGCCGCCTATTCGGTGCACATGCTGGAGGAATTCATCTTCGATTGGCGCGACTGGGCGCGCAATGTGCTGCACCTGAATGTGACTTGGGATCAGTTCTACATCACCAATGCCGTCGTCGTGGTGCTCGGCATCGTGGCGGCCGAGCTGGCTGCGGCCATCCCAGCGGTGGCGCTCGGCTTTCCGGCGCTGATGCTGATCAACGCCACCTTCTTCCACGTGCTGCCGTTCCTGGTGACGCGCGGGCGCTTCTCGCCGGGGCTCGTGACGGCCGTGATCCTGTTCTACCCGGTCGGGATTGCCTGCTATTTGCGCGCAAGCAGCGCGGGCGACCTTAATGCCGGCAGCCTGATCGGCTCCCTCCTGCTCGGCGCCGCGCTGATGGCGAGCCCCGTGGTCATGATCAAGCTGAAGGACCGACCCTATTTCCGCCAGGACCGGCCATAAGACCGACCCTGAGGCCGGCCCTGAGCCCCCCTCCCGCGCATGCCAGCAGCGTGGGCGAGACTATTGACCCGCCCCGTAAAGACCTTAGAAACAAGGGTGAATTTCCACCAAAGCGTGCCGGAGCATCGGAAGCCATGGAAAAGTTCACCACGCTCGAAGGCGTCGCCGCGCCGCTCAAGATCATCAATGTCGACACCGACATGATCATCCCGAAGCAGTACCTGAAGACGATCAAGCGCACCGGACTGGGCAAGGGCCTGTTCTCCGAGCAGCGCTATCTCGACGACGGCGCCGAGAACCCGGATTTCGTGCTCAACAAGCCGGCCTATCGCAGCGCCAAGATCATCGTCGCCGGCGATAATTTCGGCTGCGGCTCGAGCCGCGAGCACGCGCCCTGGGCCCTGATGGATTTCGGCGTGCGCTGCGTCATCTCCACCTCGTTCGGCGACATCTTCTATAATAACTGCTTCAAGAACGGCGTGCTGCCGATCCGCGTGTCGCCGGAGGACCTTGAGAAGCTGTTCGACGATGCCGACCGCGGCGCAAATTCGACGCTGACCATCGACCTCGAGAAACAGGAAATCCGCGGCCCCGACGGCGGCGTGATCGGCTTCGAGATCGACGCCCACCGCAAGCACTGCATGCTCAACGGGCTCGACGATATCGGGCTGACCAAGCAGAAGCAGAGCAAGATCGAAAGCTACGAGGACCAGGCCAAGGCCGCGCGTCCCTGGGCGTGAGCGCGGCCTCGCCCGTTCACGACTTCGGCGTTGCGCCCTGCTTGAAGGCGTCCATCACCGCTTGATTGGCGCGGTCGAAAGCCTTGCGCGATTCGTCGAGCGCGGCGCTGAGCGCGGTCCAGGATTCGTTACCGGCCTGCTGCAGCTTCTGGAAGCGGGCTTCGGCCTCGGCGGCGTCCGCCTTCATCTGCTTGAGCGCCGCGTCGACCTGCGCGCGCCGTTCGGCCGCGAACTTGGTCGCCGCGCCCTGGACGGTGTCGGCCGCGTCCTGCCAGGCCTTCAATTGCGCGGCGGCGACGTCCTGGAAGGTCGTCTGCTGCTGCTCGAACTGTTTGCCGACGGTGTCGATATAGGCCCTCACCTGGCCTTCGAAAACGTTCCACTGCGATTCCAATTGCGTCTTGGTGCGCGACCAGGCGGCCTCGCCTTGATCGCGCTGCTCCTTGACCGTGCCCTGGAAAACGTCGCGCTGCTGCTGCAGGTTGGCGATCAATTGATTGGCTTTGGCCTTGGAATCGGCCTGCACCTCGCCCACGCGGGCTTCGAGCGAGGCCAAGGCGGCATCCATCTCGTCGATGCGCTCCTTCGCCCAATTCAAATAGACATGCATGCTGCTCTGATCCGCCATCGTCACCTCCTCGTGCTCAGCGCGAACTGCCTCACAGGGTCCCCTCGTCGCCGTGCGCCGGACGTCGCGCGCAGGCAACCGCAGTCGTGAATATGGGATAATCGAATAGGAGGCCTGGCCGTTCCCGCTGGTCTATTGACGGCGGACGAAGCATGGCGTGGGCTTCCGGCGCCTTCCTTGACCTGGATCAACGGGCTCATGCCGCACGGTAGCGGCAATGGTCCTCTAGCGCGTGCGCGTTCACGGATTGGACAAGCGGCATGCGAACGCGCCGAAAAGTCGAGGACCGGCCTGCCTCGCGCATGAGCCAGGCCGGCCCCCAGAATTACTGGCAGCTCGTGTTCGGATCGGTGCAGTAGGGCACGTTGGTCCAGCTGAAGGGCTGGGACTTGCTCGGATCGATGGTCAGGCGCAGCCATTCCGCCGGCGCGTTGGTCGAGCCCTGCACCACGATACGCGTGAGGTTCGGCACCGCCTGGGTGTGGTGGATCTGACCCGTCGTGCTGGTCGGATCGGCCAGCGGCTGATCTTGCAGATAGAGATGCGAATCGCCGTTGAGCAGCAGCACCGGTTTGTTGAAGCGCACGCTGTAATTCGCGAGCGCGCGCACGAAAGTGGTATACTTGTTGAGTCCGGCGCCGCCCTGCGCGATCGCTTCCGGATCCCACATGTCGGCCTGCAGCGCGATGACGACGGCGCGGGCGAGCTTCTGCCGCGCCATGTCGAAAGCGGCCTTCAGCCAGCGCAGATTGGCGCCGTTGCGCTCGCTGACTTCCTGCGCCTGCGCGGTCGCATTGTCGAAACCGTTGGTCCAGGCCGAGGTGTCGTTGTTCGAGCCGCCCGGCATGTTGAAGGTCGCGAACACGACCCAGTTGTCCATCCACATGACGTTCTCGACATAATGCTTATCGGTCGGGAACGCGGGATCGAAATTCTGCGCCTGCGACATCACCGGCTTGTCCTGGCGGCCCAGGCTATGTCCGGGGCGCGCGAAGAACAGGCTGCGCACGGCGTTCAGCTCGGTCAGCGGATTGCCGCTCGCCTTTTCCTTGGTCTTGTGACAATCGGTCCATTCGTTGTCGCCCGGGATATAGATCATCGGCGCGTTGAACTGCTGGAACTGGAAATAGACCTTGCGGCTCCAATTCGGATCGGAAGCTGCGATCGGCGGCAGAATTTCAGCGCTCGTGCAGGGCTGGCTGCCGGAATGAATGTCGCCGACGTGCATCACCAGGCTCACCTTGTGATCGGAATTGACCGAGTGGCGCAGCAGGCCGGCATTGTCGAGCAGCAGTTGGTTATAGGGCCAGTCGCCGAACACCGCGATCGTCATCGGCGCGTTCTGGTTCGAGAAGGAGGACTTGACCTCCGCCGCATTGGCCGCGGTGGCCATCGAAAGTCCGGCAACGAGCAGAGCCGTCGCCATCCGAATGCGTGTCATGTGTACGATCCCCGTTTTTGCTTGAAAACGTCGTTGTTCGACGGGCTTCGACACGCCAACCGCACGCAACGGAGAGAAGCCTGACAATGAAAGCAATGCGCTTCCGCGCGCAAGCCACGACCGACCGCCGCCGATGCGCAACGGTCGGCGTCGCTCCTCTCCAAGGCTCGCGCTCTTTGCAGTCGTCCCCGTTGCGCGACAATGCGCCTTGCTTGCGGCCCAGCGCCGAAGCCAGGGGTCGTTTAGACGGGCACTGTTACAGTTTAATGATTCTAATTTAAAACTGTACGGACGAAATGCGAACCGTCCTGCAATGAAGTGGACCGGCCGATACGGCCCCGTGCGCAACGCCATCGCAGTGGCGACATTACGAGCGGGAAGCGGCGCTCAAGGATGCTTTATGGATGCTTTTCGTTCTTTGCCGCGCGCATGCCTACGTTCGCGGCGTCGCGCTCGCACATATAGGCTCCGCGCTTCGTGCCGCCGTAGTCCTTGTAGCCGACGAAATGGTAGATCTTCGACTCGAGATTGGCCCACACCACCGTGTCGGACCCGCAACGCGTCTTGGCTTGGCTCTCGGTGGTGAACTGATTGGGACCCACGGCGGCACGCGATGAGCGCGCGGGCGGCGCGATGGTCGGTTCGGGCGCGCGGCTGGTTCGGGTCGCCGGGCCCGGCTCCGGAGCTGTCGTGACCGGACGCGGGGCAGATTTAGTCTTCGGCTTAATTTCAGTTTTTATTTCAGGCTTTGTTTTCGTTTCCGTTCTCTTGGGACGGACTTTCTTCGTCTTGTCCTCGGCCGGAGTCGTTTTTGCCGCCGTGCCGCCCGTGCACTGCTTCACGTAGTCCTTTTCTTTTATTTTCTTGGCCTGGAAGTCGGCCTTTTTGGCCTGCCATTCGGCGCGGCATTCCTTGGCGGTTTTCACCTGCGCGCCGACCGGAACGCTCAGCAACGCGACACCGATCACGGTCGACAGAATCATAACGATGCTACGCATGTCGCACTCCCGGCATCAGGCGCCGACGCGCTCAGCCGCCCTTCTCGCATTTCGCGATGAAGCTGGCCTTGGCCGCGCCGGCGAGCGGCTTGCCGTCCTTGCCGATGGCACCCGTTTCGCAACACTTCTTCATGAAGCTCGCCTTGGCGGCGCCCGCCAGCGGCTTACCGTCTTTGCCGACCGCCTTGCTCGCGCAGGATTGCGCGGCGGCCGAGCCGACGGCGAAGAATGCGATTAACATTGCAAGCGCGATGCGTTTCATCGAGGCGCACTCCGGTTTTACCACCCGCATCGACTCTCGATCGATGCGATGTCCATGCGGCTACAAACGAGCGCCATGTCACGACCGTTTCGTTCCGCGTCATCAATTTTTATTACCCGGCTTATTGCCCGGCGCGGGTCGTGCGACTTTGCTTAAATTTCTTCCGGTATTCCGCGATGCGCATGCGCCACATCGATGCGCATGCGCCACATCAGGGCGTGCGTCATTTGCCGCACGCCGTGCGCGCCTACGCGCGCTCGTTCAGGCCGCGGAAGAAGACTCGATCGCCTCGGCGATCCTGACCGTGCGCCGCGCCATATCGGCATGCAGGCGCTCGACCATGCGGCCCTCGATCGACACCACGCCCTTGGTCTTGTTCTCCGGCAGGTCGAAGGCCGCAATCATCTTGCGCGCCTGCGCGATCTCTTCCGGCGAGGGCGAGAACGCCGTGTTGCAGGGTTCGATCTGATTGGGATGGATCAGCGTCTTGCCATCGAATCCGAGTTCGAGGCCCTGCTGGCATTCCATGAAGAAGCCGTCGGCATTGCCGATGTCGTTGTAGACGCCGTCGAGAATGTCGATGCCGTGAATGCGCGCGGCGGCGACGCACATCGAGAGCCAGCCCAGCATAGGCGCCCGGCCGGGCACCAGGCGCGCGCGCGTTTCCTTGGCGAGATCGTTGGTGCCCATCACGAAGCCGGCGAGCCGCGTCTCGGAATCGCTCGCGGCGGCGGCGATGGCCAGGATGTTGAAGATGGCGAGCGGGGTCTCGATCATGGCCCAGATCTTGGTCTTGTGATTGGTGCCCATGTCGAGCATGCGGCGGCCGATCAGTTCGAGCGTGTCGGGCGCGGAGACTTTCGGAATGAGGATGGCGTCGGGCGCGGCATGGGCGGCGGCGGCCAGATCGTCGGCGTGCCAGGGCGTATCGACGCCGTTGACGCGGATGAACACCTCGCGCCGGCCAAAACCGCCGGCCTTCACCGCCGCGCAGACCTGGTCGCGCGCGGCCTCCTTGGCGTCGGGCGCGACCGAGTCCTCGAGATCGAGAATGACGCCGTCGGCGGCCAACGTCTTGGCTTTCTCCAGCGCGCGGGCGTTGGAGCCCGGCATATAGAGCACACTGCGGCGCGGACGGATGGTCATGGACGGAGCCCCTGCGATTGACGTCGGTATGGGCGCATCCCTTTCCTCCGCTCATTTCCGCGAAAACGGGAATCCAGTTGAGCCAAGCCGCGCTGGATCCCCGCTTTCGCGGGGATGAACGGAGAATGAGTAAACGCTCCCCACCAAAGCGAGCCTACCGTCCGCCGACGCCGCGTGCCACTGTCGACGCGATGAGCAATGCGAAAGACGTATGGCTCGCCGGCGTGGACGGCTGCCCGGGCGGCTGGATCGCCGCCTTTGTCCGCCCGGCGGGCGATGAGGTGACGGTCGCGGTCTTTGCGCGCATGGCCGATGTGCTGGCGGCGACGCAGCAGCCGGCCGTGGTCGCGGTCGACATGCCCATCGGCCTGCCGGAGCGGAGCGGGATCGGCGGCCGCGCCGCCGAAAATGCGGTGCGGCCATTGCTTGAGAAGCGGCAATCTTCGGTGTTCTCGGTGCCGTCGCGCGCGGCGATTTATGCCGCCGATTATGGCGACGCCTGCCGGATCGCGCAGGCGACCTCCGACCCGCCGCGCAAAGTGTCGAAGCAATTGTTCAACATCGCGCCCAAGATCCGCGAGGTGGACGAACTCCTGCGCGCCGATGTGGGTCTGGTGCCGCGCCTGTTCGAAGTGCATCCCGAGCTGGCGTTCTGGCGGCTCAATGGCGGGCAGGCGCTCACCGAGCCCAAGAAAGTGAAAAGCCGCTGCTATGAGCGGGGACTGGCGCAGCGGCGCGGTTTGCTGATCGGAGCCGGGCTACCCGCCGCCGCGGTCAATGAACGGCCGCCCAGGGGCGCCGCGCCGGACGATCTCATCGACGCGCTCGCCTGCGCCGCCATTGCCCGCAGGATTCATGCGGGTACCGCTCGACCGTTCCCTAATCCACCGCCGCGCGATGCTTACGGGTTGCCAATGGCGATCTGGGCGTGACAAATCGCGACCGAACGGGCGGGACTTTATGTGGAGTTTTCGGTGATGGATTTCCCTAAGCGCCTCATCGACGGCTACAGCGCCTTCTTGAGCGAACGGCTGCCGGTCGAACAGACCCGGTTCCGTGAACTGGCGGAGGTCGGGCAGCATCCCGAGATCATGGTGATCGGCTGTTGCGACTCGCGCGTGTCGCCGGAGGTCATTTTCGATGCACATCCGGGCGAATTGTTCGTGGTGCGCAACGTCGCCAATCTGGTGCCGCCCTACACGCCGGACGGGCGCACGCATGGCGTTTCCGCGGCGCTCGAATTCGGCGTGCAGGCGCTGCGCGTGAAGCACATCGTCGTGCTCGGGCATGCCCAATGCGGCGGCGTGAAAGCCTTCGTCGAGGAAGGCGAGCCGCTCTCGCCCGGCGATTTCATCGGGCAATGGATGGCGATGATCGCGCCGGCCGCGGCCTCGGTCGGCCCGCGCGGCGAGCGGCCGCTGACCGAATATCTGACCCGGCTCGAGCAGGCCTCCGCCGTGAAGACGCTCGACAATCTGCTGACCTTTCCCTGCGTGCGCATTCTGGCCGAGCGCGGCAAGCTCATGCTGCACGCGGCTTATTTCGGCGTCGCCACCGGCGAATTGTCGGTGTTTGATCGCGCGAGCGGTACATTCCGGCGCATCGCGCCCGATGCCTATTCACAGGCCTTCGCCGCGCCGCGCTTTTGACGACACGCCGGCGCGCCGCTTACCGCGCCTTAACCCTGAATCCGCTTCGCCGCAACGCAAACGAGCGCCGGCAAGCTAGCGCAACAAAATAAGACGGCGAACGGGGGACAAAGCGCACGGTTCGCGACAATGCCGCGCGCACTTGCAAGTGGATGGTAATCTTCTCCGGGTACCTGTTGCGCGCGTGAAATCGCGAAACGGTTGCCCCGCCATGCAAGAGCGCTCTTTCATCGCCGAACTCGAAGGCACGCTGGCAACCGGCACGCCCGGCCGGCAGGCGGACATCCTGCGCCGCGTCACCGATCTGTTCCTGGCGCGCGCCAGCCAGTATTCGGAGGAGCAGGTCGACCTGTTCGACGGCGTGATTTCGCGCATCGCCGAACGCATCGAGACCAAGGCGCGCGTCGAGCTCGCGCACCGGCTGGCGCCGGTCGACAACGCGCCGCCGATGATCGTGCGCCGGCTGGCGCGCGACGAGGCCATCGAGGTGGCGGGCCCGATCCTCACGCGGTCGCCGCGGCTGACCGACGAAGACCTGGTGGCGATCGCCAACGATACCAGCCAGGACCGGCTGCTCGCGATCTCCAAGCGCGCCAGCATCAGCGAGAGCGTCAGCGATACGCTGGTGACGCGCGGCGACCGCGAGGTGGTGCTCTCGGTGGCCCAGAACGAAGGCGCGCGCTTCTCCGACAGCGGCTACGGCAAGCTGATCGACCGTTCGATTGATGACGAGGTGCTGGCGATATGCGTCGGCATGCGCAAGGACATTCCGCGCGAGCATTTCCACAGCCTGATCGCCAAGGCATCGGAAGTCGTATTCGCGCGGCTCGCCGCCGCCAATCCGGAAGCCGTGCGCGAGGTGCAGCAGGTGCTGACCGGCATCACTGGGCAGGACGTGGTGACGCGCGCGCAAGGCGGGCGCGACCGCCGCGCCGACATGGTGCAGTTCGAAAGCGCGGTGCGCACCGGTCAATCGGCGGACGCACTGGTGAGTGCCTATGCTTCCAGCGGCAAGTTCGACGAGACGGTGGCGGCGCTCGCCTCGCTCTCGCGCACGGCGGTCGATCTGGTCGAGCACGTGATGAACGACCGCCGCGGCGACAACGATTTCGTGCTGCTCTTGGCGAAGGCGGCCGGACTGTCGTGGCCGGCGGCGTTGCAGGTCTGCATCCTGCGGCGCGGCCCGGGCGGCCTGCCGCCGCTCGGCATCGAAGCGGCGCGCCGCAATTACGAGCGCCTGCAGGCGGCAACGGCGCAGCGCGTCATCCAATTCTACAACGAGCGCAACAAGGCGGTCGGCGATTTCACCCAGCTCGCGCAGCAGATGCGGATTGGGGCGATGTGAGCCGGCGAACCTATCCTATTGTCGTCCCGGCCGAGCGTTAGCGAGGGCCGGGACCCATACGCCGCAGTCTATCGGCAGTGCACAGAGTATGGGTCCCCGCTTTCGCGGGGACGACAGATAGCTACGCCGCCCGCTTCTTCGCCTTGATCAGATCGCGGTTGATCAGGCACTCGGCGATCTGCACGGCATTGAGCGCGGCGCCCTTGCGCAGATTGTCCGACACCACCCACATCTCGAGACCGTTGTCGATCGTGGCGTCCTCGCGGATGCGGCTGATGTAGGTCGCGTCCTCGCCCACGCATTCATAGGGCGTGACGTAGCCGCCCGGCTCGCGCTTGTCGATCACCAGGCAACCCGGCGCGTTGCGCAGGATGTCGCGCGCCTCGTCGGCCGAGATCGGATTTTCGAACTCGATGTTCACGGCCTCCGAATGGCCGACGAACACCGGCACGCGCACGCAGGTGGCGGTGAGCTTGATCTTGGGATCGAGAATCTTCTTGGTCTCGACCACCATCTTCCATTCTTCCTTGGTGTAACCGTCGTCCATGAAGACGTCGATCTGCGGAATGAGGTTGAAGGCGATGCGCTTCGGGAATTTCTTCGACTGCGGCTCGTCCAGCGTGAACACCGCCTTGGTTTGCGCGAACAGTTCGTCCATCGCATCCTTGCCGGCGCCCGACACCGATTGATAGGTCGCGACCACGACGCGCTTGATCTTGGCGGCGTCGTGCAGCGGCTTGAGCGCGACCACGAGCTGGGCGGTCGAGCAGTTCGGGTTGGCGATGATGTTCTTCTTGGTGAAGCCTCCGACGGCGTCGGCATTCACCTCCGGCACGATCAGCGGCACGTCGGGGTCCATGCGCCAGGCGCTCGAATTGTCGATCACCACCGCGCCCTGCGCGCCGATCTTCGGCGACCATTCCTTCGAGATGCCGCCGCCGGCCGACATCAGACAGATGTCGACATCGGAGAAATCGTAGTGATCGAGCGCTTTGACTTTGAGCGTCTTGTCGCCGAACGAGCATTCCGTGCCCACGCTCTTGCGCGACGCGAGAGCGACCACTTCATCGGCCGGGAAATTGCGTTCCGCCAGGATCGCGAGCATCTCGCGCCCGACATTGCCGGTGGCACCCACCACGGCGACCTTGTAACCCATTGTTAACGCTCCGAAAAAATTAACCCTCCGGCCTTGCGCGCAAGCAACCGGGCGGCAGGTGCTTCTAAGGGACAATTACCCTTAACACAACGGTCGCCTGCCGGAGGGGGCATGCGCCTCGCTCTACGCCACGATGAAGCATCCGCTACCCTGATCCGCCTGACGGCTTATCTGGGTGGGCTGGCGCTGCTTGCCATAGGCGCCGGGCTGCTTTTTCAGTTCCCGAGCCTGCTCTTGAGCGTCACCCCACCGACCCGCGCCGAATGGGTCGAGGTCGAGCGGCCGTTCCCGGCCTTCGCGCTGGCGATCCCGGAAGCCGCCGGTCAGCCGACGAGCTACGCGATCTGGCGCAACACGGCGGGCGGCGGCCGCAAGGACATCCTCGGCCTCGGCGATGCCGACGGCGCCGGACCCTATCTGCAGGTCGAGATCTACCGGCCGGGCAGCGAGCTGCGCCGTTTCGGCGATGTGCAGGAGGATATCACCGAAGAAGCCGCCGATTTAGGGCCGGTGCGCGGGCATATCTCCAATCAGCGGCTGGACAGCAAGTTCGGCCCGCTCGACATCGTCACGTTTGACGCCCTCAAGGGCACGCCAAAGCACTGCCTCGGCTTCATGCGCGACTTCGACGATCCCGCGCTGCGGCTGTCGGGCTGGTTCTGCCAGGGCGGCAGCTTTATCGCGCGCACCACGCTGTCCTGCGCGCTCGACCGGCTGACGCTGCTCTCGGCCGGCAGCGAGCCTAAGGTGGGCGCGCTGTTCGCCAAGGCCGAGCTCAACCGCAGCTACTGCGGCCAGCGCGACCCGATTCTGGCCTCCACGCCGAAATATCAGCAGCTTTGGAAGGCGCTCCCCACGCGGCGGGAGCCGCGCCGCATCGGGCGCTGACCGCCGCATCCGCCGACCATTGCATAATCATTTGACCGGCCCGATAGTCTCCGGTCGACGACACCGGGCGACGAATTCAATCGCGATGCGCGATCCCCATGGCGGCCTGACGGCCCTGCTGCCGCGTCTGTTTGCCTTCGCCCGCACCATGCTGGGCGACAGCGACAGCGCGCGCGATCTGGTGCAGGAAGCCGCCGCGCGGGCCCTCGCCGCCCGCCGCGTGCCGGAGGAGCAGCCCGCCTATCGCGCGTGGATGTTCCGCATCGTGCGCAACGCCGCGCTCGACGAATTGCGCCGCCTGAAGCGGCCGCCGGTCGAGGATGACGGACCGGTTGACGTGTGGCGCTACGACGACGTGCGCATCGCCAAAATCACCGTGGAACAGGGCCTGGCAACGCTGGCGCCGCTGCACCGCGAAATAATCTCCTTGATCGACATCGCCGGTTTCAGCTACGGCGAGGCCGCCGAGCTCTTGGAAGTGCCGGTCGGTACGGTCATGAGCCGCGTTGCAAGGGCGCGCGGCGCCCTGTTGGCGGCGATCGAGGCGAGCAGCGTCCGGCCATTGAAGTCGCGTCATGGATAACGGTCCGCAACAGCAAGACCTGTTGAAGCTGAATGCGCTGGTCGACGGCGAACTGGCCCCGGCCGAGCGCGCCGAGCTGGCCGCGCGACTCGCCGGCGACCGCCATCTCGCGCGCGCCTATGCCGTACTCGCCCGGCTCAAAGCCACCATCGGCGAAGCCGCCGATGCACCGGCGCCGATCGTGCTGCCGCAGCGCCGCCGGCTCGCCTGGGGCGTCATGGCGGCCGCGGCTTGCGTGATCGTCGCCATCGGCATCGGCATCCTCGTCGCGCGCAATGGGCTGGCGATGTTCGGCGCGGAAAGCGAAACCGCCGAAGGTCCGACCTCGATCACGCTCGCCTCGCTGCCGGCCGGGACCAATATCCCGCGCCTCGATACCGCCGGCCTCAAATTGGTTGGGCTCGCCATCGATTCCGGCTCGGTGCCGCTGATCTCGGCCCATTATCGCGGCCCGCACGGCTGCCGGCTCGATCTCCGAGCCTGGCCGACCGGCGCCACAACGCCTGCCGCCAGCGGCACCAGCCGGCAGACCTGGAGGGCTGGCGGCCTCACCTACGAACTGGTGGCGCACGGCATGCCTGCATGGCGTTTCGCCATCATCGCCGAAGCGGCCGAACAGCAGACCCAGCTCGGCGCCGATCCCGACCGCGTCGACCGCCGCCTGCGCGAAGCCAACAAGGGCGCGCCGCCCTGCGTCGGCTGAGCTTGGAATAAATCCGACCCCTCCCCCGTTTCTTCTCGGCTCCGATTTCGTGACGAGGGTCACGCAATCACAAACATCGCCGCCGCGAGCGGCAGAGAGGGAGGAATCGCATGCACAGGTTGAACCGCCGGGCTTTCCTCGGCACGTCCGCCGCTATTGCCGGCGGGACGTTGTTGGGAGGATTTGGCCGGCTTGACCAGGCACAGGCCGCATCGGCCGCCGCCGAACTCACCCCGGGGGTGCCCGATGGCATCTCCAGCTACGTCACCATGGGCACGCTGCCCGGCAAGAAGCCGCTGATCCAGCTTGCGGACCGGCCGCCCAACTACGAAGCGCCGCTCGAATATTTCCGCACGCCGATCACGCCGAACGACCAGTTCTTCGTGCGCTACCATCTCGCCGACATTCCCGAGGTCGACGTCAAGACCTACAAGATCTCGGTCGGCGGCGACGGCGCCAATGGGCAGGCCGAGATCACGCTCGACGACCTCAAAAAATTCCCCGCCGTGGAGATCACCGCCGTCAACCAGTGCTCGGGCAACCGGCGCGGGCTGTCGACGCCGCATGTCGCCGGCGTCGAATGGGGCTATGGCGCCATGGGCTGCGCCCGCTGGAAGGGCGCGCGGCTGAAAGACATTCTCGACAAGGTCGGCGTGAAGAAGGAGACCATCGAGGTCGCCTTCAACGGCGCGGACGGACCGGCCGTCGACAAGACCCCGGACTTCATCAAAAGCATCCCGGCCTGGAAGGCGCTCGATGAGAACACCATCGTCGCCTACGAGATGAACGGTCAGCCGCTGCCGCATCTCAACGGCGCGCCCGCCCGCCTGTTCGTGCCGGGCTGGACCGGCACCTACTGGATGAAGCACCTCATCAGCATCGAGGCGCGCACCAAGCCGCTCGGCGGCTTCTGGATGAAGCCGGCCTATCGCATCCCGGTCGGCCTGTTCCCGGTGGTGGCGCGCTTCATCTCGCAGGAGGACGCGACCTCGACGCCGATCACCGAAATCGTCGTCAACTCGCTGATCACCAGCCATCGCGACGGCGCCAAGGTGAAGACCGGCAAGCTCACGGTGAGCGGGCTGGCCTGGGACGGCGGCTATGGCATCCGCCGGGTGGAGGTTTCCACCGATGGCGGCAAGACCTGGACCGACGCCAAGCTCGGCGAGGATCTCGGCAAGTTCGCGTTCCGGCCGTGGAGCATCGAGCTGCGCGCCAAGAAGGGTCACAACACGGTGCTGGTCAATGCGACCAACGCCATCGGCCAGACCCAGACCGGCAAGCTCTTGTTCAACGGCGCCGGCTACCACAACAACGTGATGCAGAGCATCACGCTCAACGCCTGAGGGGGAAACGACATGCGGAAAATTGCCATTGCATTCGCTGCCGCTCTCCTCGCCGGGACGGCGATGGCCGACGAGCAGGTGATCAAGCTCAAGCCGGGCGCCGGCGCCGACAAGGTGGAAGCCAACTGCCAGGCCTGTCACAGCCTCGCCTATGTCCCGATGAACTCGGTGTTCCTCAATGCCGGGGGCTGGGACGCCGAAGTCAACAAGATGATCAAGGTGATGGGCGCCCCGATCGACGACGAGGACGCCAAGGCGATCAAGGCTTACCTCACCCAGCACTACGGCAAGTAGAACTACGGCCAGCAAGGCGGTAACCGCCGCTTTCGGCCATCGGCCCCGCCCGCGAGGGCGGGGCCGATTTGTTTGCAACTGTTCCTTTTGATCTGTGTCAGGGACAATTGCCCGTGATTGGGGCCTGTTGCAGCGAACCGAAGGCAGCTACAGTGCATTGGACCTGTGAATCGCGCTTGCAGCGTCCGTACCGGACAGAGGACCGAAAATGCGCCTGAAAATCGCCGCCGCCGCCATCGCGCTCGTCGGAGCCGTGGCCCTTCTGGCCCAGCCGGCGGACGCCGCGCCGAAGAAGAAGCGGGTCGCCGTCAGCCACGGCCAGACCGTCTTCGTCAGCCGCGACGAGAACGGGCGCGCCCGCACCCGCATCATCGTGCAGAGGCGCTCCTATCTCGATCCGGGCACGGAGACATTCCCGGGCGAGCGCAGCGATCACAGCTATGCGTGGCTGCCGAACCACACCGCTTCGAGCGTCATGGACAACACCACCTTCATCCGCCCGACCGCGCTGCCCGGCCCCTGGACGCTGCCGTCGCGCGACAATCCCTGGATCGGCTATTGAGCGGCCCGAGCGCTTCCTGAAGCGCTGCCCTGAAAACGAAAATGCGGCCGCAAGGGCCGCGTTTTTTTGTCTCGTCATTCCTGGGCCGGCCGAATCTTTAACTTGTCATGGCCGGGCTCGTCCCGGCCATCTCGCTTAGGAAGGCAGTGCGGCCCTAAGCGGGCCGCGCGGGACAAGCCCGCGGGTGACACGGCCGACCACAAATTGGCTTTACGCCGCCTTTTCCAGCTCTTCCAAAATCGCCGAGCCCATCTCCGCGGTCGACACGACCTTGGTGCCGGGCGAAGCGATGTCGCCGGTGCGCAGGCCGCGCGCGAGCGCCGCCGCGATCGCCGCGTCGATCCGATCGGCGGCCTCGCCCATGTCGAAT
>DASZQT010000268.1:0-8247 GCA_035549515.1 Pseudolabrys sp. | reverse complement strand
CGCGGCGCTGTATTTCCTATCTCACCATCGAGCACAAAGGCCCGATTCCGCGCGAGCTTCGTCCGCTGATGGGCAACCGCATCTATGGCTGCGACGATTGCCTCGCGGTCTGTCCCTGGAACAAGTTCGCGGTCGCCGGCCGCGAGGCCAAACTCGCCGCGCGCGAGGCTTTGCGCGCGCCCGCGCTCGCCGAACTGGCGCGGCTCGACGATGCGCAATTCCGCGCTCTGTTTTCCAAGAGCCCGATCAAGCGCAGCGGCCGCGATCGCTTCGTGCGCAATGTGCTGATCGCGATCGGCAACTCCGGCGATGCGTCGCTCGCCGTCGAAGCCGAACGTCTGCTTAACGATGCTTCGCCTTTGGTGCGCGGCGCGGCGGTGTGGGCGTTGGGGCAGCTATTGCCGCCGGAGGAACTGGTCGCATTGCGCCGCGACGACAACGATGCGTCCGTTATGGACGAATGGCGGGCTGCGCTAAAAATCCCTCACCACAGCAATTCTGAGCAGCCTCGCAATGTCTGAAGATACGATCGCTGAGGTTGGTATTGATGAATCGGGTCGGTTATTCCTCCGCCCAACATCGATTTCTTTCGATTTCATCTATCGCGCGGCGATGGAAGTGAATTGGGATGGCACCAAACGACGACTATTTGCTCCGGAACCTGGCGAGTGGGATTACATCGATTGGTTCAAACAAATTGTAGCGGCAGCGGCTAACGAATATGGAATCACGCTAAAGATCACAGTAGAAACGATTTGGACTAACGTGCCCGCACCTATCAAGGCAGAAATTGAGGTTTGCCTCGGCACCTAAAACTCCCCCACCGCCGCCAGAAGCCGCTCGATATCCTCCGGCCGCGACAGGCGATGATCGCCATCCTTGATCAGCGTCAGCACCACATCGTCGCGCGCGAAGCGCGACACCAGTTCGAGCGCGTGACGCCAGGGCACGTCGGGATCGTTGACGCCTTGCAGGATGTGCACCGGGCAGCCGGTCTCGATAAGGCCGTTGAGCAACAGGTTCTTGCGCCCGTCTTCGATCAACGCACGCGTGATCGGATAGGGCCCTTCGGAATATTCCGACGGCCGCATCCAGACACCCTTCTCTTCGAGCTCGCGCTTGATCGCGTCGGGAAACCGCTTCCACATCAGTTCCTCGGTGAAGTCGACGGCGGGCGCGATCAGCACCATGCCGGCCAGCGGCGCGGATCCTTTCAACTCGCGTAGTCGCGCCGCCAAAAGTAATGCCAGCCAGCCGCCCATCGACGAGCCGATCACCACCTGCGGGCCTTTGCAGAACGCGAGATAGACCGCGACGCTTTCGGCGAGCCAGCGCGAGATGGTGCCGTCGGTAAATGCGCCGCCCGATTCGCCATGGCCGGAATAATCGAAGCGCACGCAGGCGCGGCCGTTTTCTTCCGCCCAATGATCGAGCGCCGCGGCCTTGGTGCCCTTCATGTCCGATTTGAATCCGCCGAGCCAGAACAGGCCGGTAGAATCATGCTCGCTGTTGCTCTTTCCCTTGCCCTCGCGCACGCGCACGGCGATGGTTCGTGCAGGTGGAGGTGATTCGACGGTCAGGGTTTCAAGCTGGGATTCGCTCATGCGCGCTCGTGCCAGTGTGGCCAGGGTGGATTCAGGTCGCGGGCCCTTGTCGCCGCAAGCGGCCCCCGAAGGCAAGAGCCCGGTCGTGCGGCTCGCCACCCGCGCCCAGCCGCGCTCGCTGGCCGGCGCCACCGTGCTGCAACTGGTACCGGCCTTGCGCGACGATCCGGCCGGCCGCGCCGCGCTCGACATCGCGCTGACTTTGGTTCGCGCGGGCGCGCGCGCCATGATCGCCGGCGCGGACGGCCCGCTGGTCGGCGAATTGCAAGCCGTCGGCGCGGAATGGCTGCCGATGCCGAATACCGGCTTCAACCCGTTGCGCATCAAGCTCAATGCCGGCCGCATCGCACGGCTGATCGCGGGCGAGCGCATCGACATCGTGCACGCCCAGAGCGCGGGCGCGGCCTGGAGCGCGCTTAAGGCCACCGACAAGCAGCCGGTGTTCACCGTCACGTCGTTCCCCGATCGGCTCGCCTCGGACTCCTGGCCGGCCACCGCCTTCGCCGGCGCGCTCGCGCGCGGCGACCGGGTGATCGCGCCGTCGAGCTACATTTCGCGCGCCATGATCGCGCGCTACGAGATTCCGGCGGAACGCATCACGGTCGTCCCGCGCGCGGTCGACACCGCCGCGTTCAATCCCGCCGCCATCGCCGCCGACCGCGTCGCATCCCTGCGGCGCGGCTGGGGCGTGCTGCCGCATATGCGTGTCGTGCTGGTGTCGGGACGCGTGGCGCCCTGGAACGGGCAGATGAGCATGGTCGATGCCGCCGCACTGATCGCGGGCGCGGCACAATGCAGTATCGTCTTCGTTTTCGCGGGCGAGGATCGCACGGAACAAGCCTATGCCCGCGCCGTGAGGCAGCGCGCGGCGAACAATGGAGTCGAAACGCTCTGCCGCTTTATCGGCCATTGCGCCGACATGCCGGCCGCGCTGGCTGCCGCCGATGTCGTGGTGGTGCCTGCGCTCGAACCGCCACTATCGGGCCGCGCGGTGGCGGAAGCGCAGGCGGTCGGACGCCCGGTCGTCGCCACCGCCGTCGGCATGCTGCCGGAAAACCTGCTGGCGCCGCCGCGCATGAACGATGATTTGCGGACCGGATGGGTGGTGCGGCCGGGACAGGCGGGCGAACTGGCCGAAGCGGTTGGCGCCGCGCTCGCGCTCGATGCCACCGCCTATGAGGCGCTCGGCGCGCGCGCGCGCCAGTTCGCCGAATTCATGTTCTCCCCGCAGAGCGTTGCCGAAGCCATCCGCGGGGTCTATACCTCCCTGCTGGCGCGCGACGTCTGAGGGGGCGTATGCACGCATAATTCGTCCGCCCGAGCGATGCCCGCAATGTGCGTGGCGTCAGCGTGCTTCGTGTCATGGGGCGGGTTCACCGTCGTTAGCGTGTCTGCATGCGCGCGTCCGCCGTTTCGAGGTCTCGAGCGTCATGTCGAGTTTGTTCGTGCCCGAAGCGCCCTCGGGCGAGCCGCCCGCGCCCGGGCTACTCGATCCCGGCCGCAAGATTTGCGCGCTGATCGTCACGCCGACGCTCGATGCCGGCGCAAGCGACGCCGGCGCGGTCGAACTTGCGCGCGTCCTGCATGACGCCGGCCACCGCGCCATCGTGGTCTCGCGCCCCGGCAGGCTCGCAGCGGAATTGACCGCCGCCGGCGGCACGTTCATCGCGCTCGACGTCTCCAGTAAGAATCCGGTGCTGATCCTGCGCAACGCCGCCGTTCTGATGCGTATCGCGCGCGAGCAGCATTGCGACGTGATTCATGCACTGGGACGCGCCGGCGCCTGGAGCGCCTTCATCGCGGCGAGGCTTTCGCGGCTTCCCTTCCTCACAAGCTGGTACAAGGGATTCCGCGAGCAGAACCTGTTCAAGCGGCTCTACAACGGCATCATGGCGCGCGGCGATCTCGTCGTGGCCGTGAGCGAGCAGATCGCGCAGCTCATCCACGACCGCTACGGCACGCCCTGGGACAGAATCGCCGTGGTGCCGGTGAGCGTCGACCTTGCGCGTTTCGATCCGGCTGAAGTCGACCGCGAGCGCATCGAAGCCTTGCGCAACGCCTGGGGCGTGCGCCGCGACACCAAAGTGATCCTGGTCGTCGGCCGCATTCTGCGCCGCAAGGGCCACCATGTCGCGGTCAAGGCGGTGCAACGTCTCAAGGAAATGGGGCTGAAGGATTTCCTCTGCGTGTTCGTCGGCGAGGATCGCGGACGCACCCATTACACCGGGGAACTGTGGGACCTGGTGCTGGCAACCGGCACCATGGACGTCATCCGCATGGCGGCGCCGGTGGCCGATATGCCGGCCGCCTATGCCGCGGCCTCGGTGGTGGTGTCGGCCGCCATCCAGCCGGAGGGCGTGCAGCGGGCGATCCTCGAGGCACAGGCCATGGCGCGGCCGGTGATCGTGTCCGATCTGGGCGCCGGGCCGGATGTCGTGCTGACCGCCCCGGCCGTGCCGGAGGGGCGGGTTGCCGGTTTGCGCTTTCCGGCCGGCGATGCCGGGGCGCTGGCGGTCGCACTCCTCCGGCTGTTCTCGATGCCGGAACCGACGCGCGCGGCCATGGGCGTTCGCGGCCACGACTGGGTGATTGACCATTTCAATGCCGCCGCCGTGTCCGAGCAGACTTTGCGGCTCTATCGCACGGCCACCGGCGACCGGCCGGCGTTGCGCCGAACCAAACAAAACTACTGAAATTTGAACGATTTGACAGCGGCGTCGCGCTTTCATCGATAATCTTTGCGGAACCGCGTTGACTTATTCGCCGTTTCTACCAATCTTTGCGTCTCTCCCGCGCCGCGCCACGCGCGCCGGGGAAACCGTAGCAACAGCATGAGGAGAAAACAGCCATTCGTCGTCCGATGAAGTCCGCGCAGCCCGTTCAGAAGGACGGTCCGCGCATCAACGAGGAGATCCGCGTCCGCGAGGTCCAACTCATCGATAATACCGGCGACAACAAAGGTGTCGTCGATATCAACACCGCCCTGGGCTTGGCCCAGGCCGCCGGGCTTGATCTCGTGGAGATCGCCCCGAATTCCAGCCCGCCCGTCGCTAAGATCCTGGATTACGGCAAGTATAAGTACCAGGCGCAGAAGAAGGCGGCGGAAGCGCGCAAGCGCCAGCATGTCGTCGAGATCAAGGAGGTCAAACTCCGGCCGATGATCGACGACCACGACTACGACGTGAAGATGCGCGCGATGAAGCGCTTCTTCGAGGAAGGCGACAAGGTCAAGATCACGCTGCGCTTCCGGGGTCGCGAAATGGCGCACCAGGAGCTCGGCTTTCAGCTCTTGAATCGGGTGAAGTCCGACACCGGCGAATTGGCCAAGGTCGAACAGGACGCCAAGTTCGAGGGTCGTCAGATGGTCATGGTGCTCGCGCCGCGCTGAGCGTTCGAGCGCTCGGAGCACGATCGCGTCACATCGAAGCGCCTGTCGCGAGCACGGCGGGCCCCTTCGCCCCCATCGCCCGTCGAAGACGGGCGTGAACGCCCTGAATGGGGCGAGGGTTGGGGTGAGGGGGTTCCTGACTCCGTGATTCCATAACCCCTCACCCGACGCGCAAACGCGTGTCGACCTCTCCCTATGGGAGAGGTGAAGAGAGCCGGCGGCAACGCGCGATTCAATATCAAGCGATCCTGCTCTCGTTCGCAAGGAATACGCCGCTCGCGTTTGCCGCGGGCGGCGTATTTATTTTGCCGTTACGCCACGCAATGCCGAATACGGCAATTTTGCCGTCGTTTTTCCGCTCTCCCCAAAACTCATTTTTTAGAACGTTCCCACTTCGTCAGGTTCGCGTCAGCTTGGCGGTATAGCCTGCCTCGGGAATTTGTTCGCGCGCTAGGCGTGATTCCTCATCAACCAAGACGCAAGCGCCGCGTGCTCGGACCGCGGCCGAGGGGGCGACTTTGATCACGATCACCGTCAACGGGAAGAAGTACGACTGCACGTCGGATCCGACGACGCCGCTGCTTTGGGTCCTGCGCGACGAGCTCGGCCTGACGGGGACGAAATACGGCTGCGGCATCGAGGTCTGCGGCGCCTGTACCGTCATCGTGAACGGCGAAGCCGAGCGCTCCTGCGACCTGGAGCTCAAAGAGGTCGCGGGCCGCGCGATCACGACCATCGAAGGCTTGTCACCCGATCGCAGCCATCCGCTGCAGAAAGCCTGGATCGACGAGCAAGTGCCGCAATGCGGCTATTGCCAGTCCGGCATGATCATGGCCGCCGCGGCGCTGCTCAAGCAGAACCCCCACCCGACCGACGCGGACATCAATGAGATCACCAATGTCTGCGTGTGCGGCACCTATCAGCGCATCCGCGCCGCCATCCACAAAGCGGCCAAAGGCTGAAGGAGCCGACCATGAACGACATGACGCTCCCGAACGAAGCGGTCTCCCTCGACCGGCGCGGCGTGCTGGCCGGCGGCGCGAGCCTGGTCATCTCCTTCACGCTCGGCCTTTCGGGTCGTGAAGCCGCGGCCGCCGGCGTATCCACGCCGATCGGCGCTTTCATCGAAGTCTCCAGCGCGAACAAGATCAATGTGCTGGTGGCGAGCTCGGAAATGGGCCAGGGCATCATGACCGGCCTCGCCCAACTGGTCGCGGAAGAGCTGATGGTGGACTGGTCGCAGGTCACCGCACAGCACGCGCCCCCCGGCTGGGCCTATGCCAATCCGCTGTTCGGCATCCAACTGACCGCCGGCAGCAGCAGCATTCGCGGCTGGTTCACGCCATTGCGCACCGCCGCCGCCACCGCGCGCGAAATGCTGATCACTGCCGGGGCCGCCGCGCTCAATGCGCCGCGCTCATCCTGCGTGGCCCAGCACGGGAGGGTCCGGGTGACCGGCACCAACCGCTCAGTGACCTACGGGCAGATCGCCGCCGCGGCCGCACAAGTGCCGCCGCCATCCAATCCGCCGCTCGTCTCCAAATTCCGCTTCATCGGAACATCGCAACCGCGCCTCGATATTCCGTCCAAGGTCGACGGTTCGGCGGCCTACGGCATCGACGTGCGCCTGCCCGGAATGCTGTATGCGGCGATCAAGCATTGCCCCACCCTCGGCGGAACGGTCGCCAAGACTCCGGCCAAGCCGGCAGGCGCCATCGCGGTCGTCAATCTCGGCGATGCGGTCGCGGTCGTCGCCGCCAACACCGGACTGGCGAAGCGATTGTCGGAAGAGCTCAATGTGCAGTGGAGCATTCCGGCCTCCTCCGCGCAGCTCGACAGCGCGCTGATCATGAGCAAGGCGCAGCAATTGCTGGCGAACGGGACGCCGCAGATCGCGGAACAGAACGGCGCGCCCGATGCCGAGCTTGCCAAGGCCGCGCACCGCGTCGATGCGACCTACAGCCTGCCCTACCTCGCGCATGCTTGCCTGGAGCCGCTGAACTGCACCGCCTCGGTGACGGCGAATGCGTGCAAAATCTGGGCGCCGACCCAAAGCCCGATGATGTGCGTGTTCACGGCGCAGGGGCTGACCGGGCTCTCGCCCGACAAGATCACCGTCAACACCACGTTCCTGGGCGGCGGGCTCGGACGCAAATTCGAGCAGGACTACATCGCGCAGGCGATCAAGGTTTCGCAGGCCATGAAGGCGCCGGTGAAGGTGACCTGGCCGCGCGAACAGGATTTCACCAACGACCAGTATCGGCCGATGGCGCTGGTAAAGGTCGATGCCGGCACCGATTCGAGCGGCCAGATCCGGGCCTGGATTTATCGCAACGTCTCGCCCTCGATCCTGGGGCAGCGCAATCCCGGCATGACCGACATCGACACCCAGGCCACCGAAGGCTCCGACCAGCTCGCATATGGCTTTGCGACCCGGCGCGTCGAATACGTGAAACATCCGGCCGCCGTACCGGTCGGCTTCTGGCGTTCGGTCGGCCACTCGATCAATTGCTTCGCGGTGGAAAGCGCGATGGACGAGTTGGCGCTGGCCGCCGGCCAGGACCCTTACGCGTTCCGCCGCAAGCATCTCGCCGGCAATGCCCGCGCGCTGGCGGTGCTCGACGCGGCGGCCGCGCTCGGCAACTGGTCGGCGTCGCTGCTGGCCGGCCACGCGCGCGGCATCGCCTATTCGGAAGCCTTCGGCAGCCTGGTCGCCCAGGTGGTGGAGATCTCGGCACCGACCGCCAATGCGATCACCGTGCACAAGGTCGCCTGTGCCATCGACTGCGGCATGGCCGTCAATCCGGACCAGGTCACGGCGCAAATGGAGGGCGGCATCCTGCACGGCTTGAGCGCGGCCATGTGGGGGCATGTCACTTTCAGCAGGGGCGTCCCCAGTCCGCGCAATTTCGACCGCTACCGCCTGACCCGCATGCGCGAGATGCCGATCATCAACATCATGATCGTCAACACCGGCGGCCCCCTCGGCGGCGCCGGCGAACCGGGCGTGCCGCCGATCGCACCGGCTATCGCCAATGCCTATGCCCGGCTGACCGGCAAAAGGCTGCGGACCCTGCCCTTCTTCCCGGCTCAGAGCTACATGGGCGACGGCTAGGGCGACAGTTAGCGCCGCTCGGCTTCCCAGTGGCCGGCGCAGGTGCTGTTGCCGCCGATGCCGCGCCAGGTGCCGCTGCCGGATTGCGCCGAGAGCTTGCCGCTGCCGGTGGCGCCGCTGTCGCCGCGGCGGATGCTGAC
>DASZQT010000267.1:0-15785 GCA_035549515.1 Pseudolabrys sp. | reverse complement strand
CCGGCGAGGATAACGACCAGATCCTCGCGCTGGTTTTCCATCACCTGCAACAGGATCTCGATGGCTTCCTGGCCGTAGTCCTTCTCGTTTTCCGGACGGTAGAGGTAATAGGCCTCGTCGATGAACAGCACGCCGCCCATCGCGCGTTTGAGCACTTCCTTGGTCTTGGGCGCGGTGTGGCCAATATATTGCCCGACCAGGTCGTCGCGCGTGACCGAGACGAGGTGGCCTCTGCGCACATAACCGAGGCGATGCAGGATGTTCGCCATGCGCAGCGCGACCGTGGTCTTGCCGGTGCCGGGATTGCCGGTGAAGGCCATGTGCAGCGTCGGCGGGTTCGAGGTGAGCCCGACCTTTTCGCGCGCACGCGCAACCAAAAGATAGGCGGCAATCTCGCGGATGCGCTGCTTGACCGGGGCGAGCCCGATCAGGTCGCGCTCGAGCTCGGCGATGGGCGCGCCGATGTCGGTCTCGGCCTGCAACGCCTTGAGGTCGACGACCTCGCCGGCGGCGGCCTCACCGAGAACGGCTGCGCCCGCGATGCTCATGGCCGTTGCCCGGTCGCCTTGCCGTAACGCTCGCCTTCCGGCCGGTCGAGCGCATAGGCGCGCACGGCATAGCGTATGGTGCGTCCTTCGGCCTCGACCCGCTCCAGCCGGAAGCCCGGCTCTTGCGAGGGCCGCTGCACCAGGAACGACAGCCGCACCGTCTCCCAGCCGCGCGTGTTGTCGAAGGCGTTGACCCGAATATAGGTCTCCGGGTTGGCCGCGCGGCAGGCCTTTATTTCCTGCATGACGCCGACGGGATCGCGCAGGTCGAACATCGGCATGCCCCACATGTCCCAATAGGTGTTGCGGGGATGCGGATCGTCGGTGAACTCGATGGCCACCGCCCATTCCTGGCGCAGGCAATAGTCGATCTGGGCGGCGATCTGCGCGTCGGTCAGATCGGGAAGAAACGAAAAGGCGCCTTGGGTCACACGCATCGATTTCTCCCGCCCGTTAGACAGCAACCGCGGTCGGCACGAAGTCCGACGTGTCGGTCGAGGTGTATTCGAAGGTGACGTCGCCCCAGGTGTCGAGCGCCGCGCGCAGCGGCTGACACCAGTCGGCGGCCTTCTTCAGGATCTCCGGCCCTTCGCTGCGGATGTCGCGGCCTTCGTTGCGTGCGAGCACCATGGCTTCCAACGCAACGCGGTTGGCGGTGGCTCCGGCCTGGATGCCCATCGGATGGCCGATGGTGCCGCCGCCGAATTGCAGCACCACGTCGTCGCCGAACAGGTCGAGCAACTGATGCATCTGCCCGGCATGGATGCCGCCGGAAGCGACCGGCATCACCTTGCGGATGCCGGCCCAGTCCTGCGCGAAGAACAGGCCGCGCGGCAAATCGATCTCGTTCCGCATCTCGCGGCAAACATTGTAGTAGCCCTGCACGGTCATCGGGTCGCCTTCCAGCTTGCCGACGGCGGTGCCGGCATGCAGATGGTCGACGCCCGCAAGCCTGAGCCATTTGGCGATGACGCGGAAGGAAATGCCGTGGTTCTTCTGCCGCGTATAAGTGCCATGCCCGGCGCGGTGCATATGCAGGATCATGTCATTGTCCCGTGCCCAGTTGGAGATCGACTGGATCGCGGTATAGCCGATGACAAGATCGACCATGACGATGCAGGAGCCGAGCTCTTTGGCGAACTCGCCGCGCTTGTACATCTCCTCCATGGTTCCGGCGGTGATGTTGAGATAGTGGCCCTTCACCTCTCCGGTTTCTGCCGCGGAGCGGTTGACCGCATCCATCACGTAGAGGAAGCGGTCGCGCCAGTGCATGAAGGGCTGCGAGTTGATGTTTTCGTCGTCTTTGGTGAAATCGAGCCCGCCCTTGAGCGCCTCATAGACGACACGGCCGTAGTTCTTGCCTGACAGGCCGAGCTTCGGCTTGGTGGTGGCGCCGAGCAGCGGGCGGCCGAACTTGTCGAGCCGTTCGCGCTCCACCACGATGCCGGTGGGCGGACCGCGGAAGGTCTTCACATAGGCGACCGGCAGCCGCATGTCCTCCAGCCGGCAGGCCTTCAGCGGCTTGAAGCTGAAGACATTGCCGATGATCGAGGCGGTGAGATTGGCGATCGAGCCTTCCTCGAACAGGTCGAGGTCGTAGGCGACGTGGCAGAAATACTGGCCGGGCTGGTTTGGCACCGGCTCAACTTTGTAGGCCTTGGCCCGGTAAGCCTCGCAGGCGGTCAGCCGGTCGGTCCACACCACGGTCCAGGTCGCGGTCGAAGATTCCCCCGCCACCGCCGCCGCTGCCTCGATGGGATCGACGCCTTCCTGTGGCGTCACGCGAAACAGCGCCAGGACGTCGGTGTCCTTCGGCTCGTAATCGGCGTCCCAATAGCCCATCTGGGCGTATTTCAGGACGCCGGCCTTGTAGCGCTTCTTGGCGTCGCGGATCTGGGCGAGGGGTGCTGTGCCAGCCATGTCGTGTCCTCCGGTCGCGGGCAAAGCTAAGGAGGCTGGCGCATTAAGTAAATTTGAATTATCTTATCAATGTATTCAGGAAAAATGAATGGTCCGCGACGTCAATCTCAAACAGCTCCGGCTTCTCGCGGCGGCCGCGCGCGGCGGCAGCTTCGCTGCCGCGGCCGAGACCTGCCACGTCACCCCGCCGGCGGTGACCATGCAGATGCAGCAGCTCGAGGCCGCCGCCGGGCTGCCGCTGTTCGATCGCAACGGCCGCGGCTTTGCGCTCACCGCCGCTGGCCGCGAACTGCTGGCCTGCGCGGAGAAGATCGAAGCCGTGCTCGCCGACTGCGCGGCGGGGCTCGCCGAACTCAAGTCGCTCGCCAGCGGCCGCGTCACGGTGGGCGTGGTGTCGACCGCGAAATATTTCGCGCCGCAGATGCTCGCGGCGTTCGCGCGCGTGCATCCTACGATCGAGATTGAACTGGTCATCGGCAATCGCGAGGACACCATTGCCGCCTTCAAGGAGGGGCGTTTCGACATCGCGGTGATGGGCCGCCCGCCCGAGGGCGTCGAGGTGGAGAGCGCGCCGATCGGCCAGCATCCGCAGGTCATCATCGCGCCGCCCGATCATCCTTTGGTCAAGCGCCGCGCCATCCCGCCACGCGACATCGCCGGCGAGAAAATGCTGATGCGCGAGCCGGGCTCGGGCACGCGGCTGCTGGCCGAGCGCTTCCTGGCCAAGCACGGCATCAAGCCGCGCATCAGCATGGAGATCAGCTCGAACGAGACCATCAAGCAGGCGGTCATTGCCGGGCTCGGCATCGCCTTCATCTCCGCGCATACGATTGCGGCGGAACTCGCCGACCACCGTCTTGCCGTGCTCGATGTGGTCGGTTTGCCGGAAATGCGGCAATGGTTCGTGGTGCGGCCGGCGGCCAAGCGCCTGATGCCGGCCGCGCGCGCCTTGCGCGATTTTTTGGTGGCCGAGGGTCGCCAATTTTTGCCGGCTGCGGTGGAGGCCAGTGCGCCGGCCAGCAAACCGGCGCGCCGCCGTTCTAAATCCGCGAAGCAAGGCGCGGAGCGACGCTCAACGCATCGTTGACGGCAGCCAGGTCGCCAATACCGGAAACGCGACCAGGATGACGACGCGGATCAGATCGCAGATGATAAAGGGGATAACGCCCTTGATCACGACGCCGCTGGTGAGCGCGCGGTCCATGCCGGAGATGACGAACAAGTTCATGCCGATGGGCGGGGTGATCAGGCCGATCTCGGTGACCGTCACGATGACGATGCCGAACCACAACGGGTCGAAGCCGAGCGCCTTCACCACCGGAAACACGAACGGCACGGTCAAAAGGATCATCGACAGCGCGTCCATGAAGCAGCCGAGCACGACGTAGCAGCCGATGATCAGGAGAATGACGGTGAGCGGCGGCAGGCCGCTGCTGTTGACCGACTGAACCAGCACCTGCGGCAGTTGCGTGGTCTCGATGAAGAAATTGAACACCGCCGCGCCGATCATCACCAGGAACAGAGTGCCGGAGAGTTCGATCGTCTCCTGCGCCGCGGCGCCGAGCACGCCGCCCTTGAGCGCGCCGCGCACGAGCGCGATCACGAAGGCGCCGGCGGCGCCGACGGCGGCGGCCTCGGTCGGCGAGAACCAGCCGAGATAGATGCCGCCCATGACGAGCCCGAACAGTCCGAGCACCGGCCAGACCTTCAGCGTCACGCGTCCGCGCTCGCGCCAGCTCGCGCGCGGACCTGCGGGGCCGAGCTTGGGATCGACATAGGTCTGCCCGACCACGCCGAGCGCATAGAGCACGGTGCCGAGCAGGCCGGGCAGGAAGGCCGCGACGAACAGCTTGCCGAGCGATTCCTGCGTCAGCAGCGAATAGACCACCAGAATGATGCTGGGCGGAATGAGGATGCCGAGCGTGCCGCCAGCCGCGATCGAGCCCGCGGCGAGGCGGTCGTCATAGCCGTAGCGGCGCATCTCCGGCAGCGCGACCGGCGTGATGGTCGCGACCGTCGCCAGCGACGAGCCGCAGATCGCGCCGAAGCCGGCGCAGGCGCCGATCGAGGCAATGGCAAGGCCGCCGCGGAAATGGCCGACGAAGGCATTCACGAAGGCGTAGAGGTCGGTGGAGAGCCCGCAACGCGCGGCGAAGATGCCCATCATCAGGAACAGCGGGATCACCGACAGCCCGTAGTTCGACACCGCGTCGAACACCGCGGTGCCGAGGATGAAGCCGGTCGACGAAAAGCCGTTGAGCAGGGCATAGCCGGCGATGCCGGCAACCCCCATCGCGATGCCGACCGGCACCTCGACGGCGATAAGCGCGAGCGTCGCGGCAAAACCGAGAAGGCCGATGAGCGGACCGGACATGTCAGAGGCTCCGGTCCGTCTTTGCCGCCCAGCCGGCGATATGCCCGAGGCAGGCGAGCGCCGCGAGCCCGGTACCGATCACGACCGGGATCCAGTACCACCACATCGGCAGGCTAATGGTCGCCGACAGGATGCCATCCTGATATTGCCCGCGCCCCTGGACGATGGCTTCGACGAAGCACAAAGCCATGAAGGCAAAGCTGACGGCCCAGCCGAACAGCCGCGCCAGGCGACGCGCTTTATGCGGCATCAGATTCGCGATCACGTCGACGGTTACATGCGTGCCGACCAGGAAAGTGGCGGCGACCGACAAATGCGCCACCGTCACCAGCGTCAACTGCACGAGATCGACCACGCCCGGCACCGCCGGCGGAATAAGCCGCGCGAACGGATGACCGGGCATGCGCGATAAAAGCCGCAGCACGATGTCGGCGAGCGTCACCACCACCATGCCGCACAGCACGATGAAGGCGACGCCCGTGACCCAACGCGTAATGCGAAGCATGAACGACGACCGAAGGCAGCGATTACTTCTCGTAATTCGCCACGCGCTCCTGGATCTTGGCGTAGATGCTGCGCGCGTCCTTGATGCCCTTGGCCTCCTCGGCGGCGAGATATTTGTCGATCATCGGCTTGAGCACGTCGCGCCAGTGGTTGCGCTCGGCATCGGACAATTCGTCGATCGGCTGGCCTTTTTCCTTCACCAGCTTCAGCCCCGGCGCATCCCACTGGTTCCACCAGGTGCCGAACTTCGCGGCCAGCGTTTCGCCCGAGAGCTTGTCGATGCAGGCCTGCACGTCCTTCGGCAGGCTGTCGTATTTGCGCTGGTTCATCGCGAACCAGAAAGTGGAGACATAGGTCTTGGCGTCGAGGTGATATTTGGTGACCTCGGCGAGCTTGAACGAATCCATGGCGTCCCAGGTGAAGGCCGCGCCATCGATGACGCCCTTCTCCATGTTTTCATAGACCGCGCCCGGCGGCAGGCCGACCGGCACGGCGCCGAGATAGCTCAGCATGTCCTTCACCGCTTCGGAGGGGAAGCGGATGCGCATGCCCTTGAGATCGTCGGTGGTCTTCACCCGCTTGCTGACCATGTGGATCTGGCCCGCATTGTGGGCATGCAGCGCGAGCAGTTTGAGATTGGGGAAGTCAGGCTTGAACAGATCGCGCAGATCCCACAGTGCGCGCGAGGCGGCGTCGGCGGTCTTCACCGTGAACGGCAGTTCCATCAGCCGCACGCGATCGAGCCGCCCGGCCGGAATGCCGCTGAGGCCCTGCGCGATGTCGACGACGCCCGAGGTGACCTCGTCATACAGGCGGCCGGGATTTCCGAGTTGCGTGCCGGCGGGATAGATCGTGACTTTCACTTTGCCGCCAGAGCATTTCTCCAAGTCTTTCGACCATGGCTCGAGGAAGTCCTTGTGCATGCCGTTCGCGGTCGGCAGGAAATGCGCCAGCTTGAGCTGGATCTCTTGCGCTGCCGCCATGCGAGCAGGGACTGCCGCCGCCAGCGCGAATGCGACCAGTGGCAGGCTCTTCTTCAGCCAGTGTGATGCCATGACGTTCTCCCAGATCGTCTTGTGATTTCGCGGCATTGATAGCCGCGTATGCCGCGCCGCAACGTGCGGGTCGACCGCTCCTGAGCGACTGTTTCATGAGAAACTAAGAGTGGTCAAGCCGCCGGCAGTGCGTCAGCGGCCGGCGGCATAACCCTGCATACCGCGCGGATTGGCGGCGGCGCGGCGATGGCGCCCTTCGCGCGCTGCTGCGGTCAAGCGGCCTTCCGACCAGGCCGGTCCGACCTCGACGATATGCCCGCGCTTTTTCAATTCATCGACGGTTGCTTTCGGTACACGGCTTTCCAGCACCAGCACGCCCGGGCGCGCGGTGCGCGGCCAGAACGAAATCGGGAAGTGCTCGGAATGCCAGGCCGGCGCATCGATCGCTTCCTGCAGATTCATTTTGCCGTGCACATGCCGCAGGAAGAACTGCGTCGTCCATTGATCCTGCTGGTCGCCGCCGGGTGAGCCCCAGGCGAGATAAGGCTCGCCCTCGCGTAGCGCCAAAGTCGGCGAGAGCGTCGTGCGCGGACGCCGTCCCGGCGCGAGCGCGGCCGGATGGTTTTCCTCCAGCCAGAACTGTTGCGCGCGCGTGCCGAGGCAGAAGCCGATTTCGGGAATGACCGGCGATGATTGTAGCCAGCCGCCGGATGGCGTCGCCGACACCATGTTGCCGACCTGATCGACAATGTCGAAATGCACGGTGTCGCCATTGACCTCGCCGAGTTCACCGACCGTCGGTTCTCCCGCGCCGAGCGCGCCGACCGCGCTGCGCTGGCCCTCGGCACGGCGCAGCTTCATCACCGCGCCGAGCCCGGCCACCATGCCCGGCCGCAAGTCGAGCGAGGCTTGTTGCATTACGAGCTTGCGGCGTTCGTCGTTATAGGCATCCGACAGCAGTGTCGTCATCGGCACGTCGACGAAATCGGGATCGCCGTAGAATTTCTCGCGATCGGCAAAAGCGAGCTTGGAGCATTCAACGACCAAATGAATGAAGTCGGGGCCGACAACGTCGAGGCTGTCGAGATCGAATCCTTTCAGTAGCGCAATCTGCTGCAGCATCACCGGGCCCTGGCTCCAGGGCGCCTTGCACACCGTATAGCGGCCGTAGTCGTAGGTGAGCGGCGCGCCGACGCTCGCCTGCCAGCGCGCCATGTCGTCGCCGGTGAGCACGCCGCCATGCGGCGTGCCGCTGACATCCATGAGCTTCTGCGTGCGGCAGAAGCGGTCGATCGCCTCCGCGACGAAGCCTTGCGACCAGGTTTTGCGCGCGTGTTCGATCTGGGCCTCGCGGTCGTGGCCGGCGCTTTCGGCCTCGCGCAGCACGCGGCTGTAAGTGGCGGCGAGCGTCTTGTTGGTGAAGAGAGCGCCGGTCGGCGGCACTTGTCCGTTTGGCAGATAGACCGCCGCCGAGGTCGGCCAGTGCTCGCGGAACAGACGCTCGACCGTCGCGATGGTCGCGTTCGCGCGTTCGACCAGCGGATGGCCGTTCTCCGCATAATAGATCGCGGGCGTCAGCACGTCGGCGAGCCGCAGCGTGCCGTAGTCGCGCAGGACCAGCATCCAGGCATCGAACATGCCGGGGATACAGGCGGCGAGCAGGCCGGTGCCCGGAATGAGATCGAGCCCGAGACTTTTGAAATGCGCGATGGTCGCGCCCGCCGGCGCCGGGCCCTGGCCGCAGATCACTTCGGTGCGTCCGCGCTTTACGTCGTGCACGATGATCGGCACATCGCCGCCCGGTCCGTTGAGATGCGGCTCGACCACCTGCAGCGTGAAGGCGGTGGCGACGGCGGCGTCGAAGGCGTTGCCGCCCTTTTCCAGAATCCCCATGCCGACGGCGGTCGCGATCCAATGCGTCGAGGTCACGACGCCGAAGGTGCCGTCGATCTCGGGCCTCGTGGTGAAGGGATTGGGATTGATGTTCGACATGGCCTGAGTTCGGGCAATGAGCGCCGGCGCTTGTTATCGCTTGGCGAGAGCGACGGCGCGCGGCTCGGCCAGCTTGCTGACGATCTTCAAGAACTCCTGCGCGGCTTTCGAGCGGTAGCGCTCGCGGTGGCGGGCGACCAGATAGGAGCGCGCGGGCAATTCATAGTCCACCGCCACCAGCATGCCGGCGCGCAGCGAGGCTTCCACCACCAGTTCGGAAATGGCGGTGGCGCCACAGCCCGCCTGCACGGCGGCGCGCACCGCTTCGTTGCTCGGCAGTTCGAGCACGACCTTCAACGCGTCCGGCGACAGGCCCTTGCCGGCCAGCGCCGATTCGAATTCCGAGCGGGTGCCGGAGCCCGGCTCGCGCAGTACCCACTCGCTTTCGACAATGTCTTTGTCGGTGAGGCGCTTCTTGCGCGCCCAGGCGTGGTCGGGCGCGACGACGATCACCAGCCGGTCGCGATCCATGATGCTTTGCTCGAGCGCAGGGTCGTCGACATGGCCTTCGACGAAGCCGAGTTCGGCGGTGCCGTCGATCACGGCCTTTGCCGTTTGCGCCGTGTTGCCGACCGAAAGTTTGACCTCGATCTGCGGATAGGCGCGCCGGAACGCGACCAGCCGCGGCGGCAGCCAATAGCTGGCAATGGTCTGGCTGGCGTGGACGCTGAGCGTGCCGCGCTTGAGCCCGCTCAGTTCGGACAAAGCGAGTTCGGCGGCGGTGGCGCGCGCCAGCACGGCGCGGGCTTCGTCGAGGAACAGGCGGCCTTCGGCGTTGAGTTCGATGCGGCGGCCGACACGGTCGAACAGCGCGACGCCGTAGCGGCGCTCGAGCGCGCTGATGGCGGCACTCACCGCCGATTGCGTCAGCCGCAGCGCTTCGGCGGCACGGGTGACGTGCTCACTTTCGGCGACCGCGATGAAGATACGAAGCTGCTCGAGGGTCATACCCTCAAGAATAGGCGGTTACTTTGACCAGGACGAGCGAGAAAATGGCGATAAAGAGCCAGGCCGCGGCCGCCAGCAGCAGGGGCTTCACGCCCTCGGCTTTCAGCTTGCGGAAGTCGGTCTCGATGCCCATGGCGGCGAGCGCCATCGACAGCATGAAAGTGGTGCCGGCGACGATCCAGCCCTTCGGCACCGCGGGGATGGCGACCAGGCTGTTGACGATGACCATGGCCACGAAGCCGAGCACGAACCAGGGCATCGGCGGGGCGGCGTTGCCGGACTTGCCGGTGCCGTGGCTGGCGCGGCGCATGGCGAAAAGGCCGAGCGCGATGACGACCGGCGCCAGCATCATGACGCGGGTGAGCTTGGAGACGGTGCCAAGCTCGCCGGAGCGGGCGCCGTCCTGGAAGGCGGCGGCGACCACCTGGGCGATCTCATGGATGGAGGCGCCGGCCCAGAGGCCATAGGCGCCGGGCGAAAGGTGGAGCAGGCCGGGCAGCAGCGGGTAGATGAGCATCGAGAACGAGCCGAACACGGTGACGCAGGCGACCGCATAGGCCACATCCTCGTCGCTGCCGCGTGTGACGGTGTTGGTCGCGATCACGGCCGAGGCGCCGCAGATCGAGGTGCCGGCGCCGATCAGTTCGGCCAGCTTGGCGTCGACGCCGATGACGCGGCCGAGCCATTTGGTGAAGGCGAGGGTCGCAACCAGCGTGGCCGCGATGATCGCGACGCCGGTAAGGCCGACCTGCGCCACCTGTGAGGCCATCAGTTGCAGCCCGAGCAGGATGATGCCGAGCCGCAGCACGCGTCGCAGGCTGAACTTCACGCCCGGCTTGGCCCAGGCCGGGGTGCCCACCATATTGTGCAGCGCCATGCCGAGCAGGGTGGCGAGGATCATCGGGCTGAGCATGGCGACGCCCGGGATCGCGCGCAGGGCGAAGGCCAGTCCGGCGATAGCGGCGGTGAGCACGAGGCCGGGGATGACCGCAAAGGCTTTGCTGGCGGGGCCTCGCGCGGCTTGCGCAACGGCGGTATCGGCGGCGGCAACATCGCTCATACGGAGGCTCCCTGTTCGAGCCCCAATATGTTGCGGTGCAGCTAATTAATCCAACTTATTATATTTGTATTTTTAAGTCATAAAAACGAACATTGGCCGACCGGTCGCTCCGCGCATATAGATCCGCGCATATAGAAATGCATGTTGAGATAAAGAGAGCGCGATCCGTCAGGCCGGACCGCGCTCTCATATTTGCAGTTCGGGCGAAGGCCTTACCGGCCGCCGCCCGACCACGCTCAGGCGTGCCCGAACATGCGGCTGATGGCGACCAGAATCACCAGCAGCACGATGCCCAAGCCGAGGCTCCACGAGATGAGCTTCTTCTCGATCGGAAGCAGCGGTTCGGCATGCATCTTCGCCATTTCATCGGCGATCTTCGGTTGTTGTTCTTGCATGGTGTCCCCCTATTAACTGATGACCGGCGGCTTCACGCCGGCATAGAAGAGCAGCGAGATCACGAGCCCGACCCAGATCACAAACCCGAACAGGCACAGCAGATAAACCGCAGCAAGCCGCCCGATGCCTTCCTGCCAGAGCTTGCGGAAGTTGCTCATGACGCCGATGGTGAAGAAGGTGAGGACGAAGAATATGCCGCGGAACGTGTTGGCCTCGCCCATCGCCGCCTTGACCTTCGCCACCACCGGCGGGGAAGCCGTCAGCGCGATGAAGAGGATGATGATGAAGGTCAGCACATAGCCGATCACGAATTTCGGGAAGCGCTCCCAAATCTCGCCGACCCGCACGGTGTCGCCCGGACGCACGTCGATATGCTTGGTCCAGATCCAGGCCAGCACGAAGGCCCACACGCCGATAAAGATGTCGATGAACACCTTCACGGTGGCCGCCGTGCCCAATATCCAGCCCGGCTGATATTTGACGCCGCCGGCGGCCGCCTTGGCCATGATGAGCGCCTCGGTGATGCTGCCGCTTGCCACCGCGGCGCCGTCGGTCTTCACCGACAGGGCCATCCAGGCGCCCGCCGCCATGGGTTGGTTGCTGAGGAAATAGGCGGCCAGCCCGGGCAGGATCAACAGCTCGATCACGGCGAAGATCACGACCAGCGACGACACCATCACCGCGACCGTCGGCCGCGCGCGGATGGCGCCGCCGGTGGCGATCGCCGCCGACACACCACAGATCGAAATGCCCGAGGCGAGCGGCGCCGCCCATTCGCGGCTGAAGCCGAACCAGACCCGCGCCACGTAATAGACCACCGACCAGAAGATCAGATAGGCGACGATGATCGAGGCGAGCCCTAAGAACATCAGCGAGGTCGCCAGGCTGAGCTTCTCGGCCGAGACGATGCCGAGGAAGCCGCCCAGGATGACGATGGCGATCTTCACATAGAGTTCGGGGCGGATCGCCTCCTGCATCCAGGCCGCCAGGCCGGGCAGGAAATTGCCGACGATCAAGCCCGCGATCAGCGCGATGACGAAGCCGCCTTCCGGCGTCAGCCGCAGCGACCAGGTGATGCCGGCCTTCTGCATCGCCTCCGGCGTATTGAGCGCGGAATGCACGTTGCTGCCGAGGATCCAGCAGGCGTAGCTGATGAGGAACACCGCGGTGAAGGCGGCAATGAAACGTCCGACATCGATGCGCAGGGCGACGGCGCCCGCCGTCATCAGCACCAACATGCCGATATAGGTCGCGATCAGCGATCCGACGCCGCCGAGACCGGCATAGGCTTTCGATACCGGCGCGAGCGCCTTGCCGAGATCCGACCACACGCTCGTTGTCACGACCCAGCCGAGAACGTCCGTTCCGGCCAGCAGACCAAGCGAGAGGACGAAGATCACCAAACCGATGATGAGCGATAACCAGTCTTCGCTGAGACCCTTTCCGTTCATTGCCAACCCCCTTTTGTGTCGTTGATCGGCAGGACGCTGCGCCGCGCGGAGGAGCCGCACGTAGCCCGTGCTTGTTGAGATGCTTTTTGTCGCGTGCTGCCTCGGCCGACTGCGCTCGATTCTCGATCCGCAGGACTGCGAGTATTTCGCCGAGCTCGGGAGCTTGGCAATGACTTCTTATTGTGCAGTGCAAGTATTGCAGTGGATATTACAAAATCGTGCTGCAATGCAGGATAAATATATCTTCAGTATTCAGCAGAAGATACTTCCACGCACTGAGTGAAATTGAAAACGGAAAGGCCCGAGGAAGAGAGTTTTATGCAAGTGTTTTCTACAGCTGGCGGAGAACTTGGAATGAAACGGGCGGTTCAACGCTGACCGCGATGGGATGGATTCGTTTCTGGATCGGAAAAAGAAGCGGCTGGCCCATTTCGACGAAGCGATCTATCGCCACCGTCGCTTGTTCCAAGCGATAATACTGATGAGCGCGGCGCCTGTGGAAATCGCGTTGTCGGGCCGCACAATTCTACTGCAATGCGGCAACGCTCAACGATTGCGGGCCGCCGCCACGACGTCGCGCAGCACGTTGATCTCGAATTCGGACTCTTCGAGGCGGGCCGCCAGCGTGTCGCGGATCGACAGCAGGCCGAGCACGCGGCCGTTCTCGACCACCGGCAGATGGCGGAAATGGTTCTTGCGCATCAGGTATTGCGCCGCCTGCATGCTCTCGTCCGGCCCGCAGCTCACCACCCGCGTGGTCATCGCATCGCGCACCCGGATGTTGAGGAAGTGGAAGCCCTGGTTGGCGAAGCTGCGCACCAGGTCGCGCTCGGAGACGATGCCGACCATGTGCTTGTCGGGCTCGCACACCGGCATGGCGCCGATGCCGAAAGTGTCGAGCAGCTTGGCGGCGGTCTCCAGGCTGTCGTCCGGCCCGCACGTGACCAGTTGCTGTTGCGAGCGTTTGAGGAAGTCACCGGTCTTCATGACGGCTCTCCTGATTTTCGTCGCCTCACTGGTTAGAACGCGTTCCGCCCGCAGTTCGTTTCACGCTGGCGATGGCGTTCCGGGCATGTCCGTTTGTGCTTTGCGGTGTGCAATCGGGCCGCACTTTCGGGCGCGGCCACGCGGCATCGAGCCGCACCGATGAGTAGAACAGAGGGCGTGCGGACGAGCAATCGTGCCGCGTGCGGGGCGTTGCCGATCACGATACCGCGGCGCACTTGCGCGCGGCCGAAAGCGCCAAAAGCACAAGAATAATCGAACGATCTGTTCGCTTGCGTGAATGATGTTTACGTCACCTTGTATTCATTCAAATGATTGCATGCGGTCCGATCGGCCGCTAATGTGCCGCCCAAAATAGGGGCAATCGAGGAAACCTCTCTCAATGTTCACTCATAATCCGTTCGCCGAACTTTCCGCGTCCGTGCCGATCGCGGTGATGCAGATCTATGTCGCCGTGATGGCGTTCCTGGTCGTGGCCGGCACGCTGTTCGATGTCTGGCACAAGCGCAGTGCGCAGTACTTCTTCCAGAACATGCGCGACGCCAAGACGCGCGCGAAGCGTACCGTCGGCGGCGGCGAGAAGATCGGCATCGCGGTGCAGACCGCCGTGGTCGATGTCGCGGCATCGGGCGAGTTCTGCAATCAGAAGCGCCGCATGTCCCATCTGCTCGGCATGTACGGTTTCATCATCTACGTCGTCACCACGGCGCTCATGGTGTTTTGCTACCCGGCCGCGGCGACGCCGGCGCCGGCCGCGGTCGTGACGCTCTGGTACATCGGCGCGCTGATGATCTGCCTGGGCGGCTACTGGTTCTGGTTCTTCATCCGCGTCGATGTTGCCGCCGAAGGCCAGCCGCCGATCCGCCTGATGCGCGCCGACCTCTTCATCATCTCGCTGGTCTTGAGCGCGACCTTCGGCCTGATCTGGGCCTGGCTGCAGGGCGCCGGCGTCGCCGTGTGGACCAACGTGTTCCTGGCGCTCTACCTGATCGCGACGACCGTCCTGTTCGCCGGCATTCCGTGGTCGAAGTTCTCGCACATGTTCTTCAAGCCGGCCGCCGCTTTCGAGAAGCGCGTGTCCAAGGCCAACGGCTCGGCGCAGAACCTGCCGACGCTGACCCGCGACGATCCCGAACAACAGAAACGCCATTCCATGGAACTGCTGCAGAACGCTCCGATGAATATGGGGCTCGGCATCAAGCGCGAAGCGCCCCGCCACTACTGACGAGCAGCAGCACGTTTCACTGAGCAAAGATCAAGATAAGGAGCCGACTAATGCCTACCTTCGTCTACATGACAAGGTGTGACGGGTGCGGACACTGCGTCGACATCTGTCCCTCGGACATCATGCACATCGATAAGACCTATCGGCGCGCCTACAACATCGAGCCGAACATGTGCTGGGAGTGCTACTCCTGCGTCAAGGCTTGCCCGCAGAACGCCATCGACGTGCGCGGCTATGCCGACTTCGCGCCGCTCGGTCACAGCGTGCGCGTGCAGCGCGACGAAGAGAAGGGCACGATCGCCTGGAAGATCAAGTTCCGTAACGGCACGGAAAAGAACTTCCTGTCGCCGATCACGACCAAGCCGTGGGGCCAGGCTATCCCGAAGCTCGCCAACGTGCCGGCGCCCAGCAAGGAAATGCGCGACAGCCAGCTCCTCTACAACGAGCCGAAATACATCCGCATGGATGAAGGCGGATTGCACACGCTCGAGTCCAATGGGCTGAAGATGAAGAAAGGCGTGTATTACTGATGGCTTACAAAACGATCGTCGAAGACGGCATCGACATTTTGGTTGTCGGTGCGGGTCTTGGCGGCACCGGCGCAGCCTGGGAGGCGCGCTTCTGGGGCCAGGATAAGAAGATTGTGATTGCGGAAAAGGCCAATATCGACCGCTCCGGCGCGGTCGCGCAGGGCCTCTACGCCATCAACTGCTACATGGGCACGCGCTGGGGCGAGAATAAGCCCGAGGACCACGTGCGCTACGCGCGTATCGACCTGATGGGTCTGGTGCGCGAAGACCTGCTGTTCGACATGGCGCGTCACGTCGACTCGACGGTGCACCAGTTCGAGGAGTGGGGCCTGCCGATCATGAAGAACCCGAAGACCGGGCGCTATCTTCGTGAAGGCCGCTGGCAGATCATGATCCACGGCGAGTCCTACAAGCCGATCGTGGCCGAGGCCGCCAAGAAATCCGCCGACAAGGTGTTCAACCGCATCTGCGTCACGCATTTGCTGATGGACGATGCGAAAGAAAACCGCGTGGCCGGCGCTGTCGGATTCAACGTGCGCACCGGCAACTACCACGTCTTCAAGTCGAAGACCGTGATCTGCGGCGCGGGCGGCGCGTCCAACATCTTCAAGCCGCGTTCGGTTGGCGAGGGTTCGGGTCGCACCTGGTATGCGCCCTGGTCGTCCGCGTCGGCCTACGGCCTCATGATCAATGCCGGCGCCAAGATGACCCAGATGGAAAACCGCATCGTGCTGGCGCGGTTCAAGGACGGTTACGGCCCGGTCGGCGCCTACTTCCTGCATCTGAAGACCTACACGCAGAACGGTCTCGGCGAGGAATACGAATCGAAGTGGTTCC
>DASZQT010000266.1:0-5104 GCA_035549515.1 Pseudolabrys sp. | reverse complement strand
ATGAGCGCTGCCCGCTATGAGATGAAGGTTGAGAAGGATGTCGGCATTCCGATGCGCGACGGCCTCGTGTTGCGCGCCAATGTGTTCCGGCCCACCAAGGAAGGCCGCTATCCGGTCATCATGGCGCAGGGCGTCTACGGCAAGGACATCCACTTCGAGGACGGCTTCAAGCCGCAATGGGACAAACTGATCGCGGTCTATCCCGGCCTGATCGAGGAGGGTTCCTCAGGCAAATATCTGCGCTGGGAAACCGTCGATCCCGAGCGCTTCGTGCCGGACGGTTTCGTCGTCGTGCAGGTCGACTCGCGCGGCACCGGCAAGTCGCCGGGCTATCTCGATCCGCGCTCGCCCGGCGAGATGCACGACTATTACGAGTGCATCGAATGGGCGGGTACCCAGCCCTGGTCGAACGGCAAGGTCGGGCTGTGCGGCATTTCCTATTACGCCTTCACGCAGTGGGCTGTCGCGGCGATGCGCCCGCCGCATCTCGCCGCCATCTGCCCGTGGGAAGGCTTCGTCGACTACTACCGCGACTCCACCCACCAGGGCGGCATCTTCTCCAACAGCTTCACCACGGCCTGGTGGCCGCGCCAGGTGCTCGTCAATCAATACGGCAACGGCAACACGCATCACCGCGACCGCGAAACCGGCGAACGCCCGACCGGCGGGCCGGCGCTGTCGGAAGAGATGCTGCGCTATAATCGCGCCGACTATCCGGGCGACCTGCTGGCGCATCCGCTGGTCGACGCCTGGTATGGCGAGCGCACGCCCGACCTCTCGCGCATCGAGGTGCCGGTGCTGTCGGCCGGCAACTGGGGCGGTCCGGGCCTGCATCTGCGCGGCAATATCGAGGGCTATCTTGGCGTCTCCTCCAAGCAGAAATGGCTGTCGCTGCATGTCGGCACGCATTGGGAGAGCTTCTATCTCCCGGAATACGTGGCGATGCAGAAGAAGTTCTTCGGCCACTTCCTGCGCGGCGACGACAACGGCTGGGACAAGCAGCCGCCGGTGCTGATCCAGGTGCGCCGCCCGGACGGCTCGCAGGCGCGCGCGGAGCAGGAATTCCCGCTCGCGCGCACGCAATGGACCAAGTTCTATCTCGATGCGGCGAACAAAAGCATCGTCCGCGACAACCCGGCCAAGGAATCAAGCGTCAGCTATGAGGCTCTGGGCGAGGGCGTGAGCTTCTCGACGCCGCCGTTCGAGCAGGAGACCGAGGTGTGTGGTTTTGTCACGCTGCATCTGTGGGTCTCGTCCTCCACCGCGGACATGGACATCTTCGCCAATCTGCGCGTGTTCGGCCCCGACGATAAAGAGATCGTCTTCAACGGCGCGCATGAGCAGACCACGATGGCGAAGGGCTGGCTGCGCGCCTCACACCGCAAAATCGACGCGACGCGTTCGCTGCCGCATCGCGTGTTCCACGCGCATGACGAAATCCAGAAGCTGACGCCGGGCGAGCTTTACGAGGTCGATGTCGAGGTCTGGCCGACCGGCATGGTGTTCCCGAAGGGCTACCGCCTGGTGCTCACGCTGATGGGACGCGATTTCCAATTCCCCGACACGCCGGGCCGTATGCTGCACAACCATCCGCAGGACCGGCCGCCGGAGGTGTTCGGCGGCACCAATACGGTGACGACCGGCGGCGCGCACGCCTGCTATCTCGAACTGCCGATCATTCCGGCGCCCTGAGCGCGCCGGACTTGCGGCAAGTCAAAGCGGGACGGTGGCGGCGCGACTAGCGTCCGCCATCGGCAGCGGAGGCTTGCGCATGGCGAAGATTGCGATCGTGGTCGGGCATCCGGCGCGTGACAGCTATTGCGAGGCGCTCGGGCGCGCCTATCAGCGCGGTGCCGAGAGCGGCGGGCATCAGGCAACAGTGCTCGTGCTCGGCGCGATGAATTTCGAGCCGGTGCTGCGCGAAGGCTATCGGCGTGAGCAGCCCTTGGAGCCCGATCTGGTCGCGGCGCGCGATGCATTGCGCGGCAGTGACCATTGGGTGCTGGTATTCCCGCTGTGGCTGGGCGACATGCCCGCGATCATGAAAGGGTTTTTCGAGCGCATATTGCAGCCGGACTTGCTCGCGATCCGTGCCGCCGCCGCGAATACGAGCGGGGCCGGCGCCCTCGCGGCGTTCAAAATCTTCAAGGGCAAGTCGGCGCGCGTGGTCATGACCATGGGCATGCCGGGCTGGTTCTACCGCTGGTACTACGGCGCGCACGCCCTCAAGCTCATCCGGCGCAACATCCTGAATTTGATTGGCGTGAAGCCGGTGCGCTCCACCATCTACGGCATGATCGAGGCGGTGAGCGATGAGACGCGCGCAAGTTGGCTGCGCGAGGTCGAGGCACTCGGGCACGAAGCGGGTTAGATAGGCTCGCGGCGTGCAGTCGGAAGCTCGGGCAAAGCGGGCCGGCGCGCCGGCCTCAGATGCGCGGCGGCGTCGACGAGCGGCGCCACCAGTTCGCCCTTCACGGTATGGGCATCGGCGCGGCCGGGAAAGCCGAAGGTGAGCTTCTCGCGCTCCTTCCCCGGCACATAGAGCGTGCCGAACATCCAGTCCCACAGCGCGAGGCAACTGCCGAAATTCTTGTTGAAGTGCTTCGGGTCGGCCGAATGGTGCACCTGATGATGCGCCGGCGACACGAATATGCGTCCGAGCACGCCGGTAAATGAAATCCACATATGCGAGTGCTGCAAATGCACGTAAGCGTGGATGAACAGCACCAGGATCATATTGGTGTCGGCGAGCGCATATTGATGCGCGGTGTTGCCGAACATGTAATTGCCCAGCCCGTTGGCGATGGCGGCCGAGAGCGCGAGGATATTGGCGAAGATCCAGGTATAGACCGGATGGACGCGGAAATTGGTCAGCGGGGTGAGCACCTCGGCGGAATGATGCACTTTGTGGAATTCCCACAAGAGTGGCACCTTGTGGCTGAGCCAGTGGTTGAACCAATAGCCGAGCTCATAGGCGAGGAACAGCATCAGCGTCACCACCGAGCGTGACACGAGTGGTGGCAGACTTGAGGGCGTCACCGGTCCGAACAGCGCGACGAGTCCCGCTATGATGCCATTGGTGACGAACTGGTAGGACAGGATCGCCCAGCCGAGCACGATGCCGAACACGAACACGTTGAAGAAAAGATAGCCGATGTCGGCCTGGTTCGACGGGCTCTCCACGATGTGGCGCGGAAACAGCGCGTGCCAGATGGTGCGCAGGCGCACCTTGCGGCCACGCTTGTGACGTTGCCAGGCGAAAAAGCCGGCGGCGATGGCGAGCGCAGCCGCCAGCGAGGTCAGCGAAAAATGCGAGCCGAGCGAGAACAGGAGCTTGCTCGTCTGACCGAGCAGGAAATCGATGCCGGGCGATAAATCCAATTGTCGCTCCTTCAGGCTCGAAGGCCCCAATCTCTGGACAAGGAGTAAAAATTGCGTAAGCCGGCAAGCTACGGGACGGCGCAGACGGCCGAGGCGGCGCCCGGCGGGCGGGCTGCGGAACCTTTTGACCTGCGTCAAGGTTAGCGCATCGGGGCGCTGTTTGAATGCTCCGGGGCAGGGGGCATTTCACGCACGCACGAGGAGGATCATGCGCAAATTCGGTTTGGCACTCATTTTCGCCGTCACCGTCGGCGCGGTTTCGTTGCTGATGGGCCCGGCGCAAGCAGCCCCAGCCGGTGGTTTGGCGCCGTTGAGCACGGCGTCGGACGGCCTCAACGCGGTCGAGCAGGCGCAATATGTCTACCGTGGCAACCGCTACTGCTGGTACGCGCGCGGCTGGCATGGGGCGGGCTGGTACCGCTGCGGCTATCGCTGGCGCCGCGGCTATGGCTGGGGCGGTCCCTGGGGCTGGCGCGGCTGGCGTTACGGTCCCGGCCGTTATTACTGGGGCGGGCGCTATTGGCACCACCGCTATTGGCGCGGCGGCCGCTGGCGTTACCGCTGAGCGGTTGATGGGCGAACGGATCGGCCGGACCGCTCCTATGGGGCGGCCCGGCTATTGACGTTTGGCGCCAGTGTCGTTTGGCGCCAGCGTCGATCGCTAGCCGTGCTGAGGGAGGCTGGCGTGGTGCTGTTGAGCGGCGCGCTGCTTCCAGTAGCGCAGGCGCAGCCGCGGCGCGATCAGCCATGAGACCGGCGCGCTCACGAGAACGCTGGCGATCACGACCGCGACGATCCACGGCCCGGCATCGGCCCGCGTGGCGGGAATGGTCAGCACGGCGATGACGCCGATGCCGAACAGCACGGCATTGATCATCATGAAGACGAGGGTGGCGAGTTGCGCCTGCGTTTTGGTTTGCGCCCGCATGGGACACCTCCCGTTCCGTTATGTGGTCGCAGGGGCAACTCGGGCGGCAGCAAGGGGGTTCCGCGCGCTTCGGGCGCGCGGCGCGGTTCCAATCGGCAACAGGCTCCGAAAAGCCGAGGGCCGGCTTGTCGCCGGCCCCTTGCTCGTATTCGTCAGGCGGTCGATCGCAAGCGAGAGCGGCTCACTTTGCGTTGCCGTTATCGTCGTCGTCGTCCGCGTTGTCGTCATTGGCCAGCGCGTCGTAGAGGCCGATCGCCCAGTCGCGCTTGGCGGTTTGCGTGAAACACAGCCGGCTCGAGTCCAAGGGACGCGCGGCACTGACGGGAATCCAACCGGACTTGCCGTTCGGCAGCAGGATCTCATAGTGGGTCGGCTGCGGCGCCGGCTGGCCGGCGCGCGCGGCCGGCGCCGTGCTCAGCACTGGGAAAGCCTGGCCGTTGATCGAGCCGACCGGCAGGCCCTTGTCGTCGGGCGCCTTCATCACCTTGGTGTCGCGCAACACGAAATACCAATCGGCGACGTCATCGCCGCTCTCGATCTTCTTGCGCGCCTGTTCGAGCTTGTCCTCGTCCTGCACGCTCGCGGCCATCGGGCCGCACACCATGCCATTGCCCTGGTCGAGCTTGTAAAAGGCATCGTCCCCGGCGAAGGCGGTCAGGTCGTCCCAGAACGGCCCGCCATCGACGCCGCCGTCGAGGTCTTTGCCGAAAGCGCGGAAGCCGAACACCACCTTGAAATTATGAAGCGCCGAGCGTCCCGGATCGTAGTCGTTCGACAAAGCGCCGTCGCTGGTCC
>DASZQT010000265.1:0-1716 GCA_035549515.1 Pseudolabrys sp. | reverse complement strand
CGAAGGCCTATATCGCGCAGCTCGACGCCGCGCACGCCTTCAGCCGGCCGATCGTGACCAAGACCGGCACCATGAAGGCGGCCTTCTTCCCGGCCGAGGGCTATCACCAGGACTATGCGGTGAAGCACCCCTCACAGCCCTACATCGTCTATAACGATGCGCCGAAAGTGCAGAACCTGAAGGCGATGTTTCCGGACGTGTGGCGCGACAAGCCGGTGCTGGTGAGCGAGGCGACGAAGACGAACTGAGGGCGGTCGTCGAAAAATAGGGCGGCGGGCACAACGCCCGCCGTTTTGCTATCGCCTCAATCGACCGCGGGCTGTTCACGCGGGCGGGATAGGTCGCGGCCTCCCATTTCCGTCGATCGCCACGAAGGTGAAATTGGCGTCGGTGACCTTTTCGTGGATGTGGGTCTCGAAGCGCCGCGCCCAGGCCTCGACATGGATCTTCATCGAGGTGCGGCCGATGCTTTCAACCTCGGTGTAGACCTCGAGCACATCGCCCACCCGCACCGGCCGGATGAATTTCATGGCATCGAGCGCGATGGTGACGACGCGGCCGCGCGCGCGTTCGACGCCGGCGATGCCGCCGGCCTGGTCCATGCACGAGAGCACCCAGCCGCCGAAAATGTCGCCATTGGCATTGGTGTCCGCCGGCATCGCGCTGATGCGCACGGTGAGATTGCCGCGCGGATTGGTGTCGCCGCTCATGTCATGCCCTCGCCCTCGCCGGTCCGCGCGCATGGAAGCGCGCCGGCGACGCAAGCGCAAGCACAACGCCGGGCTCATGACGCTAAATGCGGCCGGCTCAGTTGACCGGCGTGCCGGGATTGGCGTCGAGCCACCTCGACCAGAGCTTGAGCGTGGCGTCCGGCACCCCGGTGAAGCCCTGCCCCGGGAAATCCTGGTAGAGCTCGATCGAGCTCGCGCCGAGATCGACGCCGTATTTGATGGTGCCGGCGAAATTCGCCGGCGTCTCGTTGTAGGTCTGAAATTCGATCTCCGGGCCGAGCTGCTTCATGAAGGCGTAGATCGGCGCGAGAGACGCGGGCACCTGCGCCGCGACGGTGAGGTCGTGATTGTCGAACACGCAGCGCGAGCCGATCGAAGCGCGACAGGCGCGCATGACCTTTTCGGTGAACTTGGGATTATGCGCCGACGGCTTGGCCGCCAGATGGAGCGGGTTGACCGAGAGCACCAGCCGCGACTGCTGCCACGCCGCATAATCCGACACCGCGTTTTCGAGGCAATCCTTATAGGCTGAGTCGGTGAAGCCGTTCGCGCGCAGGCGCGGCATCACGCCGGGCTCGACCGACACCACGAAGGGCTCGGCGGTCAACGCCATGCATTGCGTGATCGAGACTTCGCGGATCAGCGGCTCGCTGTCGTATCGCGCCGCCAGCATGGTCTGCAGCTTGGCGTAAGCCGCGCGATAGGCCGGCGACCAGAAGCGGCCGAGTGTGCGGTGCTTCTCGTTTGGCTGCCCCATATTCTCGATGACCTGGATCGGCGCGCCGCCGATGCTCTTCGCCCACATCGGCGCCATGAAGCCGTTCCAGACGCGCAGCTTCACCGCCAGCGGCTTTTCCGGGTGATGGCTGTTGTAGACGCGGATCTGGCTGAGGAAATTGTCGATGACATTGGGCACCAGCGGGCCGCCCGCGACCGGCTGAAGCTGCGCCCAGCTCGCCACCAGCACGATGCCGCCCAGGATGCC
>DASZQT010000264.1:0-5446 GCA_035549515.1 Pseudolabrys sp. | reverse complement strand
TTCACTCCCGGTAGCTGGATTGTATTAAGCGCCTGGTATGGAAGATTCCCTGATGATATCGTCAGCGGCGAAATAATTGCCCACCGCCAAGGTCTGGAACACAATATGCTGCCGATCCAGGACGCATAGGGATTATGGCGGTCTAAATTTTCTAGGACTTCGTACCCGGCGCGTCGAGGAGTGCCACGGGGTTCTGTACACACCGTAAGTGATTTACATCGGCCGCCGAAGGACCAAATCGATCTCGATCAGTGCGTCATAGGCAAGTCCCGTCACCCCTACGCAGGTGCGGGCGGGCAGGCGGCTTGCGGCGAAATAACTGCGATAGACTTCGTTCATCGCCGCATAGTCTTCCTTGAAGCGCGTCAGGTAAACCCGCGCCATCACCACATGCTCGAAGCCGAGACCGAGGCCGGCGAGAACGGTGCGCAGATTGGCCATCACATTGTGGGTTTGGGCCACGATTCCGTCCGGGAGCACGCCGGCTGCGTCGGGCGTGTCCGGCATCTGGCCGGTGACGAAGACAAACCCATCGGCCTCGACCGCATGGCTGAAAGGCGCCACAGGCTTCGGTCCACCGGAAATCATATGGAATTGCACGTCTGGCCTCGTGTCGCGTCTTAACGAGAGGATCGGTCGGCGAACAGCCGCTTGCTGATGATGGCATGGACGCCCCAGTTGCCATCGACCACTTGCGTCACGCCGAAATCGACCGCCGCCGACATTAACGCGATCGCCTCATCCTCGGTAAGGCCGCGTGCGTTCATCAGGAAGCGGCGAACTTTTCGGAACGCGTCCTTCATGGCGAGGTCGAGCGACGATTTGGCGTAGACCTCGCTCTGGCCGGTGGGCCCGAATTCGGCGAGATAGTTGGGGTGGCTGAAGCCGGTCAGCACCCATTCGCTTTCGGTTTCGATCAGCGGATAAGTGACGTCGCCGAACGGGCGGCCGTGCAAGTCGGCCTTCTTGTGCAGCAGCACCTTGAATGTGCCGGTCATCGAGCATTCGACGGCCGTGCCGCCGAGCTCGCCGTCACCTTGTGCCGCGTGCGGATCGCCCACCGATAGAAGCGCGCCGGCCACGGAGACCGGCAGGTAGACGGTCGCGCCCTTGCCGAGCCGCCAGTTGTCGAGATTGCCCCCGAAATAGGAAGGCGGCACCGAGTCGACGAGATCCGATTCGCGCGGCGCTACCGCGATCACGCCGAAATGCGGCCGCAAGGGAATGCGCACGCCGTCGAGGACGTTGTGGCGTCGCGTTACGCTGTCGGGCCTGACCGGAACGCCGGGGTAATCGTAGGTCTTGTGGGTGACGCCGAAGGGGTCGGTCTGCGGGGTCCACTGATATGAATAATCCGCGCGCAGATAGGGTTCGCCGGCGTCGGTGACGATTTCGTAGATGGTCACGACTTCGCGTGGCCTCGGCTCCGTTAGAAGTTCCGGGTAATGATAGCCCCACCACGCCGCGACGTTGCTGCCGAAGGCGCGGCCGGCGAATTTCGGATTGCGGCTCGGGCGCGGCGTCATGTCGAGGATGCGTACTTCCAACACGTCGCCCGGCTGCGCATCCTTGACGGCGATCGGTCCGGTGCAGATATGCACGCCGAAACCTTCGCCGGCGCCGCGGCCGTAGATCGATGCGTCCATCGGGCCGGCGCCGCGGCGGTCGACGCTCTTTTCGTTGCGCGTCCAGCGGAACACGCTCTCCGCCCCGGGATCGCCGACGATCATACGTTCGGAATCGTCGGAAGCGTGCTGGGTGAGTGTCTCGACGGTGACCGTGTCGCCGGACTTGATTTCAATGATTGGCCTGAGCGAATGGCTGAAATAGCCCCAGTGCACATGTGCTGCTGTGACGTGAAGGTGATGGTGCCGCGGCGTCGTTTCCGCCGCGACCGCGCCGGTCGCACCGCCGGACGTTGAGCCCGACAATGCGTTCCTTGCCGCACCGCGGCGGGCGCGCAATTGGGTCAGTGCTTTCTGCGGCCAGCCGCGCTGGCTGTGTGGACCGGCGGGTTCCGCCAGCCGTTCGGCCTCCTGCCGGCGGAATTCGCGCGGCGACAGGCCGAAGCGCTCGCGGAAAGCGCGGCTGAAATGGGCGGCGTCATTGAAGCCGCAGCGGAAAGCGATCTCGGACACGGACTGGCTGGCGTTCGCCGGGTTGGCCAGTTCGTCGCGGGTGCGATGCAGGCGGCGTTGCCGCAGATAAAGGGTGAAGTTGTCACCCGTAGTCTCAAACAGCTTTTGCAGGTAGCGTTCGGAAATGCCCTCGGCTTGCGCGACCCGGGCCGGAGTCAGTTCGGGATCGTCGAGCGAGCGCTCGATGGTCTGGTAGATGCGGTGAAGCAGTGCCGCGCGCACGGTCGTGCCGCCGGCGTCCGCACTGCCGTCCGTCGGCTGCCGGAGAAGTGTTAGCAACATTTCGGCGAGTGCCTGGCTGAGCGTCGCCCACTCAGCGGCGGTCAGTATTTCGAGGCTTTCGGCGGCGGCGTCCAAGCTGCGCGCCAGCACGGCCGTGAGACCCTCCGCGCGCACGATGCGGGGCCGTCCGAAAGATAAGGAGCCGATCTTGCGGCCGTGGTAAGCGCTGCTTCCGACCGATAAAGCGACGACGTGCATTTCGCGCTTGAAGCTGAACTCCCAGGCCTCCTGGCGCGGCAGCACGGCGAGATCCCCGGCGCAAAGCGCATGACGCGCATCGCCCGCCTTCAGCGCGGCGCCTTCTTCGAGCGACATCAGGATGAGCGGGAGATCGGCGTTTTGCGACGCCGGCGATAAGGTCTGCGGGCCGGCACCGAGCCGCGCGACAATCACTCCATCGGGCGACTCCCGTCGAAACGCAGTAGCGTGCAGGCCGTGCGCGGCCGCCAGGTATGACGACCGTAGTCCCAAGGCGCCGAGACTGTCCTGCCAGGCGGCGATGCGGTCGGGCGCGGAATAGGACTCGCTGGTGAACGCGCAAACACTCATGGCTTGATCCGGTGGCTGTCCCGAATCAAGCAAGGGCCATGCCAGGAAGCGGGGATCCTTCGGTCGCCGATCTCTGTGAAAACTCACGATAAATCCCGTCGCAAGCGGTTGCGTGCGGAGCGCTTCAAGCGCCGGTGAAAACGTTCTTGCGGATCGACCCGTGCACGCCCCAGTTGGCGTCGACCACCTGGGTTACGCCGAAGTCGGCGGCCACCGACATCAGCGCAATGGCCTCGTCCTCGCTCATGCGATGCACCGTCATGAGAAAGCGACGCAGCTTGCGGAATGCGTCGCGCATGGCCTTGTCGAGGCTCGCGTGCTGCGCGACTTCCGTCTGCGCATCCTTGCCCAATTCGGCAAGGTAATTGGGAAAGGTGAAGCCGTAGACCGACCACTGCTGATCGGTCTCGAGCAGCGGGTGAGCGAGGCCTTCCAAGACGGTGCCGCCGAGGTCGTTTTTCTTGTGCAGGATGAATTCAAAATCGCCGGTGAGCGAGGTCTCGATGGCAGTGCCGCCGAGTTCGCTGTCGCCCTGCGCTGCGTGCGGATCGCCGACGGAAAAGTAGGCGCCGGGCACGGCCACCGGATAATACATGCGTGCGCCTTTGCCGATGCGCCAGTCGTCGATATTCCCGCCCGTGTAGTTCGGCGGGATCGAGCTGACGTAATCGGCTTCCGATGGCGCGAGGCCCATGGTGCCGAAGTGAAGCCGTGCGGGCACCTTCACGTTGGGCAGGATGTTTTCCCGCCGCGTCACCAGCCGGTGGTCGACGCGCACGCCGGGATAGTCGATGGTCGGATGGACGATGCCGTCGGGATCGGTTTGCGGCGTCCATACATAGTTATAGACGGCGCGCGCGAACGGCTCGCCCGACGTGTCGAGTTCGAAGATGGTGACGACCTCCCGCGGCTTCGGCTCCTCGATGAGGTCGTGATAATGGAAACCCCAGTTGGCGGCGGCGTTCGAGCCGAAACATTTGCCGAAATGGGCATGGTTACAGCAGGGGCGCGGCCGCACGTCGAGCACGCGCACTTCGAGGATGTCGCCAGGCTCGGCGCCTTCGATCGCCACAGGGCCGGTCATCAGATGCACACCGAGACCTTCGCCGGCGCCGCGAATGAAAGGACCTTCGGTCGGGCCGGCGCCGCGCCGCGCCACCGCCTTTTGCTCGCGCGTCCACAGGAATACGCTTTCGGCGCCGGGATCGTCGGCGATCATGCGCTCGTAGTCGTCGTTGGCGTGATGGGTCAACGTCTCGATGGTGGCGCGGTCTCCGGACTTCAACATCAGCGCCGGCGCCACAACTTTACTGAAATATCCCCAGTGAACGGTCTTAGGCGACACGGGAAGGGAGTGGTGCCTCATACTGGTAACCTCGTGTTCGGCAGGTTGTCGTTCGGTAAGCGATGGAAAGACCGTTTAACCTGGCAGGCGATCAGGGCGGCAGTTGCGAGGCGCTGTCCGCCCCCATGACGCGCAGGAAGCGCGCGGTCAGCGGGTTTTTCGGTTCGCTCAACACCTCGTGCGCGGGGCCTTGCTCAACCACCACGCCGCCACTGATGAAGACAATCCGGTCGGCCACCTCGTCGGCGAAGCGCAACTGGTGAGTCGAGATGATCATGGTCAGCCCGTCCTCGACGGCGAGCTTGCGGATAACTTCGAGCACCTCGTTGACCAATTCGGGATCAAGCGCCGAGGTCGGCTCATCGAGCAGCAGCACGCTCGGGTTCGGTGCCAGCGCGCGGGCGATGGCAACGCGCTGCTGCTGGCCGCCGGAGAGATGCCGCGGCAGTGCATGCGCACGATGGCTCAAACCCACGCGCTCCAGGAGTTCGCTCGCGCGCCGGTCGGCGTCGAGCCGCGACAGCCCGTGCACCCAGCGCAAGGGACCGGCGACGTTCTCCTTGGCGCTCAAATGACTGAAGAGGTTGAACTGTTGGAACACCATGCCGACGCCGATGCTGGCGCGCTGGTCCGCCAGCGCACGGGGTGACAGCCGGCGTCCTTCGTCGTTGAAGCCGAGGCGGCGGCCACCGACGCGCACCGTGCCCTCGTCCCAGCCTTCGAGATGGCTGATGCAGCGCAGGAGCGTGCTTTTGCCCGAGCCGCTGGGGCCGAGCACGGCGATTACCTCGCCGATCCGAACCGTGAGGTTGAGCCCGTCAAGCACGACCTGTTCGCCGTAGCTCTTTCGCAGCCCGTCCACTTCGACTGCCTGATTGTTGCCGGCAAGGATTACGGCGCGTTTGGCGCGTTCCTCCGGCGTGGTCCTGTAGACCGCCGGCGACGCGACAGTGTTCTCCTCCGCGTCGGGAGCAAGCTTTGGCTGGCCGGCGGCAGGAACGACGGCGAGGCTTCCGCGATACCAGGGCAACAGCCTGGCGAGCCGGTCGCGCGGGCTCGGGCGGTCGAGATCGAGCAGGTCTTCCACAACCAACTGGATGCCGCTCACGCCGCCGGTCATTAGCAGGTACAT
>DASZQT010000263.1:0-8744 GCA_035549515.1 Pseudolabrys sp. | reverse complement strand
TCGGGTCGGCCGAGGCTCACGTCATCGCGGGTCCATAGCGGTGGAAAAGGCGTTCGCGCCCGAAAGGCGAAGCGCCTGAAAGGTACATCCACCGGGGGCGGCACGGAGCAAACCTCACAAACACCGCGCGCGGGACGCCATGGGTTGGGCGGACTTGCGGATGCCCGTCTGAAGCGTCGAATCCGGCGTGGACGCGGGCCACTATCGCTCGATGCCGCGAGGCATCGAGACCTGCGGGTCCGTCGGGACCCACGGCGTCCCGCGCGCCCTCGCATTTTTTGCGCAGAGCGGCGGAGAAGGAGTTCAAACGATGGCCTGCCCGGGGCCGCCAAAGAACACGGGCGATGACGCATGTCAGATTGACGTTTTGACTCGGTGATCGCGTAGCCCGGATAAGCGAAGCGCAATCCGGGGTGGTGTCGCCGCCGGCAGCGTCGTTCCCGCATTTCGCTAACGCTCATGCGGGCTACGGGCTGAAGCGTGTGGCGTGGCGCGCGCGGCAGTCTCGCTTAATCCCTCCCCTGCAAGGGGAGGGTGGCGAGCCATACGCGCGTCTGCGACGCGCTATGGCGCGCTGGGTGGGGTTTACGCTTCATCGCAAATGCCCCCACCCGCCCGTCCTCGCCCTTCGGGCTTCGACGGGCACGCTCCCCGCAAGCGGGGGAGGGATAAGGAGGCGGGGTCGCAGCCTCAGGGAGACGCAACCCCCTGAATCTTAACGCTTGTCGCGGCAGGCTTTGCCTTGCGTCCGCCACATCGATAGGTTACGGCCCTGCGGTCCCGACGAGGGGCGGGCGCAATTTCCATCGGGGTGAGCCGTTTGTCCGACATTTTTCACGAAGTCGACGAGGAAGTCCGCCGCGAACGGCTGCGCCAATTGTGGGAACGCTACAGCCTGCTGATCGTCGCGTTCGCGGTTCTGGTCGTGGCGGCCATCGCGGCTTGGCAGGGCTACGAATACTGGCAGAACAAGAAGGCCGCCGCCGCCGGCGCCCAGTTCGAGGCCGCCGTCACCTTGAGCGAGCAGGGCAAGCACGCGGAGGCCGAGGCGGCCTTCGTCAAGGCCGCCGCCGAGGCTCCCGACGGCTACCGTATCCTGGCGCGCTTCCGCGCCGCCGCCGAGACCGCGCAGAGCAAGCCAGCCGATGCGGTGAAGGACTATGACGCGCTTGCCGGCGATGCCGCGCTGGGGCCGCTCTGGCAGGACCTCGCCAGCGTGCGCGCCGGCATGCTGCTCGTCGATAGCGCGCCGCTCGCCGAGATGAAAAAGCGGCTCGATCCACTTACCGAGCCGGGCGGCGTCTATCGCCACAGCGCGCGCGAATTGTTGGCGCTGTCGGCGTGGCACAACAACGATACCGCCGCCGCCAAGCACTATCTCGATATGATCGCGAACGATGCCGAAACGCCGCCCGGCACGCGTACCCGTGCCGACGTGCTCTCAGCCCTGATCGCCGGCAGCGGCAAAGGCTGAGCAAGAGTTGAGAAAGAGAGCTGAGGACAGGCGCATGCGTCGTTTCCATCGAGTCGTGATGCTCGCCGTGCTCATCGCGCTCGCGCCCGCGCTGGCGGGCTGTGAGAATTTCGATCCCGATACGCTCGATCCCTTCGGCCTCAACAAGAAGAAGCCGCTGCCGGGCGATCGCCGGCCGTTGTTTCCGGAAGGCGTGCCGGGCGTCACGCAGGGCATTCCGCCGGAATACATGAAGGGCCACGAAGATCAGCAGCCCGGCGCGGCGATCGATGTCACCACCACCCCGCCGGTCGCCGGCCAGCCGGGTGGCCAGACCGCATCCGCCCAGCCGGCCGCGCCGGAAAAGCCCAAGGCTAAGCCGAAGCCCAAGCCTCGCCAGGCCGCGCGCGCGCCGACGCAGGTGAGGGTGCAGCGGCCCGCGCCGACGGTCCCGGCCGCTCAGCAGCCGGCCGCCGCGCCGCCGGCCGAGCCCGCGCAGCAACAACCGCAACAGGCGCAATCGCCCTGGCCGGCGCCGGCCGGGCAACCCGCGCCGGCGCCCTGGCCCTCGGCTCCGCCGCCGGGGACGTTCTCGAAACAGTAGTTGTTCCAGACCCCGGTGCCCTATCCCTCCCCTGAAAGGGAAGGGTGGCGAGCGAAGCGAGCCGGGTGCGGTCTACTCTCATTTGCGATTGGCCCCACCCGGCTTGCGCCTTCGGCGCTCGCCACCCTCCCCCGCAAGCGGAGGAGGGATAAGTCGAGGCGCTCGGTAAGAACCGTGCTTTTCCGCGCGCAAACCACTAAGTCGTTCCCATGAATTTCACCGTCGCCATTGTCGGCCGGCCCAATGTCGGCAAATCCACTCTGTTCAACCGGCTGGTCGGCAAGCGGCTGGCGCTGGTCGACGACCGCCCGGGGGTGACGCGCGACCGCCGCGAGGGCGAGGCGCGGCTGGGCGATCTCGAATTCACCGTCATCGACACCGCCGGGTTGGAAGAGGCCGCGCCCGAGACGCTGTCGGGCCGTATGCGCGCGCAGACCGAAACCGCAATCGCACAGGCGGATGCCATCTTTTTCATGATCGACACCCGCGCCGGACCGACCCCGACAGATCGCGCCTTCGCGCAGGTCGTGCGCAAGTCCGGCAAGCCGACCGTGCTGATCGCCAACAAGAGCGAGGGCCGCGAGGCGGAAGGGCGCCGGTTGGAGGCTTACGAACTCGGGCTTGGCGAGCCGGTGGCGATCTCGGCCGAGCATAACGAGGGCATGAGCGATCTTTACGACGCACTGGTCGCGGCACTGCCGGATCAGACCGCCGAGCAGCGCGAGCAAGCCGAGGCCGCCGGCGAGGGGCCGCACCCGATCCGCGTCGCGATTGTCGGGCGGCCGAACGCCGGCAAGTCGACGCTGATAAACCGGTTGGTCGGCGAGGAACGATTGCTTACCGGCCCGGAAGCCGGCATCACGCGCGACGCCATCGCCGTCGATCTCGACTGGCAGGGCAAGCCGTTCAAACTCTACGACACCGCTGGCATGCGGCGGCGCGCGCGCGTCGATGAGAAGCTGGAGAAATTGTCGGTCGCCGACGCGCTCAACGCGGTGCGCTTCGCGGAGGTCGTGGTGGTTCTGCTCGATGTCGAGAATGCCTTCGAGGAACAGGACCAGCGCATCGCCGACCTGATCGAGCAGGAAGGCCGCGCCATCGTGATCGCCGTCAACAAATGGGACCTGAGCGAGAAAAAGCCGGGCGCCATATCGAAGCTGCGCCAGCAGGCGGCCGAGAAGCTGATGCAGTTGAAGGACGTGCCGCTGGTCGCGGTGTCGGGGCTCACGGGCGAGGGGCTCGAGCGGCTGATGCAGGCCATCGTGGACGCTTATGAAGTGTGGAACCGGCGCGTGCCGACGGCTGCGCTCAATCGCTGGTTCGAACAGGCCGTGAGTTCGCATCCGCCGCCGGCGGTGTCGGGCCGCAGGTTGAGACTAAATTACATCACGCAGGCCAAGACCCGGCCGCCGAGCTTCGTCGTGTTCTGCACCCGTGCCGATGCCGTGCCGGACGCCTATAAGCGTTATCTGTTGAACTCGCTGCGCGACAGTTTCGATTTGCCCGGCACACCGATCCGGCTCATGCTGCGCGAGAAGAAGAACCCGTTCGAGGGACGGGTGAAAAAGAAACATTGAGCACGCGGCTTCCGCCGCCGCTCATGAAGGAGCACACGATTGCGTGAGTGCGGCGGCGCCGCACTGGTCTCTGTTGTTTTTGGCGCGAAAATTTTCCGTGCGCTATGGTACTGGAGGCGGCATATTCGACGATTAGGCATCGGCGGATGTTGGACGGCCCTGGGATTCTGCCATGAAGATGAGCAAGCTCGGCTATTTTTCCGAATTTCTGATTTTTCCGCCACTCGTTCTCGCCGCCGCCTTGCTGGCATTTCACCGCTCGATGCCGCCGCGACCCTTTGCCTGGGCCGCCCTTTTTCTTGCCGGGCTCGCCGGGTGGACTTTGATCGAGTACGTGCTGCATCGGGCGTTATTCCATCACGCACCGATCCTTTCCGCCATCCATCAGCGGCACCACGATTCTCCGAACGAGCTGATCGGCACGCCCGGCTGGGCCAGTGGGCTGATCGGTCTGATCGCGGTCGCCGGCCCGTGCTGGGCAGCGCTCGGATTGGACCTCGGGACGGCGGCGACGGCCGGCCTGGTCACGGGTTATTTGGTTTATGTTTTCGTGCACTACGCGACGCATCACTGGCGTCCGCGTCGGGGCACGTACCTGTATCGCGCGCGCTTGCGTCACGCGCGGCATCACCATCGCTCCGATGAGGGAAACTTCGGCGTGACAACGGCGTTTTGGGACCGCGTGTTCGGAACCGCGCTCGAGGCGCCGGCGCAGAGATCGCCGCACTGACGCCGAAGGCCGCGTGAGCGGGCGGCCTCCGGCGCTGCTGCCGTTCGCACTATTTATGGGCGCAGATCGCGGTCATCGCCTTGGCCGGCCCGCATTTGGCGGAGGTGGCCGCGATGGTCGGCTGCGTGGGCGCATCGGCGGCACAGACCGCCGAGGCGATCACCTCATTGGCCTCGCAGGTCACGGTGCAGCCATTGGCGCTGCATTCGCCCTCGCCGAGCGCGATCACGCGCAGCTTGCTGTCGCCGGCGGCGCCGGCGTCGCCTTTGTCGCCTTTGTCACCCTTCGGTCCGGCATCGCCTTTCGGGCCGGCGGGACCAGCCGGGCCGGCCGGGCCTGCCATGCCGGCATGACCGGCAGCGCCGGTGTCGCCCTTGGCTCCTTGCGGACCAGCCGGTCCTTGCGGGCCTTCGAAGCAACCGGCCAGCAGAAATGCCGCGGCGACGAGCGTCGCCGGTGTCAAAATGCGCATATCGATTCTCCCCCTGTCGCGATGCAGCCCCGTCCGGCGCGGCCAGCCTTGCGTTGCCCCAGCGCGCCGGCTCGCACCCAAGGGTACCCGGGAAGGCGCGCGGGCGGAAACGGAAATTGCCGCTTACGCACGACATTGGGATGACGCCGATGGCCGCAGCCCGCCGCCGATCGCGCGGGTGGGCGGCTAGGCCGGCGCTTGAAACGCGAGAAATTTGCCGGCGCGATAGTCGTAGACCTTGCCGCTGTCCGTGCAGCTCGGCAGGCAGAGCGGCAGGATGGCCTTCACCACGTCCTCGGGCGGCGGCAGCGTCGACTGGTCGACGCCCGGCCAGCCGCTCGCATACATGCGGGTGCGGGTGGGGCCGGGATTGAATGCGTTGACGCGCACGGTGGTGGTCGCAGTCTCTGCCGCATAGACCTGCACCAGCGCATTGAGCGCCGCCTTCGAGGTCGCATAGGGGCCGGTATAGGCGCGTCCGAGCCAGGACAGGCCCGAGGTGAGGAACACCGCGCGCCCGGCCTCGGCGCGCTTGAGCAGCACATCCATGGTGCGGATGAATTGCCAATTGGCGGTGACGTTGACCGCCATCAGCCTGTCCCAGTCCTTCGGCTCGACATGATCGAGCGGCGACAGCGTACCGAGCATGCCGGCATTGCCGATCAGTACATCAAGGCGGCCGTAGCGTTCGTTGAGCGCGAGCGCGAGCCGCGCGATGCCGTCGAAATCGGTGACGTCGAGCGGCACGAGCGTGGCGCTGCCACCGGCGGCATTGATCGCATCGTCGAGCTCTTCCAGCCCGCCCACGGTGCGCGCGACCGCCACCACATGCGCGCCGGCGCGTGCGAGTTCGAGCGCGAGCGCGGAGCCAATGCCGCGCGAAGCGCCGGTGACAAGGGCGATTTTATCGGAGAGGGGCTTGCTGGTGTCCGACATGTTCTACTTCGTCATGCTCGGCCTTGTGCCGGGCATCCACGCCTTTCCTGTGCTGACGGTGTTCTAAAGACGTGGATGACCGGGACAAGCCCGGCCATGACGGGTTCTGGAGGTCGTTAAATCGCCTCCGCCAGCAGCGACAACTGCCGGGGTGACGCCTCCTGCGCGCCGAGATCGGTGAGCGGGGTGGGATAGTCGCCGGTGAAGCAGTGGTCGGTGAATTGCGGCCGCGCATTGTCGCGCCCGGGCAGGCCCATGGCGCGATAGATGCCGTCGACCGAGAGGAAGGCGAGCGAGTCGGCGCCGATGAAGGCGCGCATGCCTTCGAGATCGTGCGTGGCCGCCAAGAGCTTGTCGCGGTCGGGCGTGTCGATGCCGTAATAATCGGGATGCGTGATCGCGGGCGAGGCGATGCGGAAATGCACCTCGCGCGCACCGGCGTCGCGCATCATCTGCACGATCTTGCGCGAAGTGGTGCCGCGCACGATCGAATCGTCGACCAGCACGATGCGCTTGCCCGAGACGACCGCGCGATTGGCGGAATGCTTCATGCGCACGCCCTGATCGCGGATCGACTGCGTCGGCTGGATGAAGGTGCGGCCGACATAGTGATTGCGGATGATGCCGAGCTCGAACGGAATGCCGGCCGCTTGCGCGAAACCGAGCGCGGCCGGCACGCCGGAATCCGGCACCGGCACGATTACATCGGCGCCCGCCGGCGCTTCGGCGGCAAGCTCGGAGCCCATGGCCTTGCGCACTTCGTAAACCGGGCGGCCGCCCACGATGGAATCGGGCCGCGCGAAATAGATGTACTCGAAGATGCAGGGCCGCGCCGCCTGCGGCGGGAACGGCTTGTGCGACTGCATGCCGTCCTCGTCGAACACCACGACTTCGCCGTTCTCGATGTCGCGCACATAAGTCGCGCCGATCATGTCGAGTGCGCAGGTCTCCGAGGTGAGGATCGGGCAGCCATCGAGGCGGCCGAGCACCAGCGGGCGGATGCCGAGCGGGTCGCGCGCGCCGACCAGCTTCTTGTTGGTCAGCCCGACAAAGGCATAAGCGCCTTCAAGCTGGCGCAGGCCCTCGATGAAGCGGTCGACGAAGCGGTTGCGATGCGCGCGCGCGACCAGATGAAGGATCACCTCGGTGTCGCTGGTCGACTGCATCATGGCGCCTTCGCGCACGAGCTGGCGGCGCAGCGTGATGCCGTTCGTGAGATTGCCGTTATGGGCGATAGCGAAGCCGCCGCCTTCCAGCTCGGCGAACAGCGGCTGCACATTGCGCAGAATGGTTTCGCCCGTGGTCGAGTAGCGCACATGGCCGACCGCGGTCGTGCCGGGCAGGCGATCGATCACGTCGCGACGCGAGAAGGTGTCGCCGACGAGGCCAAGCCGGCGCTCGGAATGGAAGCGTTTGCCGTCGAACGTGACGATGCCGGCGGCCTCCTGGCCGCGGTGCTGAAGCGCGTGCAGCCCGAGCGCGGTGATGGCGGCGGCGTCGGGATGGCCGAAGATGCCGAATACTCCGCATTCCTCGCGCAGACGGTCGGCTTCAGGATCGAATTCGTCGGCCGTCGGCGGGGCGTCTTGCGGGGCATGTGACATCGTCAATGGGTTCCGCTTGCGTGGTCCTGAAAGGCTTCGGCCCGAAGGGCTTGGGCCTGAACGTTCGGCATCTGACGCTCCGAGCGCTGGCCGGAGCCCGTATCGGGGGCGTCCTGGTCGTCCGGTTTCGGCTTCTTCAACCGCTTCAAGATGGTGCTTTCAGGGTCGTCCGGCAACATGGACATCAACCATTGTCCCGTACTTTGCAGCACGACTTTAGACTTGGCGTTCTGCACCCAGACCGGCTGTGCCTTGGGCGGCACGAGCCACGCGAAGAACAGGAAGGCGACAACCACGATGATCAAGCCGCGCCCGAGCCCGAACAGGAACCCGAGCGTGCGGTCGAGCGCGCCGACCCGGCTATCCAGGATCATGTCGGAGATGCGCACCGTGACGATCGAAACGAGCAGCAGCACGATCAGGAACACGATGGCCGCCGCGATCGCGTTCACCGCCGTGTCGCCCAGGCTGACATAGGATTTGACCAGCGGAACCAGCCGGCCGGAAAAGATCACGGCGGCGATGGCCGCGATGCCCCAGGCCGCGATCGAGAGCACCTCGCGCATGAAGCCGCGGATCATGGCGAGCAGGCCGGAGACCAGCATGACCGCCAGAAGCAGGATGTCGAGCAGCGTGATCGGCATCGGAAGACTCTTGTTATGACGACTCGTGCGCACCGAAGCGCTTATCCGGAACCGCCCCCACGGCGCCGGAACAGAACCGCAGTGTCGGCCCTAAGTGCTTAATTTTAAGCCCATTCCGCTCGCGCACCCGGACACCGGAAGCGGTCGCCGCAAGGCGGTTTCGATTGCGCCCCGTGTATAGCGGGGCGCTCGCGCGCCGTCACCCGTCTTGTCCACCGCTTTTGGTCGCGTTTCCACGCGGTTTGCCGAGCGCCGCGATGTCCGCCACCAGACTGGTGAGGCTGCCGACATCGCTCACCCGCAAGCCGGGATCGCCGGCCTCGGCGCGCGCCGATTCCGGAACGACGGCGCGGGCAAAGCCGAGTTTGGCGGCCTCCTTGAGCCGGGCGGGCGCCTGCGCCACCGGGCGGATAGCGCCCGACAGCGACACCTCGCCGAAATAGACCGCATCGGCCGGCAAAGGCGCATTGGCAAGCGATGAGACCAGCGCGGCGGCGGCGGCGAGATCGGCGGCCGGTTCCTGGATGCGCATGCCGCCGGCCACATTAAGATAGACGTCATGGCCGCCGAGCCGCACGCCGCAGTGCGCGTCGAGCACCGCCAGCACCATCGACAGCCGGCTCGGATCCCAGCCGACGACCGCGCGACGCGGCGTTCCGAGCGCGGAGGGAGCGACCAGCGCCTGAATTTCCACCAAGAGCGGCCGCGTGCCCTCCATGCCGGC
>DASZQT010000262.1:0-14874 GCA_035549515.1 Pseudolabrys sp. | reverse complement strand
GCACGACATCGTGTTCTTCAACGGGACTGGCCCGCGCATCCATCACTTTGCGTATCTGGCGCCGGAAGTGCATCACCTGCTGCAGGCCTGCGATATTGCCGGCGAACTGGGCTATGGCCACGAGGTGGAACGCGGGCCGGGTCGGCACGGTCCGGGCCATGCCATGTACGTCTATTTCCGCGATCCCGACGGCCATCGTGTCGAGTTGTTCAACACGCACTATCAGATCATGGACATCGAGAACGAGCCGGTGGGCTGGGACCCGACGGACCATAATGTGTCGTTCCCCTGGGGCCTGCCGGCGCGGCAGGGCTGGTTCGAGGAGGCGACGCTGTTTACGGACGCGGCCGTGCGAGAGCCCACGGTGAAGCCGACACCGATGACGCTGGAGAAATTTCTTGGCGTTCGCGCCGCTGAGAAATAAGTCGGGGCCGAGGAAAAAGCGCGCGCAAGAATGCCGGAAAGCACCGCAATCACCTATGACGTCGCGATCATCGGCTACGGACCGGTTGGCGCGACATTCGCTAATCTGTTGGCCAGATATGGACTCAAGATCGCCGTCGTCGAACAGGCCGCCGAGATTTACGACAAGCCGCGCGCCATTACTATCGATCATGAAGTGCTGCGCGCGTTGCAGGCGTGCGGTCTGGGCGAGACGATGGAGAAGAGCACCGCGCCGCATCCGGGCACGCATTATCTCGGCGTCGACGGCGAACTCATCAAGATCTTCGATCCGATGCCGCCGCCTTATCCACTCGGCTGGGTACCGACCGCGACCTTTGTGCAGCCCGAACTGGAACATGCCTTGCGCGGCACGATCTCGGATTACGCCGGAGCCGCCGTGTTGTTATCGGCGCGCGCAGTCAATTTTTCGCAGGACGACGATGGCGTGTCGCTGGAAGTCGAGCAGGGCGGTGCGATGCGCGTGCTGCGCGCGCGCTACCTCGCGGCCTGCGATGGCGCCAACAGCTTCGTGCGCAAGCGCCTGGGTATCGCGCTCGACGATCTCGCTTTCGACGAGTGGTGGATGGTGGTCGACGCTTTCGCCGCCGACCTCGCCAAGCGCCCCAATAAATGTTTTCAATATTGCCGGCCGTCGCGCCCGGGGACTTTTTTGCCGGGACCGGGTGCGCTGCGGCGTTGGGAAATCAAGCTGCTGCCGGGCGAGCGGCCGGAAGATTTTGCATCCGACGACAACATCCTGAAGGTTCTGCGCGACTTCACCGACACCTCCGACCTGACGCTCTGGCGCTCGGCGGTCTATCGCTTTCATGCATTGCTGGCGCAGCATTGGCGCGCGGGGCGCATTTTTTTGATGGGCGATGCCGTGCATCAGACGCCGCCGTTTCTGGGCCAAGGTCTGTCGGCGGGCGTGCGCGATGCCTTCAATCTCGCCTGGAAGCTCGCCTTCGTGCTGTCGGGCAGGGCGGAGGATGTGCTGCTCGACACTTATGAAATCGAGCGCAAACCGCATGTCGGCGCCGTGGTGGCGACCGCCAAGGAATTCGGCAAGATCATCGGCGAACTCGATCCGGTGGCGGCAGAGGCACGTGACGAGCGTCTCCGTGAAGAGCTGCGCTCCGGCAAAGCCGAGACCATTCGCCAGAAATTCATTCCCGACCTTGCCGGCGGTCTGATTGCGTCGGACGCGAAGCTCGCCGGCAGCTTGTTTGTGCAGCCGCGCGTTCGTTGTGGGGATGGTCCGCTGATGCGGCTCGACGATGTGCTGTCGCCGGGCTTTGCCATGGTGGCGGCGACGGCCGAGTCGTGGCAGTGGCTGACGCCGCAATCCCTTCGGGCTTGGGAAACACTCGGCGGTGCGCGCGTCGTTATCGGCGACGGTCGGCCGGCCGATGCGCCCGACGACGTCATCAAAGTCACAGAGGAAGGTTGCTTGTTCCATGACTGGTTGCGGACCAACAGAACTATGGTCGTTGTGGTCCGACCCGACCGCTACGTGTTCGGCGCAGCCGCCAATCCGGACGAGCTCAACGAACTCGTCGGCGAACTGATAGACGGCCTGGCCGCACCCGAAAGCGGCAGAGCGTGATGCCGCTCAAGGTCGGTGCCGGTTGCCTGGCCGCGACGGCGCCTACCCAGAAATCAACGAAAAATCATATGGTTACCTGCAAGAACAGGGCGGATTGCTTCGCCGTTGGAATAGGTCTTGCATGGAATGCGTGCAAAGGCGGCGGAACAGCGGGCCGAGGGCTCGCGACGCCGCAGTGGCGCTCGAGGCAATGGTTTTGGCTGTGACACGCAAAGGATCGGAACCGCCGGGGCTCGGCACGCCGCCGCCGAGCGGTCAGCGCGATTCGACGCTCAAGATCGCCATTGTCGACGAGAGCCCGATCCGCGCCGCCATCCTGGAGGATGGTTTGCGCGAGGCCGGCTTCACCCAGGTCGAGCGCATCGCTGAGACGCATAATCTGCTGGCCCGCGTCTATGCCATCGATCCCGACGTTATCCTGATCGATCTGGAAAGCCCGAGCCGCGATATGCTGGAGCAGATGTTCCAGATGAGCCGCGTGGTGAAGCGGCCGGTGGCGATGTTCGTCGATCAGAGCGACAGCGCCGCCATCCGCGCCGCGGTTGATGCCGGCGTGTCGGCCTACATCGTCGACGGGCTGAAGAAGGAGCGCATCACCAGCATCCTCGATTTGTGCATTTCGCGCTTCAACGCCTTCTCTCGCTTGCAATCCGAGCTCGACCGCGCCAAGGACGCGCTCGAGGAACGCAAGGTCATCGACCGCGCCAAGGGCGTGCTGATGAAAGCGAAGGGGCTGAGCGAAGAGCAGGCTTACGCGCTGCTGCGTAAAACCGCGATGAATGAGAACAAGAAGATCATCGATATCGCGCAGTCGCTGTTGACCGCCGCGGAGTTGTTCAAATGAGCGCGACAAGGCTGCGCATCGGATATATTCCGCTGGTGGACGCCGCCGCGTTGCTGGTCGCCGCGGACCATGGTTTTTCCGCCGCCGAGGGCCTGGACATCGACCTGGTGCGCGAAGTGTCGTGGTCGAATGTACGCGACAAGCTCAATATCGGCCTGTTCGATGCCGCGCATATGCTGTCGCCGCTCACCATCGCGTCCAGCCTCGGCATCGGTCACGTGCGGGTGCCGATCATCACGCCGTTCAATTTTGCCTTGAACGGCAATGCCATTACGGTCTCGGCATCCTTGTTCGCGGAGCTCGCGGCGCTGGCCGATGGCGACCTCGCCGATCCCAAGGTCTCGGCCCGCGCGCTCGCGCGCGTGGTGGCCATCCGCAAGGAGCAGGGCGGTGAGCCGCTCGCCTTCGGCATGACCTTCCCCTTCTCCAATCACAACTACCAGCTTCGCTTCTGGATGGCGGCCGGTGGCATCGATCCCGACGAGGACGTGAGGCTGGTCGTGTTGCCGCCGCCCTATATGGTGGAGAGTCTGGCCGGCGGCCACGTCGATGGTTTCTGTGTCGGCGCGCCCTGGAATTCGGTGGCGGTTGAATCGGGCGTCGGCCACATCCTGCATTTCGGCTGTGAGATCATGCAGCGCGCGTCCGAAAAGGTGCTGGCGGTACGCGAAGGCTGGGCCAACGAAAATCCCGCCGTGCTGGCGGCGCTCATTCGCGCGCTCGCGCGCGCCGCCGCGTTCATCGAGGATGTCGAGGCGCACCCGCGCGTGGCGGCGACCGTTGCGCGGCGGCTTGAAGTCGATCCCAGTCTGGTGCTGCGCACGCTTTCGGGGTCGCTGAAACTCGCTCCCGATGGCACGACGCGTGCGAACAATCGCTACATCATGATCGGGCGCGAAGCCGCGAGCCGGCCGGATCCGGTGCAGGCCGACTGGATCTACGCGCAGATCGTGCGCTGGGGGCAGGCACCGCTCACCGACGAATTGCAGGCGGCGGCGCGGCACGCCTTCCGCTCCGACCTTTTCGATGCCGCGCTCGGCCAGCAACCGCCGCGCCCGAGCGAACCAAGCGACGGCATCGGCGCCTTTGTCGGTCCGGCCTTTGTTGCCGATGATATTGCCGGCCATCTCGCCGCCTGGCGCAATTTCCGTGGTGGCAAACCGCGCCTTTCAATCGTGCGCTAGCGATTTGTGCGCTGCACAGTTTTTCCGCACAGTGCGGCCCCGTTGGGCATGATCCGTGAGCGCGCGTGATTCGCGCGCGCGCCTCCAGATCGACCTAACGCCTTGATTCTATGGTGGTTCGGTCCGAACCGCCGAATTGGCACAACATTTGAATTGGTGAAGTGCGAGCAGCGCCGCCTCGTGGCGCGCGCTCGGGTCCAATGACGGGCCGATTGGCAACGCCGCTGTCCTCTGCACGCGAAAAGCGCGGGCTGTAGGGCTGCGGCTTTTTTATTGGCTCGAAGGCAGACGACGCGACCAGGCCGGACGCAAGGCTCCACTCGCAACGCCGAAAGGACGAACGGGAATGACCGACAAGACCGACACCAAGCGCAAGAACGGCATCGATCGCCGCGCCCTGCTGAAGGCGGGCGTCAGCGCGGCGACGCTCGCCGGCAGCGTGCCCGCTTTCCAACTGTTCGCGCCCTCGATCGCGCGCGCCGCGCTCAAGCCGGAAAAGGAAGAGCTCAAGTTCGGCTTCATCAAGCTCACCGACATGGCGCCGATCGCCATCGCCAAAGAGAACGGATATTTCGAGGACGAAGGCCTCTATGTCTCGGTCGAGGCGCAAGCCAATTGGAAAGTGCTGCTCGACCGCGTGATCACCGGCGAACTCGACGGCGCGCATATGCTGGCGCCGCAGCCGCTCGGCGCCACGGTCGGCTTCGGCACCAAGGCGCATGTCATTACGCCCTTCTCCATGGATCTGAACGGCAACGGCATCACCGTCGCCAAGTCGGTGTGGGCGGAGATGACGAAATACATCCCAAAGGGTCCGGACGGAAAGTTCGAACATCCAATTAAAGCCGACGCGCTGAAGAAAGTCGTCGACCGCTACAAGGCGGAAGGCAAGCCCTTCAACATGGGCATGGTGTTCCCGCTCTCCACCCATAATTTTGAGCTGCGTTACTGGCTGGCCGCCGGCGGCCTCAATCCCGGCTTCTATTCGCCGACCGACATTTCGGGGCAGATCATGGCCGACGTGCTTCTGTCGGTGACGCCGCCACCGCAGATGCCGGCGACGCTCGAGGCCGGCACCATCCTCGGCTATTGCGTCGGCGAGCCGTGGAATCAGCAGGCGGTGTTCAAGGGCATCGGCGTCCCGGTGATCACCGACTATGAGATCTGGAAGAACAATCCGGAGAAGGTGTTCGGCTTCACCGCCGATTTTCAGAAGAAAAATCCGCAGACCGTGCTTGCCGCCACCAAGGCGCTGATCCGCGCCGGCCAGTGGCTCGACGAGAACAACAATGCCAACCGCATGAAGGCGGTGAACATCCTCTCCAAGCCCGAATATGTCGGCGCCGACGCCAAGGTGATCGCCAATTCGATGACCGGCACCTTCGAATACGAGAAGGGCGACAAGCGCAGCGTGCCCGATTTCAACGTGTTCTTCCGCTATTTCGCGACCTATCCCTATTACTCGGACGCGGTCTGGTATCTCACGCAGATGCGGCGCTGGGGCCAGATCGCCGATGCCAAGCCCGATAGCTGGTACGCCGACGTTGCAAAAAGCGTTTATCGGCCGGACCTCTATCTCGAAGCGGCCAAGCTCCTTGTCGCCGAGGGCAAAGCCAAGAAGCAAGACTTCCCCTGGGATAGTGACGGCTATCGCCAACCGACCGCCGAGTTCATCGACAAGGTCGAATATGACGGCCGCAAACCGAACGATTACCTGACCAAGCTCGCAATCGGGCTCAAGGGCGACCAGCACGTGACCGGTTCGAAGGTGGTTGCCAACTAAAGGCGTCCGGCCGGGCGACTGCCCCGCCGTCCGGCCGCGCCGGCTTCGTGCGCACCTTGCGCTAGCAAAGGGAACGAAAGGGACCGACTAGGAATGTCTACGGCAAGCGAATTCCTCGGCAGCGCTGACGTGTCGGCGGAGACTGCGCGCGCCGCGCGGCGAGAGCGCTGGCAGGCGCGCATTTCGCGCGTTTCCGGCTCCCTCAACATACTGGGCATCGGCTGGCTGGTGCCGCTCCTGCGAATCGCCGCCGGCGAGCGCGCGCAGCCGCAGCTCAAGGAGTTGTGGCGCACGCTCGGCATTCCGCTCGTCGCGATCCTGTTGTTTCTCGCCGCATGGGGTGTGCTGGCGCCGAAGGTGAAGACCAGCCTCGGCGTGCTGCCCGGGCCGGTGCAAGTGTGGCAGCAGGCGGAAAACCTGTGGGGCGATCATCTTGCCGCGCGCGCCAAGGAACGCGCCTTCTACGCGCGGCAGGAAAAGCGTAACGCGCAACTCCTGGCGGAGAACCCGAAAGCCGAGGTGCGCATCCGGCCCTATACCGGCGCGCCGACCTATCTCGACCAGATCCTCACCAGCCTGGAAACGGTTTTCACCGGCTTCATCTTCGCCACGCTGGTGGCGGTGCCGCTCGGGGTGTTGTCCGGCCTGTCGCCGACGGCGAGCACCGCGATCAATCCGCTGGTGCAGATCTTCAAGCCGGTGTCGCCGCTCGCCTGGCTGCCTTTGGTGACCATGGTGGTGAGCGCGCTCTATGTCTCGAACGATCCGTTGTTTCCGAAATCCTTTCTCGTCTCGGCGATCACGGTGACGCTGTGCTCGCTGTGGCCGACCCTGATCAACACCGCGCTCGGCGTGGCTTCCATCGACAAGGACCTCACCAATGTCGCGCGCGTGCTGCGGCTGCCTTGGCACACCAAGGTGGTCAAGATCGTGCTGCCGTCGTCGCTGCCCTTCATCTTCACAGGGCTGCGGCTCTCGCTCGGCGTCGGATGGATGGTGCTGATCGCGGCGGAAATGCTGGCGCAGAATCCGGGTCTCGGAAAATTCGTCTGGGACGAATTCCAGAACGGTTCGTCGGCCTCGCTGTCGCGCATCATGGTGGCGGTGTTCACCATCGGCATCATCGGTTTCCTGCTCGACCGCATCATGCTGGCGTTGCAGGCCGCCTTCACCCACGGCGCGACACGGTGAGCGCGCATGATCCCGAAAAGCATGTCCTCGACCCCGATCGGGGATGGAAACCGGTTTTCGGAAAAGATCGTGCGCGAAGGAAAAATTGTATGACCGCCATGCTCGAATTGAAATCGGTGTCGAAGGCTTACGGCGAAGAGCCCGCGCGCACGCGTGTGCTCAAGAATGTGTCGCTCACGGTGGAGGAGGGCGAATTTGTCGCCATCGTCGGCTTCTCCGGCTCGGGCAAGACCACGCTGATCAATCTGATGGCCGGCTTGATTGCTCCCGACAGCGGGGCGGTGCTGTTCAAAGGTGCGCCTGTGACGGAGCCGAGCCGTGAGCGCGGCGTCGTGTTCCAGAATTATTCGCTGATGCCGTGGCTATCGGTGCGCGGCAATGTCGCGCTCGCGGTCGATGCGGTTTTCACGCGCGAAGCAGCCGCGCAGCGGCGCGCGCGCGTCGAGCGCGCGATCGCCATGGTCGGCCTCGCGCACGCAGCCGAACGCAAGCCGGCCGAGCTTTCCGGAGGCATGCGTCAGCGCGTGGCGGTGGCGCGCGCGCTCGCCATGGAGCCGGAAATGCTGCTGCTCGACGAGCCTCTGTCGGCGCTCGATGCGCTCACCCGCGCCAAGCTGCAAGTCGAGATCGAGGCGATCTGGTCGCAGTCGAAGAAGACGGTGGTGCTGATCACCAATGATGTCGACGAAGCGATCCTGCTCGCCGACCGCATCGTGCCGCTCAATCCGGGGCCGGATGCGAGCTTCGGCCCGGAGTTCCGCATACCGTTCGAACGTCCGCGCGATCGCGCCGCCATGAACACGAGTGCGGCCTACAAGAAGCTGCGCGCGGCGGTGACGCAGTATTTGATGGACACGGGGCTGGGCCGCAGCGCCGGGGTTGCCGATGAAAAGCACGAATTGCCCAACATCGTCCCGGTGCAGTTCGACCGTGGTCCGCCGAAGGCCTATCGCGCCGCCGCCGACACGCCGTTCGACCAGCGCTATGTCGAATTCTACCAGGTGACCAAGGATTATCCGACGCCGAACGGCGCGCTCACCGTGGTGGACGGCTTCGACCTGTTGATGCGCAAGGGCGAATTCGTCTCGCTGATCGGGCACTCCGGCTGCGGCAAGTCGACGGTGCTGTCGATGGTGGCGGGGCTGAACGACGTCACTTCGGGCGGCATCGTGCTCGACAACAAGGAAGTCACCAGCGCCGGCCCCGACCGCGCCGTGGTGTTTCAGAGCCCGTCGCTGCTGCCCTGGATGACCGCGCGCGAGAACGTCGCGCTCGGCGTCGACCGCGTGTATCCGCATGCCGGCAAGGGAGAGCGCGCCGATATCGTCAGCTATTACCTGGCGCGCGTGGGCCTAAGCGACGCCATGGACAAGCCGGCATCCGAGCTTTCCAACGGCATGAAGCAGCGCGTCGGCATCGCGCGCGCCTTCGCGCTGTCGCCCAAGCTCCTGCTGCTCGACGAGCCGTTCGGCATGCTCGATTCGCTCACGCGCTGGGAATTGCAGGAAGTGCTGATGGATGTGTGGTCGCGCACGCAGGTGACCGCGATCTGTGTCACGCACGATGTCGATGAGGCGATCCTGCTTGCCGACCGCGTGGTGATGATGACCAACGGCCCGAAGGCGCGCATCGGCCGTATCATGAGCGTCGATATTCCGCGCCCGCGCACGCGGCGCACCCTGCTCGAACATCCGCGCTACTACGAATATCGGCAGGAATTGCTCGGTTTCCTCGAGGAATTCGAGCACGGCGCCGGCGGCAAACGGGCGGCGCAAGAGGCGGCGTGAACAATCTCGGCGACGGCAACAGAGGAGAACGATCATGACCCCGGACCAAGTTACTCTCGTGCAGAACAGTTTTTCTCAAGTGCGGCCAATTTCCGAGCAGGCGGCGGCCTTGTTCTATGGCCGGCTGTTCGAAATCGCGCCCGCGACGCAGCCGCTTTTCAGCGGCGACATGAAGGAGCAGGGACGCAAGCTGATGATGACGCTGGGCGTGGTCGTGAATGGGCTCAGCGACCTCGAGAAGATTCTACCGGCCGCCAGCGCTCTCGCCAAGAAACACGTCGATTACGGCGTCAAGCCCGACGATTACACGCCGGTCGGCGCCGCGCTGTTGTGGACACTGGAGCAGGGCCTCGGCGAGCAATGGAACGACGATCTCGCCGCCGCCTGGACGAGCGCCTACACGACGCTCGCCGACTTCATGATCGCCGAAGCCTATGGCAAGAGCGAAGCGGCGGAATGACATCATGAGCGAGCCGCTCGTCATTGTCGGCAATGGGATGGCCGCCATGCGGCTGGTCGAAGAGCTCGTTGCGCGCGCGCTCGGGCGCTATGCCATCGCCGTGGTCGGCGACGAACCGCGGCTCGCCTATAACCGCGTACTGCTGTCGTCGGTGCTGGCGGGGGAGGCCTCGGTCGACGAGGTGGAACTGAAATCGGCCTCGTGGTGGCGCGACCGTGGCGTCACGTTGCTCTATGGCCAGCGCGCCACCGCGATCGATCCGTCAATCCGTCGCGTGCGGCTCGCCGGCGGCGCGACACTGCCCTACAGCAGATTGGTGCTCGCCACCGGTTCGCGCCCGAGTCGACTCGATTTGCCGGGCATGGATCTGCCGGGAGTGATGACGTTCCGCGATCTCGGCGATGTAACGGCTCTCGACGCGGCGGCCGCCACCGGTGCAAGAGCGGTGGTGATAGGCGGTGGATTGTTGGGTCTGGAGGCCGGTTACGGTCTCGCCAAAGCGGGCGCGCAGGTGTCCATCGTGCATCTGATGGACCGGCTGATGGAGCGTCAGCTCGACGCGCGCGCCGCCAGCATGCTGAGGACGGCGGTGGAGGCGCGCGGCATTAGGGTCGAGCTCAATGCGGAGACCGTCGGCATTCGCGGCAAGACGCGCGCGCACGCGGTCGCGCTGAAGGATGGGCGTGAGCTAGCGGCCGATCTCGTGGTGGTTGCGACCGGTATCCGGCCCAATGTCGAACTTGCGCGCACGGCCGATCTTGCAATCGGTCGCGGCATTCTGGTTGACAACCGGTTGCAAACCAGCCGACCTGACATCTATGCGATCGGCGAATGCGCCGAACACGCGAGCGTCTGCTATGGGCTGGTTGAGCCCGCTTATGAGCAGGCGAGCGTGCTCGCCACGCATCTCTCAGGTGCACAAGCCGCCTATCGCGGCAGCGTGCTGGCAACCAATCTCAAGGTGTCGGGCGTTAATGTATTTTCGGCGGGCGATTTCATGGGGGCGCCCGGCACCGAGCCGATCGTGCTGTCCGATGCGGGGCTTAAGACCTACAAGAAGCTGGTGATCGCCGATGGCCGTCTCGTGGGCGCGGTGCTGTTCGGCGATACCGCGGACGGGCTCTGGTATCTCGATCTGATCCGTTCCGGCGCATCGATCGAAGCCTTCCGCGACGATATCGTGTTCGGGCGCGCCTTGGCCGAACGCTCCATGCCCAAGCAAATTGCGGCGTGAGGCAGGCGATGTCGAGCGATTTCACTCCCGACCAGAAGCGTTATCTCGAAGGCTTTGCCTCCGGCCTCACGGCTGCGCGCGCCGCGCGCGGCAAGCTGCCATCCGGCGGCGGCGCGAGCACGCCGAGCGGCCCCGACGCGATCCACATCGCCGCCCAGGACCGCGTGCTGGCGGAAGGCGGCAAGCTCACCGATCCGGAGAAGTTCAAGCGCGAACAGCATCCGTTCGACGCCTATGAGCGCTTGAAGGAGCAGGCCCGCAAAAACGAGGCGCCCAAGCCGGCCGACAATTTCCGCTGGCGCTATTACGGGCTGTTCTATGTGGCGCCGGCGCAGAGCTCCTATATGTGCCGGCTGCGCATTCCGAACGGCATTCTTACGCACTGGCAATTTGCCGGCATGGCCGACGTGACCGAGCGCTATGCCGGCGGATATTCACATGTCACGACGCGCGCCAATATCCAGATCCGCGAAATCGAGCCGAAGAACGCGGTCAACGTGGTGGAGGCGATCCAGGACCTCGGTCTGTGTTCGCGCGGCTCCGGGGCCGACAATATCCGCAATGTCACCGGCACGCCGACCGCCGGCATCGATCCGCAGGAACTGATCGATACGCGGCCTTACGCGCGCGATTGGCATTTCCATATCCTCAACGAGCGCGCGCTCTATGGCCTGCCGCGCAAGTTCAATGTGGGGTTCGACGGCGCCGGTCTCATTCCGGTGCTGGAGGACACCAACGACATCGGTTTCCAGGCGGTTGAGGTGAGGGACGGCTTCGGCGTCGAGCCCGGCATCTGGTTCCGGCTCGCGCTCGGCGGCATCACCGGCCACATGGACTTCGCCAAAGACACCGGCGTCATCGTCAAGCCGGAGGAGGCGACGCAAGTTGCCGATGCGGTCGTTCGCGTGTTCATCGCGCATGGTAACCGCACCGACCGCAACAAGGCGCGGCTCAAATATGTGCTGGATGCCTGGGGCCTGCCGAAATACATCGCGCAGGTCGAGGAACAGCTCGGACGTCCGCTGACCAAAGTGCCGGCGGAGGCCATCGCCCCGCGTCCCGCCTTCGACCGCTTCGCGCATATCGGCGTGCACAAGCAGAAGCAGCAAGGGCTGAATTGGATTGGCGTGGTGCTGCCGGTCGGACGTTTGAACGTGGCGCAGATGCGGGGTCTCGCGAAGGTCGCGCAGGACTTCGGCGACGGCGACTTGCGCCTCACTGTCTGGCAGAACCTGCTGATCTCGGGCGTCGCGGATGACAAAGTGGCGGCGGCCGAGGCGGCCATCGAGACGCTCGGCCTTGCGGTCAAGGCGAGTTCGGTGCGCGCCGGGCTCGTCGCCTGCACCGGCAATGTCGGTTGCCGCTTCGCGGCTTCCGATACCAAGCGGCATGCAGAGGACATCGCGCAATGGTGCGAGGCGCGCGTCGCGATGGACATGCCGGTAAACATCCATCTCACCGGCTGTCATCACTCCTGCGCCCAGCACTACATCGGCGACATCGGCCTGCTCGCCTGCAAGGTGGAGGAGGGCGAGGCGCAGATCGAGGGTTATCATTTCTATGTCGGTGGCGGCTTCGGGCCCGACGCCATGATCGCGCGCGAGCTTTATCGTGACATCAAGGCCGACAATGCGCCGCGCATGGTCGAGCGCATGCTGAAAGCCTATCTCGCGCATCGGGCCTCGGCGCAGGAGACCTTCCTCGCCTTTTCGCGCCGGCATGAAGTGGACGCGCTCAAGCGCCTGTTCGAAATGGAGGCGGGTGAATGACCCAAAACATGCCGCCGCCGATTCCCAATCTGGTGCCGGAGACCGCCCCGTTCTCGGAAGAACAGCGCGCCTGGCTCAACGGTTTCTTCGCCGGCCTCATTTCGCTCGATGGCTTCGGCGTGACGGCGCTGTCGAACGAGCAGGCCGCGGGCTTGCTCAACGGTGGAGCGGGGCAGAGCGCCGAAGACGACGACGGCGGCGCGCCCTGGCACGACCAGACCTTGCCGCTTGCCGAACGCATGAAGCTCGCCGACGGCAAGCCGTTGCGCTGGCGCTTGATGGCGGCGATGGCGCAGCAGGACTGCGGCCAATGCGGTTACGACTGTCGCAATTATTCCGGCGCCATCTTCGAGGGCAAGGAGACGCGGCTCAACCTTTGTGTGCCGGGCGGCAAGGACACCGCCCGCCTGCTCAAAACGCTGCACGCCGAATTGGACAGTGCTGCGGTGAAAGCGGAAAGCGCGCTTACCGCACCCGCCTCGCCCGCTGCCGTGCCGGCGGAAGGCGCGCGCGGCTATTCGCGCGACAATCCGGTGACCGCCACGCTTGTGTCGCGCCGCCTGCTCAACAAGCCGGGCTCGGAAAAAGAAACCTGGCATGTCGAATTCGATCTTTCCTCGAGCGGTCTCGATTACGCCGTGGGCGATGCCTTCGGACTCTATCCGACCAACGACCCGGCGCTGGTCGATGCCGTGCTCAAGGCGCTCGGTGCGCCGCCCGATTTTCCGATCGGCGCGGAGACCTTACGCGACGTGCTGCTCACCGGAGTATCGTTGTCGCCGGCACCGGACATGCTGTTCCAGCTCTACTCATATATTGCGGGTGGCGACCGCCGGAAAAAGGCGCGCGCGCTTTCGGTCGGCGAGGACCCGGACGGCGACGCTTCCGTGCTCGATGTGCTGGCGGCGATCGAAAAGTTCCCCGGCATCAGGCCCGATCCGGAAGCCTTCGTCGAAGCGCTCGATCCCCTGCAGCCGCGGCTTTATTCGATTTCGTCCTCGCCCAAGCTCGCGCGCGGCCGCGTCGCGCTCACCGTCGATGCCGTGCGCTACGACATCGGCTCGCGCCGCCGGCTTGGCGTCTGCTCGACGTGTCTGGCCGAGCGTTTGACGCCGGGCCTGCCCGCCAAAGTCTATGTGCAGAAGGCGCACGCCTTCGGCCTCCCGGCCGATCCGAACGTTCCGGTTATCATGATCGGACCGGGCACCGGTGTTGCGCCGTTCCGCGCGTTTTTGCAAGAACGCCAAGCCGTGAGCGCCGAGGGCCGCAACTGGCTGTTCTTCGGGCACCAGCGCAGCAATTGCGATTTCTTTTACGAGGACGAATTCAAGGAGATGAAGGCGAGCGGGCTCCTGACGCGGCTGTCGCTCGCCTGGTCGCGCGACGGCGATCAGAAGATCTACGTGCAGGATCGCATGCGCGAAGTCGGCCGCGATCTGTGGACCTGGCTCACCGATGGCGCGCATGTCTATGTTTGCGGCGATGCCAAGCGCATGGCAAAGGATGTCGAGGCCGCGCTCGTCGACATCGTGGCCAAGCATGGCGCGCGCACGCCCGAGCAGGCGGCGGCATTGGTGTCCGAGCTCAAGAAGAGCGGCCGTTATCAGCAGGACGTTTATTGATATGAGCGAACGCGCTCCGCTCCGTCATCCCGAGGTGCGAGGCGGCGTAGCCGCCGAGCCTCGAAGGATGACGGCCCCGCCACCCTTCGAGGCTCGCGGCCTTCGGCCGCTCGCACCTCAGGGTGACGGGATGATGGCGCGGTGCGTGGGAGCAGTTGTGCTGTGAACGCTCCCTCGCAGCATCCGCCGAGCGTACGCACGACGTGCCCTTATTGCGGCGTCGGCTGCGGCGTGTTGGCGAAGCCCGACGGCAAGGGCGGCGCGCTGATCGCCGGCGATCCCGATCATCCGGCCAATTTCGGCAGGCTGTGCTCGAAAGGAACCGCGCTCGGCGAGACGCTTGGGTTCGCCACGCGCCTGCTGCACCCGATGCAACGCGGGAACGACGGCACGTTCGCGCAAATCTCCTGGGACGATGCGCTCGCCCGCGTGGCCGGAGGCTTCGCCGACACCATCGCGCGGCACGGCCCCGACTCGGTAGCGTTCTATCTCTCGGGGCAATTGTTGACCGAAGACTATTACGTCGCCAACAAGCTGATGAAGGGCTTCATCGGCTCGGCCAATGTCGACACCAATTCGCGGCTGTGCATGGCCTCCTCGGTCGCCGGCCACCGGCGCGCTTTTGGCACCGATACCGTGCCGGGCAATTATCGTGATCTCGACGAGGCTGATCTCATCGTGCTCGTCGGCTCCAACGCGGCCTGGTGCCATCCGGTGCTCTATCAGCGCATGGTCGCCAACAAGCGCGCGCGCGGCGCCAAGATTGTCGTCATAGATCCGCGCCGCACCGCCAGCGCGGAGGATGCCGATCTTTTTCTGTCGGTCGCGCCGGGCATGGACGCCGCCCTGTTCAGCGGCTTGCTCGTGCATCTCGCCGACAAGCTCTCGCTCGACTATGGCTATATCGACATCCACACCACAGGCTTTACTGAAGCGCTGGCGCGCGCGCG
>DASZQT010000261.1:0-11339 GCA_035549515.1 Pseudolabrys sp. | reverse complement strand
ATCATTTCCATTTCCCATCTGTCGAAGCAATACGCGTCCGGTTTCCGGGCGCTGAACGACGTCAATCTCGAGGTCCGGCGCGGCGAGATTTTCGCGCTGCTCGGACCGAACGGCGCCGGCAAGACCACGATGATCGGCATCGTCTGCGGGATCGTGCGGCCGAGCGGCGGAACGGTGACCGTTAACGGCCACGACATCGTCAAGGACTACCGCGCGACGCGCGCGCTGATCGGCCTGGTGCCGCAGGAACTGACCAACGACATCTTCCAGACGGTGTGGCACACGGTCGTCTTCAGCCGCGGCCTGTTCGGCAAGCCGCCCAACCCCGCGCATATCGAGAAGGTGCTCAAGTCGCTTTCGCTCTGGGACAAGAAGGACCAGACCATCCGCACCCTGTCGGGCGGCATGAAACGGCGCGTGATGATCGCCAAGGCGCTGAGCCATGAGCCGTCGATCCTGTTCCTCGACGAGCCGACCGCCGGCGTCGATGTCGAACTGCGCAAGGACATGTGGCAGGCGGTGCGCGGCCTGCGCGATTCCGGCGTCACCATCATCCTCACCACGCATTACATCGAGGAAGCCGAGGACATGGCCGACCGCGTCGGCGTGATCAACAAGGGCGAGATCGTGCTGGTCGAGGACAAGGACGAGCTGATGCGCAAGCTCGGCAAGAAGCAGCTCGTGCTGCACCTCAACGAGAAGCTCGATACGGTGCCGCCGGCGCTCGCCCGCCACCATCTGTCGCTGGGCGACGACGGGAACGAACTCATCTTCACCTACGACACCAAGGGCGAGCGCACCGGGGTGACCGGCCTGCTCGACGATCTGAACGAGGCCGGCATCCGCTTCCGCGACCTGCATACGGTGCAGAGCTCGCTGGAGGAAATCTTCGTCGGACTGGTGAGCGACCGATGACGTCGCATGCGGATAACTCTCGCCGTCACCCTGAGGCGCTCGCGCAAAGCGCGAGCCTCGAAGGGCGACGGCCAGCGGTATTGCTGTCATCCTTCGAGGCTCAGGCGCTGCGCGCCTTCGCACCTCAGGATGACGGCCTCGGACTGGTGAGCGACCGATGATCAATTACCGCGCAATTCAAGCGATCTACATGCAGGAGATGACGCGCACCGGGCGCACCATCTTCCAGAGCATCGTCTCGCCGGTGTTGTCGACCTCGCTCTATTTCGTGGTGTTCGGGGCGGCGATCGGCTCGCGCATCACCCATATCGAGGGCGTGGCCTACGGCGCCTTCATCGTCCCGGGCCTGATCATGCTGACCCTGCTCACGCAGAGCACCATGAACGCCTCGTTCGGCATCTATTTCCCGCGCTTTACCGGCACGATCTACGAAATCCTGTCGGCCCCGATCGCCGGGCTGGAAATCGCCGTCGGTTTTGTCGGGGCGGCGGCCAGCAAGTCGGTCATTCTCGGCGTCATCATCCTGGCGACCTCCTGGCTGTTCGTGCCGCTGTCGATCGCGCACCCGTTCTGGATGGTGACCTTCCTGGTGCTGACCGCGGTGACCTTCAGCCTGCTCGGCTTCATCATCGGCATCTGGGCCGACGGCTTCGAGAAGCTGCAGATCGTGCCGCTCCTGGTGATCACGCCGCTGACCTTCCTGGGCGGCACCTTCTATTCCATCAGCGTACTGCCGCCGATCTGGCAGAAGATCACCCTCGCCAACCCGGTCGTCTACCTGATCAGCGGGTTCCGCTGGAGCTTTTTCGAAGTGTCGGACGTCGATCCGTTCATCAGCTTAGGGATGACGCTGGTTTTCCTGTTCGCCTGCCTGGCTGTCATCTGGTGGATGTTCAAGACGGGGTACAAGCTGAAAACCTGACCGGGCGCGTCGTTCATTCCTCCGTTGCCCACAACGGGGTTGCACCCTCACGCGCGCTTTAATACATAGCCGGCTCGCGCCACGAAGAAAGACTCGGGCGCGGACCTTGACCCGAAACCGGAGACTCTATGAGCAACTTCCACAGCCCTGACCATCAGGACCGTCAGAGCAACGCCAGCGCCGCCAAGAAGGCCCTGCTGGAGAGATTTCGCGCCGCGGCGCAGGATCCGACGCTGGCCGAAAAGCAGGCCGCCCACCGCGCCATCGCCCAGGCGCGCGCCCAGCGCGAGGCCGAGCGCGAGGCCGCGCGGCTCGCCCACGAGGCGGAACTGGCGCGCCTTGCCGCCATCGAGGCCGAGCGCGTCGCGCAGGCCAAGCGCGAGGCCGATGAACTCGCCGCCCTGATCGCCGCCGAAGAGGCCGCCAAGGCCGAAGCGCTCGCCGCCGAGCAGAAGGCCGCGCGGGACGCCCGCTACGCCGCCCGCAAGGCGGCCAAGAAGGTCCGGCGGCGCGGCTACTGAGCCGGCCTTCAATTTCAAGCAGAATCAGGCAAAACCCGGCCCTCTCGTTCAGGCGAGACGGCCGGCGGCGCTTTGCCGTGCCCGCGCGCGCACGTCGGAGGGGGCCGCACCGTAGTGCCGGCGGAACGCGCGGTTGAAGTAGGACACGTCGCCGAAGCCCGCGTCATAGGCAACCGCGCTGATCTTGTCGGCGCCGCGGCGCGGATCGATCAGGAAGCGGTGCGCGCAGGCGAGCCGCTGGCTCAGCACATAGCCGGTGAACGTCGTCCCCTCGCTCTCGAACAGCCGCTGCACGAAGCGCGGCGTGCAGCGATGGCGATCGGCGATTTCCGCCACGGTGAGCTCGCGCCGCTCCAGATTGCGGGCGATGTCGTCCTTGATCGCCTGCAGCCGCGCGCCACGCAGGCCGCCCAGCTCAGCGGCCGCGGCAGCGTCGCGGGTCGCGCCGATGACCACCGCCATCAGATCGCAAACGTGGTTGACCACCAGATGCTGAAGATCGCGGCCGGCGATCGTGTGGTCGTCACGCGACATCGCGATGTAGTTCGACAATAGCTTCAATCCAGGCGTACCGGCCGGGATGCGGTGGAACAGGCAATCGTCGATGCCGGCGCCCAACAAAGGACCGAGCCGCGCGCGCGGCACGCGCAGCGCCAGGATGTCGCCCGGCGCACGGTGGGTATAGCTGCACACCTCGGCGAGCGACATGAACACCGCCTCGCCGTCGCCGAGCACGAGTTCTTCGCCGCCCATCGCGATGCGGTGTTGCCCGCGCACGTTCACGATCATGCCGACGTCGTCGCTGTTCTCGAGCGCGACCATTTCGCGCGTGCGCCGATTGCACGAGCCGTGCGCCTTGCCCGACATCATCATCAGGCCAGGCATCATCTGAAGCGTCACGTCGATTTCGAACTTGCCGGCGTCGCGTGTGCGCTCGATGTCATATTTGATTACCGAGCGGCCAAAGAATTCGCGCGTCAGCATCGGCTTTTCGTGCTCCGGCACACCGTCGAGCGAAAAGCGAAAGGCTCCCGAGGCGCCCCGCGGCGGCGCATTGGCGAGAATTTCAGGCGTGATCGACGGTAGCTTGCTCAAATCGCGCATGGCCTGGCTACCCCGGATCAATTCCTAAAGGACGGCACGACCGATCGGCGGGCGCACTCATAGTCCAACGGTTGTGCCCCCGCAAGGCATTCACCTGCGCGTTGTCGCGCCAGTCCCGATCTTTGTCGCGCCAGTCCAAGAACGCGATCGCGCCTCCCGCTACTGCACCGGCCGCCGGGCAAACGGCGTCCACATCACAAAAGGGGGCTCATCATGGCAATCCACATGCGCGCCGCGCCGCGGCGGCTGTTCACCCGAACTCTCGTTAGCGCGGCCATCCTGGCCGCCAGCCAGTCCACGATCCTGGCCAATGGCGTCGTCGTGACAGACGCCAAGATCGACAAAGGCAGGCTCGTGGTGTCCGGCACGGCGAACGCCAATGCCAGGGTCACGCTCGACAGCAAATTCAGCGCAGCGGCGAGCGCCGCCGGCAGCTTTTCTTTCAACGTCGTCTATCTGCCGCCGGACTGCACGGTGGATTTGACGCTCAACGGCGCGGCCACACCGGCGGCGCATGCGGTGGTGGCGAATTGCGGGCCGCGCGGCGTCAATCCGCTCGGGGCGTGGAGCGCGACGACGGATTATCTCACCGACGATCTCGTCACCTGGCTCGGCTCGAGCTGGCGCGCCACCCGCAAGAACATCAACAAGACACCGAGCGCCTACCCGGCGTTCTGGGAAAAATTCGCCGCCAAGGGCGACGACGGCGCGCCGGGGGCGACGGGGCCGCAAGGACCGGCAGGCGACGCGGGTCCACAGGGGCCAACCGGAGCAGTGGGTCCGAAGGGCGATGCCGGGCCAGCCGGCGCGGCCGGCCCGAAAGGCGCAACGGGCGCGATTGGCCCACAAGGCCCTGCAGGCGCACAAGGGCTTGCCGGCCCTGCCGGCCCCCAAGGGACGACCGGGCCGCAAGGACCGGCGGGCGCGCCCGGGGCGCGCGGCGCACAAGGTTCTACCGGGCCGCAAGGTCCGCAAGGCCCGAGCGGCGTGATCGCGAGCTACGGCTTCTCGGGCCCATCCGGAATAAACGTCATTCCCGCCTACAGCGGGTGGATGTTTGTCGGGCCGACCGCGACCCATACGGTGCAAAAATGTTGCAACCTGGAGCACTTTATTGTGTCGGCCGGCGTCAATTTGGCGGCGACGGCGTGGTTGGCCACCGCCGACTTCACGTACAGCATCTGCTTGCAATACACCGACGGCGGCGGCCTTTTCTCTACCGGTCTGCACGAAGGTCAGGTCGGCGCATTGAAGACGACATTCAGCGTCAGCTTGCTGTTTACGCCACCGAACGCGGAAACCTACAGGTTTGGTCTTTGCGTAATAAATAACGGCTCCGTCCCGATCGACAAAGTCGGCTATGTCAATGGGACGATGATCGTGACGCAATAGCGTTGCGCGCTGCGCCGGACCTACAGCACGCGCGCGTCGACCGTCGCGGCATCCCAGCCTCGGTCGCGCCGATAAAAAAACAAGCCCGCGCGCTCGTCGCGGGCTTGTACCGTTCCGAGTGCGAGCGGGAGGGCCTACCGCGCCAGCGCATCCAAGATGCGCGCCCAGGAGCGGATGCCCTTGTGGTAGCATTTGACGTCGAACTTCTCGTTCGGCGAATGCACGCGATCGTCGTCGAGCGCGAAACCGACCAGAAGCGAATCCATCCCGAGCACGTTCTTGAAATCGGCGACGATCGGGATCGAGCCCCCCGCCCCCACCGTCACCGCCTTGTGGCCCCATTCCTCGGCGAGCGCCGTGCGCGCCTTGTTGAGCGCCGGATTGTCGAACGAAAGCTGCAACGGCGGCGCCACGCCGAAATTGCCGAACTCGACCTTGCAGTCGGCCGGCACGCGCTCGCGCACGAAGGCGCGGAAGGCATCGCGGATTTTGTTCGGGTCCTGCTGGCCGACCAGGCGGAACGAGACTTTCGCCTTGGCCTCGCCCGGGATGACGGTCTTGGCGCCATCGCCGGTATAGCCGCCGATCAGGCCATTGATCTCGGCAGTCGGCCGCGTCGTGATCTGCTCGATCAGCAGCCTGCCCTTCTCGCCGACCGAATCCTTCAACCCGATCGGCCCGAGGAATTTCTCCGGCGTGAGATCGAGCGCGGCGAGGTCGGCCTTGATGTCGGACGGCAGGTCGCTCACGCCGTCATAGAAACCGGGAACGGTAACCCGTCCATTGTCGTCCCAGATCGCGCCGAGGATTTGCGACAGGATACGCAGCGGGTTCTGCGCCGCACCGCCGAACACGCCGGAATGCAAATCGCGATCGGCGCAGGTGATTTTCACCTCTTCATAGACCAGCCCGCGCAGCGAAGTGGTCACTGCCGGCGTCTGTTGGTCCCACATGGCGGTATCGCAGACCAGCGCCAGGTCGAGCTTGAACTCATCGGCATTGTCGCGCACGAACTTGAACAGGTGCTGCGAGCCGCATTCCTCCTCGCCCTCGATCATCATCGTGATCGGCAACGGCAGCTTGCCGGTGACCGCCTTGTAGGCGCGGCAGGCCTCGATGAAGGTCATGGCCTGGCCCTTATCGTCGCAGGCGCCGCGCGCGACGATGATGCGGCGGCCGTCGGGCAAGGTTTCGATGCGGGGTTCGAACGGCGGCGTCTTCCACAAACTGAGCGGGTCGACCGGCTGCACGTCGTAGTGCCCGTAGAACAGCACGCGCGGGCCGTTCGCGCCGTTCGCCTTGCCCACCACCACCGGATGGCCTTCGGTCGGCCGCACGCTGCTCGAAAAACCGATGGAATCGAGATCGGCGGCGACATGCTCGGCCGCGGCGCGGCATTGCTCCTTGTAGGCGGGGTCTGTCGAGACCGAGGCGATGCGCAGCAGCGCAAACAGGCGTTCCAGGCTCTGGTCGAAATCCTGGTCGATGCGGCTCAAGACCGCGTCGAGTGTGCTCATGACGGGCTCCGGTTTGGATTGGCGCCCGAAACTAGCAATGCCGATGCGGCCTGGAAAGCGCCCTCAGTGCAAGGTCGGCTTCGCGAAAGCGGCCGGCCGCGCCAGGGCGAGGATCGGGATCGAGATCGGCACGCGGCGTGCGCGCCGCGCCGCGCGCCGGCGTTGCAGTGCACCGCCGATGCGGCGGTACAGCATGCGCGGTGCAATCGCCGCCGGCAGTGCCGCGAGATAGCCGCAGCGGCGCGCCGTCGTGCGCAAGTAGGGCGTGACCTTCGACACCAGCATGAGCGTGGGGACGCCGCAGCGGCGGCCCGGCGCATCGTTATCGGCCGGCGGCAGGGCGTCCGGAATAGCGTCGTCGAAGGCGACGATGCAGGCGTCGGCGCCGCCGCTTTCGCAGAGTTGACGCGCCTCTTCGACGTGGGCGACCGAGGTGACCTGCGCGACCTCCATCCGGCGCAACCGCGCCACCAGCATCAGCCCCTGGTCACTGTCGGCGACCACTACGATATGCGCGCACCGGATCGATTTCATTACGCAGCCCTCCACTCATTACGCAACAACACGGGCGCTCACACGAATTTTTATGCGCCTGCGCGAATCTGACGACCAATAGTCGGCGCCGTATCCAGGGCATTTTTCTTACTTCTTTTAGGATTTTTTAAGAATACAACACCAACTGCCTCGCCAAGTTCAAAAAATTACTGATGGTAGAATTACGAATATGGCAAGAGCGGTAATCGAGGATTGGCTCGAACCGCCGCGAAGCCGCGCCGCATAGTCGCGACACGCGCATCCGCCGGTTATCGAATACCGCAAACGAGTGCCGAGAATTGAAATGACGATGCACCGCACGCTTGTGAATACCGCACGCTGCACTGGCAAACGCGAGAAGCCCGTCGCGGGTAATCGCGCGGCAAGCGATGCAACGCGGCCACACGTGCAAACATGATGAGTTAGTCTGACAATCTATCATGCTTGTAATCGCCAATCGCGGCGTCCAGTATGTTAAAAACCTGCCGCCAGTGCAGGACGTGAGGGGATCCAATGGATGAGTTGATTGCGCGCCTCGTCGCCAATGTTGGCGTCGACCAGGACGCGGCGGAAAAAGCTGTCGGCATTATTTTCGAATTCCTGCTCAAGGACGGCCCACCCGACAAAGTACAGGCGCTCATCGACCGGCTCCCGGGCGCGCGCGAACTCATGGAAGCGCAGGAAGGCGTCGACGCGAGCGGCGGCGGCATGTTCGCGCTCGGCGGCATCATGGGCGCGGGCACCAAGATGATGTCCGCCGGCCTGAGCATGGACCAGGTGCAGGGCGTCGCCCGCGAAACCCTGGCCTATGCCCGCGAGCAGGCAGGTGAGGACGCGGTCGGCGAGGTCGTGGCCGCAATCCCCGGCCTCAGCCAGTTCATTTGAACCAATTGATTTTCCGGTCGGCGCAGGATTGAGGGGCGGAGGCGCGGATGGCTTATCCGATCACCGACATCGATGGGATCGATGCCGCCGTCGCCGCGATCCTGAAGTCGGCGAAGGTCCGTTCCACCGCAAGCCTGCTCACGGCGGCCGGGACCGCAAGGGGTCGCAAGGCGCTGGCGGAAAAAACCGGTTTCCCGGAGCGGCAACTGCTCGACTGGGCCAATGTGGCGGACCGCATGCGCGTCAAGGGCATCAGCAAGGAATACGCCGCGCTCCTGTGCGCTGCCGGGGTCGATACCGTGAAGGAGTTGAAGTACCGCAACCCTGCCAATCTCGCCAAGGCCCTGGCCGACGCCAACAAGAAGCGCAAGCTGGTGCGGGTGCTGCCATCGGAAAAAGTCGTGGCGCGCTGGATCGAGTGCGCCAAGGGCCTTGAGCTGAAGATCCGGTATTGAAGTCTCGCACCGTCACCCTGAGGTGGCCGCCGCAGGCGGCCCTCGAAGGGCGACGGCCGCTGAATCAGTGCCCGCCATCCTTCGAGGCTCGGCGCTACGCGCCTCGCACCTCAGGATGACGGGATCGCCTCCTTGACAGCCCTGCCCTGCCCGGGCGATGGCAACCGCATGCCGCCGGCCCCCACCTTGTCCGAACCGACGCGCGCCGCGCCGGCGCCGCTTGCGGCGCTGCTCGCGCGCGGCCGGCCGCTGGTCATGGGCATTCTCAATGTCACGCCCGACTCCTTTTCCGACGGGGGACGCTTTTTCGATCCGGCGCTGGCCATCGCCCATGCCCGCGACATGATGGACGACGGCGCCGATATCCTCGACATCGGCGCGGAATCGACGCGACCCTATGGCGGTGCGCAGCCGGTTGCGGCCGAAGACGAGCTCACGCGGCTCAAGCCGGTGCTGCCGGAAGTCGCCAAGCTCGGCCTGCCGGTGTCGATCGACACCATCAAGGCGCGCGTCGCGGCCTGGGCGCTCGACCACGGGGCGACCATCGTCAACGACGTCTGGGGCCTGCAACAGGATCCCGACATGGCGCCGCTGGTGGCACGCCGCGGCGTGCCGGTGATCGTCATGCACAATCGCGACGAAGCGGACCCGGCCATCGACATCGTCGCCGATGTGAATGCCTTTTTCGAGCGCTCGCTCGCCATCGCCTCGCGGGCCGGCATCAAGCGAGACAATATTGTGCTCGATCCCGGCATCGGCTTCGGCAAGACGCCCGAGCAGAGCATCCTTTGCCTGGCGTGGCTTTCCGAATTCAAGCACTTCGGCCTGCCGCTGCTGGTCGGCGCCTCGCGCAAACGCTTCATCAATGCCGTGACGCCGTCGCCGCCGACCGAGCGGCTGGGCGGCTCACTCGCCAGCCATCTCATGTCGGTCGAGCGGGGAGCGGCCATCGTGCGTGTGCATGACGTGAAAGAGACGGTGCAGGCGTTGCGCGTGGCGGCGGCCATCGAGGCGGCGCGATGAGTGACCGCATCTTCATCAAGGGGCTCAGCCTGCACGCCTATCACGGCGTGATGGCGCACGAGGCCAAGGTCGGTCAGAGCTTTTCCATCGACATGGAACTGACCATCGACCTGTCGGACGCCGCGCGTTCCGACAAGGTCAGGGATACCGTCTCCTACGACAAGGTGGTCGAGTGCGCGAGCGCGGCCTTCATGGCGCAGCGCTTCCGATTGATCGAGGCGGCTGCCGGGCGCGTGGCCGACGCGGTGCTCGCCGCCTTCCCGCGCGTGCGCGCGATCGCGGTGACCATCCACAAGCCGCACGCGCCGATTGCCGCCAATTTCGCCGATGTCGGGGTCACGCTGCTCCGCACGCGGACCGGCAAATGACGCAAGCCTTGCTGGCGCTCGGCGGCAATGTCGGCGACAGCCGGGCCGTGCTCGACCGTGCGATCGCGCTCATGTGCGACGGGAAAGAGGTGCGGCTGACCGCGCGCTCCTCCGACTACCGCACCCCGCCCTGGGGCGTTACCGACCAGCCGCCTTTCGTCAATCTCTGCATCGCGGTGGAGACCTCGCTTTCGCCGCAGGCGCTGCTCGACCGCGCGCAGGCGGTCGAGCGCGCGCTCGGCCGCGACCGCGCCCGCGAACAGCGCTGGGGCCCGCGCAGCGCCGATATCGACATTATCGCCTATGACGACCTGACGCTTTCCGAGGACGGCCTGATCCTGCCGCATCCGCGGCTGTTCGAGCGTGCCTTCGTGCTGGTGCCGCTGGCGGAAATTGCGCCGGACCGGATGATCGCCGGCCGGCGCATCGGCGAGGCCGCCGCCTCCATCGCAGCCGCCGGCATCGAACGCCTGCCGCCGAGGGCCGACGATCCCGGCATCTGATTTGCTTCAACTGGAATGGCAGCGACGCGCTGCCTATGGCATTTTCCGCTCATGACCGAAGACCTGACCCTCGCCGCCGAATTCCCGCCCACCTCCGAGGCCGACTGGCGCAAGCTCGTCGAGGCCGCGCTCAAGGGCGCCTCGTTCGAAAAGCGCCTGGTGACCCAGACCTATGATGGCCTGCGCATCGCCCCGCTCTATCCGCGCGCGGTCGACGCCGCCACGGTCGCCGGGCGGCCGGCGCAGCCCTGGCAGGTGCTCCAGCGCGTCGATCTGCCCGATCCGGCCGCCGCCAATGCCGAGGCCCTGCACGACCTCGAAAATGGCGCCGCCGGGCTCGCGCTCGTGTTCGCAGGCGCATCTGGCGCGCACGGCTATGGGCTGGTCGCCGACAAAGCCGAAGACCTCGAGCGCGCCCTGGCGGGCGTCATGCTCGACATGATCCCGCTGCGGATCGAGACCGCGCCCTTCGCCGGTCGGCCGGTGGCGACGCTCGTCACCGCGCTGGTCGAGGCGCGAAAGCTCGACCCGGCGACCTTGGCCATCGACTTCGGCCTCGATCCGGTCGGCGACATGGCGCGCACCGGGCACGCTTTGCTGCCCTGGCCGGAATTGTCGCAACGCGCCGGCGGCACCGCCAGGGAGTTGGCGTCGAAGGGCTTTGCCGCCGCGCGCTTCCTGCGCGCCGATGGCCGCGCTGTGCACGAGGCCGGCGGCTCGGAGGCGCAAGAGCTCGCCTTCGCGATCGCCTGCGGCGTCGCCTATCTGCGGCTGTTGGAAGCGGCCGGATTCGCGCTCGATGAGGCGCGCCGACGCGTCTCGTTCCTGCTCGCCGCCGATGCCGATGAATTCCTCACCGTGGCCAAGTTCCGCGCGCTGCGGAAGCTGTGGGCGCGCATCGAGCAGGCGAGCGGCTTGACGCCGGAGCCCGCATTCGTCGCGGCCGAGACCGCCTGGCGCATGATGACCGCGCGCGATCCTTACGTGAACATGCTGCGCGCGACCATCGCCGTGACCGCGGCCGGTGTCGGCGGCGCCGACTCGATCACCGTATTGCCCTTCACCGCCGCGCTCGGCCTGCCCGACCGTTTCGCGCGCCGCGTCGCGCGCAACCTGCAGCTCATTTTGCTGGAAGAGTCGAACCTCTATCGCGTCGCCGATCCGGCCGCCGGCTCGGGCGGCATCGAGACCCTGACGAGC
>DASZQT010000260.1:0-8081 GCA_035549515.1 Pseudolabrys sp. | reverse complement strand
GCGCCGCTCCAGGTGCCGAGCCAGTTCGGCCCGGCCGCCAGCAGCGACCAGAACGCCGTCGCGCTTGCGGGATCGTTATTGGTGCCGGCCTGGATTGCGACATAGGACTTGCCGCCGTATTGCACGGCATCGTCCACCACGTAGGCCTTCGCGGAAGACCACGCGCCCTGCCAGGCGAGCCCCTTCGGGCCCTGCGGACCCGTGGCACCTTGCGAACCGGTGGCGCCTGTTGCCCCCGTGGCGCCTTGCGGCCCTTGTGCGCCCGTTGCGCCCGTCAGACCTTGCGCGCCGGTCGCGCCCGTGGGGCCTTGCGACCCGGTGTCGCCCTTGTCCCCCTTGTCGCCTTTGGCGGCCAGCTGCTCCCAAAGCGATGGATGCGTATTCGGCTGCCTGGCGAGATTGGTCAGTTTTGCGCGCCAGCTCGAACCCAAATAGATGACCACGTCGTCGGGCTGATATTTCGTCGTGCTGACCCACGCGCCGAGCGGATTGTATCCGCCGGCAAAGAGCTCCCAATAAGCAGCCGTGGAAGGCGCCGTCTGCCCCGGCACCTTGTTTTTGTTCGCGACCTTGGCGCGCCAGGTCGAACCGCGCGCGGTCACGAGATCATCGACGTGATAGACTTTGCTTGCCGTCCACTCGCCCTGCGGCGTGAGCGCAGCTGGCGTCGCGGCCGCGGGCGATACAGTGGCTAGCTCCTGCGCGTTGCCCGGCAACGCCGAACCCGCAAGCAGCATCGATGACAAAACGCAAAAGAATGCCGGCGCGCGGCAAGCGCTTGCCACGTTCATGATTGCCCCCAGGCTCTGATGTCGAGGTGCGGCGTTTCGTGCTACCGCTGCGGGAAGCTAGCTTCCGGCCCTTCGATGCGGCAACGGAATTTTTTGCATGGATCTCGAGTTCCGTCGTCACAGCGCATTGTGCAACGACGAGTTCACGCGATAATCGTCAAACCCACTTGGCTTTCCGCAATATCGGATGCCGCGCTCGAGGGCCGCATGCGAATCGCTCGCCGCGAGTCGATCTGGAACGATTTGGCTCTAACGGAAAATATCGAATAGGCCGCCGCTGCGCGGCTGCTGTTGCCCGACCGGCCGTGGCGGGCGCGGCGGGTTGCCGCGTGTCCTCGCCTCGCCCGGATGCGAGGGCCGCGCGCGCGCTGTACCGTTTTGCACGGTCCGCTCTTGAACGCGCTTCTTGCTCGCGGCCGGTTTCTTCTCGGGCGCGGCGGCAGGCTCCTCCACGCTGATGGCCGGAGTCGAGCCGCCATCCGGCGCGGCCGATGGCTTGACCGCGAAGGGCTTGTCAGTCGGCGCGGCTGCGTCGGTCGCTGACTGCTCCGGTGTCGGCACGGCGCGTACCGCGAAGGGCTCGTGCGCGGCCACCGGCGCGGGCGACGTCTTGGCAACCGCGTGCTCGGGCGCCGGCTGTGCCGGCTTTTCCGCGGACGCCGCGGTTGGCGCGGAAGCGGGCTTCGGTGCGGTCGCTGCCGCGGGCGGATTGGCGGCGGTCGGCGTCGCAGCCGGTGCGGCCGCCGTCGGCTTGGCCGGCGGCGGCGGTGCCGGCCGCACGCTGCCGCGCGGCCAGACGAAATCGTCGGCGCGACCGGGCGGCGCATTGACCGGCTCGCCCTTGATCAAAACTTGCGTCGCGATCGCGTCGCCGCGCGCATTCGCGCTGCCGGCGCCGCCCAAAAGCACATCGGAGTTCGACGGCGTCACGGTGAGCGGCACTACCGGTCCGGCGAGCGGCCGTTCGGCCGGCTTGCCTTCGCCGGGCGCCGGCCCGATGATGCCCGAAGGCAACGCGATCGGCCCGCGATTGGCCATGAAGCGGCGGATTTCGCGCTCGACATAGTGCGCGAGCTTGCGCGCGCCGTATTTGGTGAAGTAGACGCCGTCGCCCGAGCGCAGGCGGCGGGTCTGGCCTTCATAGTCGGGACCGAAAGTGACGAAGCGGCCGTTGTCGTCGACGAAGCCGTCCCACACATCGATGTAGGTGATGCCGGCGCGTTCGGCGCGCGTGCGATAGAGCTCGTTGAGATAAACCACGTCGGCGGTCGACTTGGTGCCGCGGATCGACGGCAGGCCGACCCAGAGCACCGGCACGCCCTTGCTCTTGAGCGCGGCGATGGTGTCGTCGATGCGCCGCGTATAGATCTTCTCCCATTCCTCGCTGCGGAATTCGACCACGCCATTCGGCTTCTTGACGCGCGGCGGTTCGGGCGCGGCGATCTTGGGCTGCTCCGGCGTATCGGATTTTTTCCCGTCCTGCTTATCCTTGTCGGCCTCGCTTTTTTCCTTCTCTTCCTTGGCCTTCTTCTCAGCTTCCTTGGCGAGATCGCGTTCGCGGATGTCCTGGCGGTCGCTGATGCCGATCATCATGATGATGATGTTGGGCTTCTCGGGCGCCAGGATGTCGCGCGCCTCGTGCCACCAATCGAGATCGCCTTTCGGGTCGTAACGCAGCAGGCCGGAATGCAGCTTGTTCTTGCGCAGGATCGCCACTTCCGGAGTATCGGCGAAGGCCTCTTCCAGCCCGTAGGCCAGCCAGTCGGCCATGCCGTCGCCCATCACCATGATCGAGGTCGTCGGCACAACCGGCTCGGCCTTGGCGTCGGGCTTGCGCGGCGGCGGCGCGCGCGAATTATCGACCGGCTGCTGCACCCGATGCTGCTCGGGCGAATAGCCCGGATACTGCTGCGACCGCTCGTTGAAAGGCCCGAACAGGTTCTGGAAAAAGCCGCCATTCGACCGCGGCGGCCGCGGCCGGCGATAGCTGTCGTCGCCGAACCACTGCGCCTGCGCGGGCTGGGCAAAGGCCAGCCCAAGCGCGACCACGCCAGCACCCTCCGCCAGCGCCAGCACGGCGGCGGCCAAAAGCCAGCGCGAAACGCGGATCTTGCCAAACATACCGGTCGCCCAGGAACTCAAAACCCACGCCAGCCGGCCAATTGGCCGCCCTGGCGCGCGATCATGCCTCATTAGCACGGGAATGATGTCAACTCGAAGGTCGCGGACGGGTTAGCCTTACCGCCCCCGTAACTGGTCGAGGATACCGGCAGAGGCGAAGCCGTCGGGCACCCGGCCGATTTTCAACTGGAAATCGCGGATAGCCGCCCGCGTGCGCGCCCCGAGCCGGCCGTCCGGCTCGCCGACATCGTAGCCGCGGCGCGCCAGGAGTTCCTGCAATTCCAGCCGTTCCGCGCGCGAGAGCACCCGCTCGTAGCGCGGCCAGTTCTGCACAAAGCCGTCGGCACCGCGCAGCCGGTCGGCGAGATGCCCGATCGCCAAGGCATAGGCCTCGGCCGGATTGTAGCGCATGATGGCGCGGAAGTTCTGCAGCATCAGGAAGCCGGGCCCCTGCACGCCGGCCGGCACCAGCAGGAAGGCGCGATCGTCAAGCCGCGGAAATGCCTTGCCGCCGGCGCGCGTGATGCCGTTGCGCTCCCATTCGCCGATCGTCATGGTGCGCCGGTGGTCGGCCAGCAGAAAATTGAAATTCGCCGGCACCACCACCTCATAGCCCCAGGTCTGCCCGGGCACCCAGCCATCCTTCTTCAGATTGTTGGCGGTCGAGGCGATCAGATCGGGCATGGAATCGACCACGTCGCGGCGGCCGTCGCCGTCGAAATCGACCGCGTAGCGCTTGAACGCGGTGGGCATGAACTGCGTGGGCCCGAATGCGCCGGCCCAGGAGCCGACCAGCCGGTCGGGCCGCACGTCATGGTGCTGCAGAATTTCCAACGTCGCCAGAAACTCCTCGCGGAAGTATCTCTGGCGCCGGCCGATACAGGCCAATGTCGCGGTCGACCGCAGCACCGGCCGATCGCCAATATTGGTGCCGTAATTGGTCTCCACGCCCCAGATCGCCGCGATCACATGGCGGTCGACGCCATAGGCGCGCTCCACAGCGTCGAAGACCGGACGGTAGCGGGCAAGCAGCGCGCGCCCCTTGGCGATGCGGTCCGGCGTCACCAGCACGTCGAGATAGTCCCAGAACGACTTGGTGAATTCGGGCTGGCTGTCGAGCAGATCCATGATCCGCAGATCGGGCGTGAGCGTCGCAGTCGCGGCCGCGAAGGTCGCGCGCGACACGCCGCGGCGTGCGGCCAACGGCCACAGCCGCTCGAGACAGCCGTGGAAATCGGCCGCCCCCTGGCGGATCGCCTCCGCGCTCATCTGCGGATTCCCGGAGGCGCCGGATTCCCCGCTCCAGACCGGCGCGTTCTGTCCCGCAAACGGCGCAAAAGCGCCGGCGGGCGCCGAAAAACTGGCGAGGCGCGTGCTCTGCGCAGCCGCGACGCCGCCGACGGCGGCCGCGAGCGCGATGCCAATGAGCGAGGGGCGTAGCTGGCGCATGCCGTTTCGTCCCCGTTGTCCCCTATCCAAGCCGAGGTCCCCTATGGGACAGCGATATCGTTGCCAAGGCGTTAATGCTTTGCCTTCTTTTTGACCTGTATCTGGACGCCCGCCTATCGCCGTGCTTTCTGCGAAAGAACGTCCTTCGAACAAGACCGGATGCCCATGACTCGAATCCGCAAAGCCATCTTTCCTGTCGCCGGCCTCGGAACCCGGTTCCTGCCCGCCACCAAGGCCATGCCGAAAGAAATGCTGCCCGTGGTCGATCGCCCGCTGATCCAACATGTGGTCGACGAGGCGCAGCAGGCGGGTATCGAGCATCTGGTCTTCGTGACGGGCCGCAACAAGAGCGTGATCGAGGACCATTTCGACCGCCAGTTCGAACTGGAAGTAACCTTGATCGAACGCGGCAAAAAAGCGGAATTGGAACTTCTGTCGGAAGCCCTGCCGGAAGCGGGAACCGTCAGCTTCACGCGCCAGCAATCGCCGCTCGGGCTCGGCCACGCGGTGTGGTGCGCGCGCGAGATCGTCGGCAACGAGCCGTTCGCGCTGCTGTTGCCGGACGTGCTGGTGCAGCATCCGCGCGGCTGCCTCGCGCAGATGATCGATGCGGCTGCCGAGCTCGATCCGAAAGCGAATATCGTGGCGGTCGAGGAAGTACCGAAAGAGCGCGTACATATGTATGGCGTGGTCGGCGTCGGCGAAAGCAAGGGCAAGGCCTTCGCGATCACCGGCATGGTGGAGAAGCCGAAGGCGGCCGAAGCGCCGTCCAATCTATCGATCACCGGGCGCTATATTTTGCAGCCGGAAATCTTCGACATTCTGGAAAGGCAGGCGGCGGGCGCCGGCGGCGAGATCCAATTGACCGACGCCATGGTGGCGCTTTCGCGCACGCAGCCGTTCTACGGTCTCGAATTCGAGGGCCGCAGCTATGACTGCGGCTCCAAGATCGGCTTCCTCTCGGCCAATGTTGCCTATGGCCTGGAACGGCCCGACATCGCGCCCGAACTGCGCAAGGAAATCAAACGGCTCTTGGCGGAGAAGTAGCGCGAGTTGCGATTGGTCGACCCAACTTCCGCTCGTCCCCGCTGACGCGGGGACCCAGACTTTGCCCAATGAAAGAACTGGATTCCCGCTTTCGCGGGAATGAACGGTGGACGGGGCGATTCCGCCCGAACAAAAACCACTCTTGAAACGCGCTCACCTTTGCAGCCGCATGCCGAGCGTGAACGTGGTCGCGTTATAGTCCGCGCTTTCCACATTCGAATGCAGCCAATCCTCGCGCACTTCGCCTTTCACCTGCACCATCGGGTTGAGCTTATAAGTCGCGCCCACGGCGACGTAATAGCGCTTGTCGAGTCGGTCGCTCGTCTGCCCGGACGCCCCGGTGATCGCGTTGGGATAAAGATCGGTGCCGAAGCCGGCCTTGACCGTGCCGATCAGCCAACGCCGGAAGGCGTGATCGTATTGCATGCCGATGTCGCGCGAGAGCACGCCGGGCACATCGGGAATGGTCGATTCGCCGATGGTCGCGGTCGCGGTGAGCTTCACCGTGTTGAGCGCATCGGCGGTCCAGAGCAGCGAGCCGCTGCCGATCGGCCCGCCGATCGTGCCGAGCCGCGGATCGACATAATCGCGCTGCATGTAGCCGCCCGCGATGTCGCCGGTGAGCAGGCGGGTGATCTCGAAAGTGGTGCCCACCGTGCCGTAGCCGCCGTTTGAATCGCGGTGGAAGCCCGAGCTGTCCGTGTAGAGATCGTGGATGCGCGTATCGGCCTCGAGTTCGAGGAACGGCTTCACGCCGGGCGTGAGCTCGTAGCTGCCGCGCAGCGTACCGCCATATTGATTATAGTTCTGGTCCTCATTGCTCACGGTCTGGCCATTGGTGAGCTCGGAGTTCTGATAGGCGGTGCGCTGCACGTCGCCTTTCACCAACAGCTCGAAGCGATTGAAGGTCTGTCGCAGGCCCACGCCGCCGCCGAAAACAATATAGAGCGGCAGCTTGGCGAGATCGGCCGGCAGATTGGGATTGTTCGGATTGTCGGTCGTGATCAGCGTGCGCGTGTTGAGCTCGATATGGGTGTCGCGGGTCACGTCAACGCGGCCGTCGACACGGCCGCTGAAAAACGGCCGGCTCAACCCCGGCGTCTGATCGGGATTGTAGTCGGTATAGCTGCCGCGCAGATCGACCTTGAGCTCATGCCGCGACCAGTCGGACTGCCCGCGCAGTTCGGGCGCGATGGTGTAGACGGTCGAGCCCGACCCGGTCGGCGTTTGTCCCGGATTGGTGTTGTAGGCGGCGCTTAATTCCAGCGCGGGAAACCAGAGGAACGGGCCGGCGCGGATGCCGAGCGGCGCATAAGGGTCTTCCGGCACGACCTTGCGCTTGGGAATTGGTGGGCGGATCGGCCCGATCTGCGGCGGTTGCCAGGGCGTCGCCTGCGCATAGGCGCCGGTGCCGCCCGATGCGGGCGCGGGCGCCGATGCGGATGTCGAGGCGGATGCCGGCGCAGGCGTGCGCCTGGGCGTGGGCGTAGCCAGTGGCGGAATTGGCTTCTGATAGGGCGATTCGGGCAAGGTCTGCGCCGCCCCCGGCGCGATGGCACGCGTCGCGCGGCGCGCGCGCGTCGCGCGGCTGTTGCTCGAGTCGAAGCCGGTGCGGCCGGCGCCGGAGGCCGGCGGCGTGAACACATCGGTGGCCGGCGCCTGCGCCAGAGGCGCGCGGTCCGATCGCTGGAAGCGCGGCGGATTGCGGGTGTTCGTTTGCAGTTGCGGGGCCAGCGGATCGACAATGACCGGCGTCGTGGTCGCGCTTTGCGCAAGCGCCGGCCCGCCGCCTAAGGCGAGGCACGCGGCCGCGGCCAGGCAGGCGCGGCGCGGCATCACGATCGCTGGGAAACCGAAGCGCTGCACGTCCGCTGTCGAGCCTCCAAGAGGGTGCCGCGCGCCCGCGCGCCAATGCGCACGCGCCCGCGCCACCGGCGGGGAGTGGTTAACGGACGTTAAAGGGAGATGGTTAACGAGGTATTGATTGGGGGTGCCGAAACCGCCGGCTCTTCTCCGTCACCCTGAGCTGCGCGCCGAAGGCGCGCCTCGGAGGGGGGCGGCCGCGGCCGTGCATCCTTCGAGGGGCGCGCTACGCACGCCCTCCTCAGGATGACGGAATTAGGTTCCGGTGCCGGCCGACTAAACCCAGCCCATCAGCTCGCGCGTCACCACGTCGCGGATCACCGCCATGCCGCGCTCCGAATCGTTCAGGCACGGGATGTGCGCGAAATTCGCGCCGCCGGCATGTTTGAAAATGGCCGCATTCTCCATCGCGATCTCTTCCAGCGTCTCCAGGCAATCGGCGGCAAAGCCCGGGGTGATGACGGCGAGGTTTTTGACGCCGCGCTCGGCCAGGCTTTTCACGGTGGCATCGGTGTAGGGCTTGAGCCATTCCGCCGGGCCGAAGCGCGACTGGAAGGTCATCATGAGTTGCTTGTCATCGAGCTTCAGCCGCTCGCGCAGCAGCCGCGTGGTGGCCGCGCACTGGCAGTAATAGGGATCGCCCTTGCGCAGGTATTCCTCCGGCATGCCGTGGAACGAGGCGAGGATCGTGTCGGGCTTGAACGGCAGCTTCGCCAGCCCTTCTTCGAGCGAGCCGGCCAGGGCTTCGATATAGGCCGGCCGGTCGAACCAGGCCGGCGCCACGCGCAAGGCCGGCTGCCAGCGCATGCG
>DASZQT010000259.1:0-13408 GCA_035549515.1 Pseudolabrys sp. | reverse complement strand
GGCATAGCCGCCCTCGGCAACGCGGTTCTCGATGGCGCGCAGGAAGCCGCGCGGCGGCGGCGCGGACTTGGCTTCGGCCTCCAGCACCGCGAGCGGCTTGGCGCGCTTGGCCGCCGCGATCTCCTCGCGCTTATAGGCTTCGATCTTGGCGAGGATATCGGACAAGATCAGGCCTCCACACCGCACGAGACAGCAATCAGCCGGTCGAGCCGGCCTTCCGCTTCGCCGGAGTCGATCGCCTTTGCGGCCATCGCGGCGCCGTCCCGCAGGTTCTCGGCCTTGCCCGCGACGACCAGGGCGGCGGCGGCATTGAGCATGGCCACGTCGCGATAGGGGCCGGGCTTACCCTTGAGCACATCGAGCAGAGCCTTGGCGTTGTGCTCGGCATCGCCGCCGCGCAGCGCTTCCGGCTTCACGCGCGCAAGGCCCGCATCCTCCGGCGCGATCTCGAAACTGCGGATCTTGCCGCCTTTGAGCTCGGTCACGCTGGTCGTCCCGGCGGTGGTGATCTCGTCGAGCCCGTCGGAACCGTGCACGACCCAGACGCTTTCCGAGCCGAGGTTCTGCAACACGCGCGCCATCGGCTCGGTCCAGTGCTTGGAGAAGGTGCCGATCATCTGGCGCTTGACGCTGGCCGGGTTGGAGAGCGGCCCGAGCAGGTTGAAGATGGTGCGCGTCCCAAGCTCCACGCGCGTGGGCCCGACATTCTTCATCGCCGGGTGATGCGCGGGGGCGAACATGAAGCCGATGCCGGCGTCGCGGATGCAAATGCCGACCTGCGTCGAATTAAGGTCGATCTTCACCCCGAGCGCCTGCAAAACATCGGCCGCGCCCGATTTAGACGACAGCGCGCGGTTGCCGTGCTTGGCGACCGGCACGCCGGCGCCCGCGACGATGAAGGAGGCGCAAGTCGAAATGTTATAGGAGCCGGAGGCGTCGCCGCCGGTGCCGACCACGTCGACCGCGTCCTTCGGCGCTTTCACGCCCAGCATCTTGGCGCGCATGGTGGTGACCGCGCCGGTGATCTCGTCGACCGTCTCCCCGCGCACGCGCAGGCCCATCAAGAGGCCGCCCATCTGCGAGGGCGTCGCTTCGCCCGACATCATGCGGTCGAAGGCCGAAGCCGCTTCCTCGCGGGAGAGGCTCGCGCCGCTCGCGACCTTGGCGATGAGCGCCTTGAATTCGTCCGCCATGCAAATGCCCCGTCAGCCCGCCGCCTGCATTTTTGCCGCGCCTTTGCGCGCGGTGCGCCGTCCGCGCTGCTCGTTCCAGGCAGCGGCGAGATCGAGAAAATTCTTCAGCATCAGATGCCCGTGCTCGGACGCGATGCTTTCGGGATGAAACTGCACGCCATGGATCGGCAGGCTCTCATGCATCATGCCCATGACCAGATGGTCGCCGGTCTCGGCATTGACGATCAATTCGCGCGGCATCGTCGCGCGCTCGACCACCAGCGAGTGGTAGCGCGTGGCCTTGAACGGTCCGTTGATGCCGCGGAAAATACCGGTGCCCGTGTGGCGAATGTCCGCGAGCTTGCCGTGCACCGGGACCGGCGCGCGCACCACCTTGCCGCCGAAAACCTGGCCGATGGCCTGATGGCCGAGGCAGACCCCAAGCAGCGGCACTTTGCCCGCCGCCTTACCGATCAGATCGAGGCAGATGCCGGCCTCGTTCGGCGTACAGGGGCCGGGCGAGAGCACGATCGCCTCCGGCTCGGCCGCCATCACCGCGTCGGCTGAGACCTTGTCGTTGCGATGCACGACGACATCCGCCCCCAGCCCGCCCAGATAATGGAACAGGTTGAAGGTAAAGCTGTCGTAATTGTCGATCAGGACGATCATGTTTTGTCAGCCTGCCTCAAGGTCTTAGACGCCGCCACGGGCAGGGGTCAAGCGTGCCGTCCTTAACCCGTCAAGACGCGCTTAAGACCCATAGAGGCATTATTCCGGCCGCACAACCGTGTCGCTATGGTCGCAGGCCGCCGTCTCCCGCGACCCAAGGAGGATCGCCATGGCCCGCATCGCAGCCCTGATTGTCGTGGCCCTCATGCTCGCCACCGGGACTGCACGTGCCGAGCCGATCGCGGCGACGCCGGCCTGCCAGCAAAAACACATTGCGCCGCAGACGCTCGACTACAGCCAGCCGCTCAATCTCGGCCAGCTCAAGAACCAGATCTATTTCTACGTCTGCTCGGGCACCTATGACAGCGAACTGAACAAGATCGCGACCGCGGCGCGCGCTTATGTCGAGCAACGCGCCGGCGAGGTGAGCAAGCCTGCCCTCGTGCTCGACATCGACGAGACCTCGCTCAGCAATGCCGCGGTCGAACTCGCGAGTGACTTCGCCTATCTCAGCGGCATCCCCTGCGTGCTCGACCCCGACAGCCACGCCGGCGCGCCCGCTCTGAAAGGGCCGTGCGGCTTCGGCGAGTGGGTGGCGCTGGCGCGCGCGCCGGCAATCGACGGCACGCTGGCGCTCTATCAGGCCGCCAAGCAGCACAAGGTCGCGGTGTTCTTCATCACCGGCCGGCACGAAGGTGAAACCGCCGTCACCGAGGCGAACCTGAAAGCCGCCGGCTTCGACCATTGGGACGGACTCACGCTGCGGCCGGAAGGCGACAAGCGCACGGTGATCCAATACAAATCGGGCGAGCGCGAGAAGATCGCGCAAGCGGGCTTCACCATCATCGCCAATGTCGGCGACCAATACAGCGATCTGTCCGGCGGCTTCGCCGAGCGGGCTTATAAGCTGCCCAATCCGATGTATTTTATTCCGTGATGCCGGAGCGCGTAGGGCCCGTACCCTTGCACGCGGGGCGTTTGCGCGTAGATTGAGGGGCAGGAAAGGTCCAGTTCATGAAGATCAAGGTCGTCGTGCACGAGGCGGAGGAAGGTGGCTTCTGGGCGGAAGTCCCCGCCATTCCCGGCTGCGCCAGCGAGGGCGAGACCATGGACGAACTCCTGCGCAACATTCAGGAGGCGATCGAGGGCTGCCTTTCCGTCGACATCGCCGAACCGAAACGCGGCAGCGGCGACCGCATTCTCGAAATCGCGGTATGAAGTCCATTTCCGGCCGCGAACTCGCGCGTCTCGTCGAGCGTCGTGGCTGGACCCTGCTGCGAGTGAACGGCAGCCATCACATCTTTGGCAAGACCGGCAGCGTCGTGCGGCTCTCGATCCCGATCCACGGCAACAAGCCGCTCAAGGTCGGGTTGCTGCGGCATCTCCTCAAGCTGGCGGAAATTGCGGAAGGGGATTTATAGGCCGAAGCGCATGCAGGACGGGTTGGCATGGAGCGCGTAGGGTGGGTTTGCGCCAAAGGCGCGTAACCCACCGGCGGAGTTTTTCGCGAGTCCGTTCCAGCGGCTTCGCCAAGCGGGCTTATAAGCTGCCCAATCCGATGTATTATATTCCGTGAAGCCTCTCCGCGTCATGGCGGTGCTTGTCCCGGCCCTCCCGCTAAGGCAGGGACAACGGTGCTGGCGAACGTGACGTCAGAGCTCGGCAGTTGCTGCGTCTTCCGGTCCTGCCCCCGCCTTGAGCGCAACGCGGGCAAGCTTCATCCAGAGCTTGCGGGTCTCCGGCGAGGCCTCTATCCATTTCACGGCTTCGCCTTTGGTCTCCTTGCTGTAGGCTGTGAACAACCATCGGGCGACTTTGCCAACCAGTTTTGGGTCCATAATCAATCCTCGCTTCAAAAAATTTGTTTGCATTTTTTTACCTTAAATTGGTTGGTTACACAACGGCTTGCGCCGCGCGGCGAGCGACATGGTTGTTCCATAACCGCTGCCGGCAGCAATAAAGATGCGCCGCGCATTGCTAGTCCGAGTTCCACGCGCGCGGTTCTCTGTGCTGCGACGCCTGCTGCTTTCTTCCATCTCCCCGGCGTCCTGAGCGGCTGCCCCAGCGGCAGCATCAGTCCGGATTTACCGGCGGCGGCGGCGGCAGCAATTTATTGAGGCGTTTGTTGAGTTCGTCGTTCGACAGCGGTGCGACCGAGTCCCGGCTCAGGTCGCCCGGCTTGTCGCCGAGATGCACCAGGCTCGGCACCGCGAGCACCACGAGAAGCAGCAGCCATTGTCCCACCAGGAACGGCAGCAGCGCGCGCACGAACGGTCCGAACGGCGCCGGCGGCCGGTTGGCGCCGCGCACCATCATCAGCGCATAGCCGAACGGCGGCAGCAGGAAGCTCGATTGCAGCGTCAGCAGCAGCAGGACCGAAACCCAGCGCGCATCGGCGACACGGATCAGGAGCGGAGGAACGACGATCGGCACGATCACGAAGATGATCTCGAAGGCATCGAGCACGAAGGCGCAAAGCCCGATCACGCCAAGCACGACGGCGACTGCCAGCATGTCGTTGCCGGGAATTGCCGCCACCAGTCTGTTCACCAAGCGGTCGGTGCCCAAGAGCCGCAGCACCAGGGTAAAGGTGGTTGCGGCGAGCAGAAGCGAAAACAACGCCCCGGTGATCGCCATGGCGTCCCGCAGCAGGCTGCGCATGACCTTGCCGTGCAGGCGCCCCGTCACCAGGCCGGCGACGAGCAGCGCGAAAGCGCCCATGGCCGCCGCCTCCACCGCGAAGAAAAAGCCGCCGGCGACGCCGCCAAGCAGTGCGACAAGCGCCGCCAGCGAGGAGCCCGCGAGCAGCCATTGCTGCAAAGTGAGCGGCTCGCGCTTGGGAAGGCTGGTCGCGCCGCGCCCGGCAAACCAGGCGAGCCCCAGGCACATCATTAGAAACATGCCGGCAGGGACCAGCGCGGCGTGAAAGACATCCTGGGTGTTGATGACGCGGTCGGTCCGTCCGGTCTCCGTGACGGCGAAGGTGTGCGCCGACAGCATGGCGTCGCTGAGCAGGATCAGGACCAGCGAGGGCGGTATCAGCACACCCAGCGTACTGGCGACCGCGATCACGGCATCGCGGGTGGCGTGCGGCACGCCTTCGGCGCGGAGCCTGGGCGAGATCACGCGCGAGAGCCCGAGCACACTGGCGCCGACCGAGCCGTTCATGGGTCCGAGCAGCGCGCCGAGCAGCATGCCGGAGACGAGCGGCGCCGACGGCTTACGGGGCAGAATCGCGTTGCTGGCGCGATAAAGCGCGTCGGCGACCGGCAGGCGGTCGAGCAGGAGGCCCATGGTCACGTAGAGCGGCAGCGCCTGCAAGAGATCGTTGTCGAACAGATTGACCAGGCGGCTCGGCAGCGCCCCCAAGATCGCGAACGGCACCGCGCCGCTTGTCACGCCGATCGTGGCGCCAAGGCTTGCGGCAGCGATCAGCACGATGGCCGCCGGCAGCCCGGTGGTGATGATGCCCACACCGACCAGGATGAGCAGTGAAAAGCCCAGCCATTCCATCAAACGTCATCCCGGACCGGGGGGCGGGCGATATCGATGACGGCCTGGCCGAGCACCAGGAGCGCCATCACCCACAGCGCAATCTTGATCAGGAAGTAGCCCGGGTTGTTGGTGTCGGGAAAAGCCTCCAGTTCTTCGATGCTCGCGGTCACGATGTTTTTGCCGCCGAGCAGGACGAACAGCGCCCATGGCACCAGTCCGACCGCGCTACCGATGCGCGCGATCCACAAGCGCGTGCGTGGCGCGTAGCGCTGCGCCAGCGTGTCGGCGGCGAGATGGGTGCCGGCGCGCGTTGCCGCCGTCACGCTCGCCGCCACGAACAGGGCGAAGATCACTTGCGCGAGGTCGTTGGCTTCGCGCGAATAGGCGCGAACGAGGTCACGCAAGGGCCATTGCAGGAACAGGAGCAGCACGAGCGGCAAAGCAAGCCACTGCGCGGCCGCGATGGTCAAGCCGGTCAGTCGATCGAGGGATCTCAACAGCCGCATGAAGCGTCCTGGCCCGGCCGCGCCGGCCAACGGTGGCGGGCGATCATTGCGATGGCCGCCAGTTGAGATCGACGACCTGCCGGCCCCACCGCCTATTCACCTCGACGGCGTATTCCCGCCCCATGACCGCTTGCGACTCGTCGTCGGCGCGCGCGCACTGGACCGCGTCATGCGCCAGTTGCCGGCTCACCAGGGTCTGGTCGAATTCGGATTCGGCGCGCGGTCCGACCGCCGGAAACGGCGTCGAGATATAGATGCGATGGTGCGCATTGGAGGGAGCGACGCAGTAGCTCCAGTCGGCGGCTGCCGATGCGCCCTGGACGGTAAGCAGGACGGAAATCAACACGGCTGGATATATAGCCTTCATGGCGATCTTAAGCGCCGCAAGCGTGGCGACGCAACGATAGTTCAAACGTGCCCCCGAGCTGGATCATAGGGGGCCGACCGCGAGATTCGCGATAAAGACGCCATAAAGATTGGCTTTTCGGACGTCGAGGCGGCGGGCCGGGGCCGGGCCGAACGAGCCGCGCGGCGGCGGTCTACTGCCCCCTTTTCGCCTGGCTCGCAAACCGCCTTGCTTCTTCCGCCGCCCGGAACAAAGCCTTCGCCTTGTTCACGCATTCCTGCTGCTCGGAATCCGGGTTCGAATCCGCCACGATCCCGGCGCCGGCCTGCACATACATCTTGCCGTCTTTGACGAGCGCGGTGCGCAGCACGATGCAGGTATCCATCTCGCCGGCGGCGGAGAAATAGCCGACGCAGCCGGCATAGAGCCCGCGCTTTTCCTTCTCCAATTCGTCGATGATTTCCATCGCGCGCACCTTGGGCGCGCCGGAGACGGTGCCGGCCGGAAAGCCGCCGACGAGCGCATCGAGCGCGTCGCGTTCCTTGGCGAGCTTGCCCTCGACATTGGAGACGATGTGCATGACGTGGCTGTAGCGCTCGATGAAGAACTGGTCGGTGACCTTCACGGTGCCGATCTCGGCGACGCGGCCGACATCGTTGCGGCCGAGATCGAGCAGCATCAGATGCTCGGCGCGTTCCTTCGGATCGGCGAGCAGTTCTTCTTCGAGCGCCTTGTCCTCGTGCGGCGTCGCCCCGCGCGGCCGCGTGCCGGCGATCGGGCGGATGGTCACGACATCGTGGCTGACCTTGACCAGGATTTCCGGGCTCGAGCCTGCGACAGCGAAACCGCCGAAATCGAGGAAGTAGAGATAGGGCGATGGGTTCGTGCGCCTGAGCGCGCGATAAAGCGAAAACGGCGGCAGCGTGAAGGGCGCTTCGAAGCGCTGCGCCAGCACGATCTGGAAGGCATCGCCCGCCGCGATGTATTCCTTGGCGCGCGCCACCATGTCGCGATATTCGGCCGGCGTGGTGTTCGACTGCGGCGGCACGTCGAGCGGGCCTTCGTCAAATTCGGCGAGTGATTTGTCGAGCGGCCGGTCGAGGCTCTCGACCACCTCCGACAACCGCTCGATGGCGCGCGCGAGCGCCGCCTTGGCATCGACCCCCGGCTCGGGCCGCACCGGCGTCACCACGGTCATGGCGTCCTTCACGGCGTCGAACACGACCACGATGGTCGGCCGCACCATCACGGCGTCCGGAATCCCGATTGGATCGGGATTGGGGGAGGGCAATTCCTCCATCTGGCGCACCATGTCGTAGCCGAGATAGCCGAACACGCCGGCCGCCATCGGCGGCAGGCTGTCGGGCAGCACGATGCGGCTGTCGTTGATGAGCGTGCGCAAGGCTTGCAACGGCGGCTCGGCGCAGGGCGCAAAGGCCTCCGGTTTCGCGCGCGCGGCGCGGTTGATCTCGGCGGCCGCGCCGTTGCTGCGCCAGATCAGGTCGGGATCGAGCCCGATCACCGAATAGCGCCCGCGCACGGCGCCACCTTCCACCGACTCGAGCAGGAAGCTCGTCGGCCTGCCGCCGCCGAGCTTGAGATAGGCCGACACCGGCGTCTCGAGGTCGGCGACCAGCGTGGTCCACACCACCTGCGCCTCGCCGCGCGCGTATTTTTCGGCGAAGGCCTGTTCGGAGGGCTCGATCTGCATGGGTCTAAAATGAATTTCGCTTGCTGCGGTTCATCCCCTCCGCTCGTCCCCGCGAAAGCGGGGACCCAGCAGGCAATTTGCCAAGATCGCAATCGCGGTGCTGGATTCCCGCTTTCGCGGGAATGAGCGGAAGTTTGGGCGAGGCCGGTGGCACATCCAACCTACTGATTGCTGCCGCCGACGACCTGGTTGAGCGCGTCCTGATTGATCTTGACGCCGTAATCGTTCTCCAGCCGCGCGATGTATTCGCCGGTGAGGTCGTCGGCATAGGAATTTTGCAGGGAAGTATCGAGCGCCTTATTCTGCGCCGACTTGGCGTCGAACGTGGGGATCGTAACCTCATCCACCCGGAACACGAATTGCTGGGTGCCGCTGTCGCCCTCGGCCGTGCCCACGCCGCCCTTGGCGGTGCGGAACGCGGCTTCGTTGAGCTTGGCCGGCACATTGGCGAGCGGGCGGTTCCGTTGCAGGTCGCCGGCCTTCTCCACCTTCAAACCATTGTCGGCGGCGAGTTGATCGAGCGTCGAGCCGGCCTTCAGCTTGCCCAACAGCTCGTCAGCCTTGGCTTTCAGCCGCTTGGCGATTTCGTCGTCGCGCCAGCGTTTGGCCACTTCGTCCTTCACCTGGTCGAGCGTGCGGTCGTGCGCCGGCGTGATGCCGCTGACGTCGAAATAGAGATAGCCGCCGTCCGGCATCTGCAGCGCCTCGTTGTCGACCCCCACGTCGCTGGCAAAAGCCGGCGTGATCACATTGGGCACGCGCGGTAGCGTGGCGACCGGCTTGCCGTCGGGGCCGCGGCCGGAGCGGTCGACCGCGTCGATCACGGTCACCTTCAATCCCAGTTTCTTGGCGGTCTCCGAAAGCGTCGCGCCGCCGGCGCGTTCGTCCTCGACTTTATCGCGTAGTCCGCCGATTTGGGCACGCGCTCGGCTCTCCGCGATCTCGCGTTTGATGACCGGCGCGACATCTTCGAACTTCGTTTGTTGGCCGGGCTCGATCTTGGTCGCCATCACCAGCACGCTGCCGAAGCGGCCTTTGACCGGCTGGCTGACCTCGTTGAGCGGCAGCGCGAAGGCGGCGTCTCCCACCGCCGGATCGATCACCTGGGCCTTGGTCACCACGCCGAGATCGGTGTCGGATGGCTTCAGCCCGCGCTCCTTGGCGATGTCGTCGAAAGTGGCGCCTTTCGCGATGCGCTCGCGCGCGGCGGCGGCGTCTTCCGGCTTCGGGAACACGATCTGGCGCAGTTCGCGCTTTTCCGGCGTGCCGAATTTGTCCTTGTGCTGCTCGAAATAGGCCCGGGCGTCCTTGTCAGACACCTCGTCGGGCTTGGCGAGTTCGGCCGGAGAGAGCGCGAGCAAAGTGAGCTTGCGGTATTCCGGCGCACGGAACAACACCTTACGCTCGTCGAAAAATTTGCTGAGCTGCTCCGGCGTGGGCGCCGGAATGTCGCCGGCCTGCGCGGGTCCGAGCGCGATGAAGGAGATGTCGCGCCGCTCGTTCTGGAACTGGTTGATCGCCTGCATGGCGACGGTCGGCACCTTCAACTGGCCGGCGACGGTCTGCGCGATCTGGCGGCGCAGCGTCACCCGCCGCTGTTCGTCGACGAAGCGCGCCTCGGTGTAACCGGCGTTGCGGATGATCTCCTGGAAGCGGTTCTGGTCGAACTGCCCGGTCAGACCCTTGAAGGTCGGGTCGCTCGTGATCTTGCTCGCAATCTCCGCATTGGAAAGCCCGAGCCGCAATTTGCGCGCCTGCTCGTCGAGCGTAGTCTCCGCGATCAATTGGCCGAGGATCTGGCGGTCGAGCCCGAGCGCGCGCGCCTGGTCGGGCGAGATCGGGCGTCCGGCCTGGCGGGAAAGCTGTTGCAGCCGATCATTGTAATACTGACGGAACTGCTCGATCGTGATTTCCGAACTGCCAACATCGGCGACCGTGTTGCGTCCGACGCCGCGGAAAATGTCGCCGATGCCCCAGATCGCGAAGCTGATGACCAGCACGCCCATGACGAGGGCCATGACGGCCTTGCCGAGCCAGGTCGAGGAGGCTTTGTGGATACCGCGGAGCATGCGCGCGTTTTTCTCTTCGTCGGTTTAAGGAAAACGGATCACGAATTGGCCGCGTTCTTTTAAGCCGCGGGGCAAATGCCTGCAACTCAAGAAGGATCGCCCCCGCGACCGCTGGCACACTGGCGTCGCGGCGGCCGGTCTGGTAACCGCAACCGCAAAAGGGACGACAAAATGGCGGCTGGGACCATTCGCCCGCTGGTGGCGGGCAACTGGAAGATGAACGGGCTGGCTGCGTCGGCCGGCGAGTTCGAGCAGATGGTGGCGGGGGCGGGGGCGCTCGGCGGCAAAGCGGACCTGATGGTCTGCCCGCCGGCCACCTTGATCGCGCGCTTTGCGGAACTGGCGCGCGGGTCGGCTTTGATCCTGGGCGGGCAGGATTGCCATTCCCAGCCGTCCGGCGCCCATACCGGCGATATTGCGGCCGAAATGCTGGCGGACGCCGGGGCGAAAGCGGTCATTGTCGGCCATTCCGAGCGGCGCACCGACCACCACGAGACCGACGCCCAGGTTTGCGCCAAGGCGCTGGCGGCTTGGCGGGCGGGCTTGACCGCCATCGTTTGCGTGGGCGAGCAGCGCGGCGAGCGCGAGGCCGGGGAGACCCTCAAGGTCATCGACCGACAGCTCGACGGTTCGCTGCCGGATGGGGCGAAGGCCGGCAACCTGGTGGTCGCCTATGAGCCGGTCTGGGCGATCGGAACCGGGCTGACCCCGACCGTGGCGGATGTCGGGGAGGTGCATGGCTTCATCCGTGACCGGCTGGTGCAGCGCTATGGACCCGCGGGCGAAGGGGTGCGCATTCTCTATGGCGGCTCGGTGAAACCGGCCAATGCGGGCGAGCTTCTGGCGGTGGCCGACGTGAACGGGGCGCTGGTCGGCGGCGCCAGCCTCAAGGCGGCTGATTTCCTCGGCATTGCCGGGGTTTACCGCTAGTGCCCCGTGTCCGAAGTTCGTGATACGTCGCAGCACGCTCTGACACGAATTTCGGAAATAAAGGGGTACTAGCAAGTCTATGATTCTGGTGCCGCTTTTCGATTTGAAGTTCCTAATCGAGTTTGCTGCAAGTGGTGTAGGAACTTCAAATCGGCGGCACTGGCCGGGGTGGAAATCGGCGGAACGATCGTGTACAGACCGCCGCGACTTCCTATATCGAGCGCCGAGGGCCGCTTTTGCGGGCAATGCGGCGCGGGCTTTGAACGGATTTTGGGCTTATGCAGCAAGTCATCATTGTGATCCATTTGATGTTGGTCCTCGCCTTGATCGGCGTCGTCCTGCTGCAGCGCTCGGAAGGCGGCGGGCTCGGCATCGGCGGCGGCGGCGGCTTCATGACCAGCCGCGGCACCGCCAACGTGCTCACCCGCGCGACCGCGATCCTGGCCGGGCTGTTCTTTGCGACGAGCTTGTTGTTGTCCATCCTGGCCGGCATGAGCCGCCAACCGACATCGATCTTGAAGGGCGGTACGGCGGCGCCGACCGCACCGGCTGCTCCGGGCGCCCCGCCGCCCATCGGCGGCCAAGGCGGTGGCCTGCTCAATCAACTGCAGGGCGGTCCGCCGGCGGCGCCGGCAACACCGGCAACACCATCGGGACCCCAGGTCCCGCAATCGAAATAAGTCGCTTCACATGAGGGGCCGGGAAACCGGCCCTTCGGCGTTAGGCCAGGGCGCCGCCGGCGAAGTCTTTCGGCATGCCTTCAGATCATTGGTCAAGTTTGCGAACTATGTAATGAAAAAGACACCACAAATTCGACCTGCACACAGGCGCAGACCGGCTCTGAGCTTTTCGCGCTCGTCGAATCGATCTGGCCTCGCTAAAGGTTAGGCCCCATGGCGCGGTACATCTTCATCACCGGCGGCGTGGTTTCCTCCCTCGGCAAGGGTCTCGCATCGGCCGCGCTCGGCGCGGTTCTGCAGGCGCGCGGCTACAAGGTCCGGCTGCGCAAGCTCGACCCTTATTTGAACGTCGATCCCGGCACGATGTCGCCGTACCAGCACGGCGAGGTTTTCGTCACCGATGACGGCGCCGAGACCGACCTCGACCTCGGCCATTACGAGCGCTTCACCGGACGGCCCGCCACCCGCCAGGACAACATTACCACCGGACGCATCTATCAGGACATCCTCACCCGCGAACGGCGCGGCGACTATCTCGGCGCCACCATCCAGGTGATCCCGCACGTCACCAACGCCATCAAGGACTTCATCCGCGAGGGCAATGACGGCTTCGACTTCGTGCTGTGCGAGATCGGCGGCACCGTCGGCGACATCGAGGGCCTGCCGTTCTTCGAGGCGATCCGCCAGCTCGGCAACGAATTGCCGCGCGGTCACGCGGTCTATATCCACCTCACACTGCTACCCTATATCCCGAGCGCGGGCGAACTGAAGACCAAACCGACCCAGCACTCGGTCAAGGAACTGCGCTCGATCGGCATCCAGCCCGACATCCTGCTGTGCCGCACCGACCGTCCGATCCCGGAAGGCGAACGGCGCAAGCTCGCGCTGTTCTGCAATGTGCGCCCGAGTGCCGTGATCGAGGCGCGCGACGTCGACAACATCTATGCCGTGCCGGAAGCCTATTCGGCCGAAGGTCTCGACCGCGAAGTCTTAGCCGCCTTCGGCATGGAGCCCAAGCAGCCGCCGGACCTCGAGCGCTGGCGGCTGATCAACGAGCGCGTCCGCAATCCGGAAGGCGACGTCACCATCGCCATTGTCGGCAAATATACCGGCATGAAGGACGCCTATAAGTCCTTGATCGAGGCGCTGTCGCACGGCGGCATCGCCAACAAGGTGAAGGTCAATCTCGACTGGATCGAGTCGGAAGTGTTCGAGAACGAAGACCCCGCGCCCTTCCTCGAACACGTCAACGGCATCCTGGTGCCGGGCGGCTTCGGCCAGCGCGGTGCGGAAGGAAAGATCAGGGCGGCGCAGTTCGCGCGAGAGCGTGCGGTGCCCTATTTCGGCATCTGCTTCGGCATGCAGATGGCCTGCATCGAGGCGGCGCGCAATCTATGCGGCATTGCGGAGGCCAACTCGACCGAGTTCGGCCCGACGCCGGAGCCGGTGGTCGGCCTGATGACCGAATGGCTCAAGGGCAACGAATTGCAGCGTCGCGAAGCGAGCGGCGATCTCGGCGGCACCATGCGGCTCGGCGCTTACGACGCGAGGCTCACGCGCGGCAGCCGGGTGGCGCAGATTTACGGCGCGACCGATATCTCCGAGCGCCACCGCCACCGCTACGAGGTCAACACCGCCTATAAGGGCCGGCTCGAACAGCACGGCATGCGCTTCTCCGGCATGTCGCCCGACGGCATCCTGCCCGAGATCGTCGAATACGAGGACCATCCCTGGTTCATCGGCGTGCAGTTCCACCCCGAGCTGAAGTCGCGGCCGTTCGAGCCGCATCCCCTGTTCGCCTCCTTCATCGGGGCGGCGGTCGAGCGAAGC
>DASZQT010000258.1:0-12248 GCA_035549515.1 Pseudolabrys sp. | reverse complement strand
AGCTCGAGACCGGAGGCCGGCGCGCCATAGAGGAAATGGCCGTCGAGGCTCAGCTCCGCCGGCATGTCGGGCGCGATCGCCTTGGCATCCGACGTCAGGGTGAACTCGAGCCGGTCGGGCACATAGTCCTCGACCATGAATGAGGTCTCACCCACCGGCGGACGCTTGGGATCGGTATAGGCGCGCACCCGCCAGGTGCCGGTCATGGCGGACGACACGATCGGCACGCTCAGGGAGCGGCCGCCGAGCCCCTGATCGGCGACCTGCACGCGGCGATAGTCGACGCCGTCGGGACGCTCGACGACCATCGTGAGCGGCACATTCAGGGCGGCCGCGCCCTGCGCGTCGCGCAGCAGCGCGGTGACGTAGACGGTCTCGCCGGTGCGGTAGACGCCGCGCTCGGTATAGACGAAGGCATCGAGCCCGACCGGCACCTGCCGTCCGGCCACGCCGCGGTCGGAAAGATCGAAGGCGGTCGTCTTCAAGCTGACGAAGGCGTAATCGTCTTTGGCGCTCGCGACCACCGCGGCGGGCGACGAGCCGCCCTCCCCCCGCGTCAGCCCCGCCTCGAAATGCACGCGGCCGTCCTTATCGGTGGTGCGTCGCGCCAGCACTTCGTTGTTGCGCGCGATCAGGCGCACCTCGACCTGCTGGATCGGCTCGGCCGTCGCCAGCGAGTTGACGAAGACATTGACGCCGTCATGCCCGGAATAGGCGGTCAGCCCCAAATCCGAGACGATGAACCATTGCGTCGCCTGCTGGTCGTAGTCGTTGTCGATCACGCCCTTGGGCGAGGCGATCATCACATAGACGCCGGGCCCGATGTCTTTCAGCGCCTCGTTCACCGGGAAGGCAGTGGTGACTTCGGTGTTGAGCTTCTGCTCGACCGAGAGCTCGCCGCTCCATACTTTCGAGCCGCGCTCGGCCGCGATCTGCTCGGCCTGCGAGCGGCTGAGATTGCGCTGGAAATCGTAGCCGAGCACGGTGTCGATCAGGTTGCGGTCGCCGATGCGATAGACCGCAATCGCTACCGCGCCGGTGTTCACGCTCAGCACCGGAATGCCGCGCTGGCCGGTCTTCGGCAGCACATAGGCCTTGCCCGAGAAGCGCACGAAGGGTTTGCGGTCGCGCACGAACACCGTGTAGCTGGCCGAGCGCGGCAGCGTCTCGTTCACGGTCGACGGCAACCCGGCGCGCAGCGTGATCTGGTAGCGCTCGCCGTGCTTGAGACCTTCGACGCAAAGCTGCTTGTCGGCGGCGGACACCGCCGGCTTGTCCTGGCCCTGCACCGCAACGAAGGGCGAGAAGTCGGTCTTCTTGCCGGGCAGATCTTCCGAGAACTGGAAGCACGCGCGGGGTGAAACGGCGTCGGAATCGACCGAATAGTCGAGCACGCGGAAGCCGTGGTCGAGCCGCACGCGCTCATAGAAGCCGCGCAGGTCGCCATTCTCGCGCATGCCGAGTGCGAGCCGCATGGCATCGAGGGCCGGCCGCCACTGCTGGCGCTCAGCCAGCACGCGTCCGAGCAAGGCCAGGCTGTCGGCCTCGAGCGCGGGATCCTTGGCGCGCTGATAGGCGATGTAAGCCGCGGTCGAGGCGCGATCGAGCAGCAGCGCCTTCTCCTTGTCGTCGCGCGGACGGATCAGACGCACGGTGCGCGCCAGCCGCAGCCAGTTCGCGGCGTCGTTCGGAGCGACCGCGACGATCTGCCCCAGCACGGTCATGCCGCTGCGCAGGTCGTTGCGCTGGAAGGCCTGGTCGGCATCCCGCCTCAGCGTGGCGAGCGGCTTCGTCACCGTGCCGGCGTCGCTCTTGATCTGCGCCTCGAGCTTGGTCGCCGCTTCGTCGAGATTGCTTTGCTGGAAGGCCTTTTCCGTGTCGCCGGCGGCGAAGGCCGGCACACAAGCAAAAGCGACGAGTGCGGCGGCAAGGCCGGCACGAACGAAGTTCAGCATGGAATCGACCTCCGGAAACAACGTTCCACTATCATTCGAGCGCGTGACGGTGTCGAGGACATGGCCGCTGCATGACGAAATCTATTGCGGCATTACGGCGGCACCGCAACGTTGATTTTGGTCAACATGGCCAAGTCTCATAAGATACCAGATGAACCACCTGAGAAATCAGTTTAGATACATGAGAACTTTTCCATAACTGCATGTTTTATCGTAATAATAATGTCGCCAATGATGCGAACGGCGGAGAGCGATGGGTGGCCCTTCCGGGTGCCTGCGCGGCGAGCCGTCACGACAGCGTCCGGCATGTCCTGCATCTTTCAAATTGGCCGCCGTGCGGGTAAACCGGCCGTGAGGCCCCGTAGCTCAGTTGGATAGAGCATCAGCCTTCTAAGCTGAGGGTCGCTGGTTCGAATCCAGCCGGGGTCGCCAACCTCCAAAATCCAATTTCGACGCGGGCGTTAAAAGTCTGTTCGCGATGGCGGAATAGCCACGGCCTGCCCGCACCGGCGCGTCGTCGCGCGCGGTATTACGAAACCCAATCTTAAGAGATTTCGCACACGAATACCGTCGACCGGTACCGTGCGGCGTGCAGCCGCGCGACTATTTTCATTTGAGCGTGTTGGCATTTCATGATCGGACGGTCCGCCCCCGCCTCGAACGATGCCGCCGGCGAGCCTGCGGTCGAAGCTCCGCCGCTGGCACCAACCGCGGACGCCCCGCTCTGCTATGTGGTGGACGATGAGCCGAGCATCCGGCACTTCCTGTCGCTGGTGCTGCATGGCTCCGGCATCGACACCATGGAATTTGCCGACGGCGCCGGGCTACGGCGCGCAGCCGAGCAAAAATCGCCCGATCTGGTCTTCCACAACATTTCGATCGAGTCGGCCGACGCCATCGAATCCGTGATCATGCTCGGCAAGAGTGGATTCCGCGGCTCTGTCCAGCTCATGAGCAATCGCGGCTCGGCCGTGCTCGAGCACGTCAAGGGTATCGGCGCGCAGCACGGGCTCACGATGCTGCCGGTGCTCAAGAAGCCGTTCGAGACCGACGCGATCATAAAGGTTATCCAGGAGCTCAAGCTCGGCGCCCCGCCGCCGCAGGCCGCCCGGCTCGACCTCGATGAGGCCCTCGCCAACAAGTGGATCGAGTTCTGGTATCAGCCCAAGATCGACCTGCGCAAAAAGCAGCTCGCCGGGGCCGAGGCCTTCGCGCGCGCCCGCCATCCGGTGGCCGGCGTGGTGCTTCCGGGCGCCTTCATGCCGGGCGCGAGCCAGTCGAGCCTGGTCGCCCTATCCGAGCTCGCGCTCGATAACGTGCTCAAGGCCGGACTGACTTTCTCCCGGCTCGGCATCAATCTGCGCCTGACCGTCAACATGCCGGTCGATGCGCTGGTGAAACTGCCGGTCGAAGACATCGTGCGGGCGCATCGCGCGCAGGCCGACAAATGGGCTGGGCTGATCATCGACGTGCCGGAGGAGCAGATCGTCACCGATCTGGCGCTCGCCAGCGACCTCGCGGCCAAGCTCGGGCGGCACAATGTGCGGCTCGCCATCGACGATTTCGGGCGCGGCTATTCTTCGCTGGCCCGCCTGGGCGAACTGCCATTCAGCGAGCTCAAGCTCGACCGCGCCTTCGTGGCGGACTGCGGGACCGACAAGGTCAACGCTCCGCTGTGCAAGACCGTGATCGACCTTGCCCACAATTTCGGCCGCTCGGCGGTCGCCATGGGGATCGAGAAAGCCGCCGACGCGGTGGCGCTGGTGACCATGGGCTGCGATTTCGGCCAGGGCTTTCTGCTCGGCCAGCCGATGCCCGAGGAACGCTTCCTCTCGCTGCTGCGCCAACGCGCCGGCACGCAGCGCCGTCCGGCGGCGTCCGCGACCTAGCGGCGAGCGGCCGATCCCCAAATCCGCCGTGTTCGGTGTCGCTCAGTGCGTCCAGGCGTCGCGGCGCTTGAAAGCGAAATTGTCGGCGTAGGAAACGCCACGGCGGGCCGCCGGCTTATCCTCGAACACCTGGTAGGCGATGGCGTGGCGCTCGCAATAGGCGACCGCCTCTTCCTTTGTCGCAAAGCGCAGCCGCAATTGCTGATGCATGTCGCCCGAGGAGGTCCAGCCCATCAGCGGCTCGACCTGGCGCGGGCTCTCCGGCTCGTAATCGAGCACCCAATCCTGGGTCTTGGCCTGACCCGACTGCATGGCGGTCTTGGCCGGCTTGTAGATGCGCGCTGTCATGGCGAAACCGTTCCTGTCCGTGATCCGCGTTCGTATAGGCCGAACCCCCGGCGGCTGGCAATTCGACATCCGGCGAGCGCGCCGGGCAAATAAAAACTCCCCGGCGGTCGCCCGCCGGGGAGATTACGCACAGGTTCAATCTCGTAATCGCAAGATCAGGGATAGAAGTTACGCTGCACGCGGAAGATGCCCTGCCACCAGCCCTTGTCGTCGGCGAAAGGCAGCAGCGGACCCCAGGCGGTATCGATGTGGTTGTAGAGCACATCGACGCTGAGATCGAGATTCGGCACCGGATTCCACACGGTGCGCGAGCCGACCTGCCAGAACGCCCAATCCGCCGTGCCGCGCACGGAGCCGGAAACCAGGAAGCTGGCGAAGTCGTCGTAGGTGATCTTGCCGTAGCCGCCATAGAGCGAGGTGCGCCAGTTCGGGCTCCAGATGTGCTGGTAGCCGGCGACGACGCTCCAGCCGGTGGTCAGTTCGAGACCGGTCGGCGTAACCACCGCATCGTAGGTCGGACCCCAACCGATGGTGTTGCCGTTTTGGATCGCGAAGTTGCTCAACCCGTTGCCGACATAGTTGAGCGCGCCCTTGGCCCAGGCGAACTGGGCGGAAACCGTATCGCCGGGACCGATCATCGGCAGGTTGAGGGTCGCGCCGATGCCGGCGGCCCAGCCGACTTCGTTGCCGGTGACCGGGAGCAGGCCGAGGTTACGGACCTGGTGCGCCGCGCCCATGATCTGCGCGCTGCCCCAAGCCTGGTCGACTCGCAGGTTGCCCACGATGTCGGGCCACTGCCGGCCGGCCGCCAGATCGTTGTAGTAGGGCGAGCCGGTGATGCCGGTGCCGGCGATGGTGACGGTATTCGGCGTGGTGCGCGTGGTTTGATCTTCGGCGGAGATCGTCGCCGAGAAACCGTTGCCGAACTGCGCCGTATAGGCGAACACGGTATCGCCCTGGCCGCCCGTATCCGAACCGAGCACGTTGGTCGTGTTCGAATAGGCCGGCGTGATGTAGATATCGAAGAACGATTGCGCACGGCCGGCGGTGAAGCCCGCCCACTGGACGAAGGCACGCGGGGCGTAAGTGCCGTTGGCGGGCCAGTCGCCGTTGGTCAACTGCCAACCTCCGGCGATGTAGGAGCGCAGGGTACCGTATTCGGTCTGCGTTCTGGCGTCGACCGTGATGATACCGCGGACGCGGGTGTTCTCGAAGTTGAGCCCACGGCCGTCGAGCGCGCCAGTACCGATGGCGATGTGATAGGGATTGAACGAGCCGAGCGCGTTGAAGTTCATTTCGGCGCGCACCCAGCCGCCGAGCTTGAGGCAGGTATCGGTGCCTGGGATATAATAGAAGCCTGCGCCGTAGAGACTGCAAATCTTCACGTACTGGAGGGATTGCCGTTTTGGCGGCGCGATTACCCCAATTGCGTCATGCGCGTGTGCCCGCACGGCCGCTCAGGAAGGTCGCTGTGCGCGACCCCGCCCTCTGGGGTCCTCGTGGGTGCGGCGCGCGCGCGAGTCGTTGAGCGAGGCCCGCACGCGCCTCCATGGCCTGGGTGCGCCCACGTAATGCCAACTCGGTATAGCCTGGGACGCACGCCAAAATCACGCATGCGCGCGGCATCGCCCGCTCGCAAATCGCGCTGCAATGCTTGCCGTTCGATGGTTAATGAATGGTCAAACCGACCCTGCCGCCGCCTAAGAAGCCAGGCGCGGCCACGCGCCTGCGCCGCGCGACGATGCGCCGGTGTCCTCTCATGATGTCAGCGAGGGATAAGGCAAGCGCGCGCCGGCCGCGCGCCGGATCCGGAATCAGAAAACCCGCGCCCCGATATGCTGTCGGGCGAGGCGCGGGCTCTGACCGGACGAAGATTGCTGGATGCCGACTCCGAACACCACAGCTTCCGCAGTCTCAGTTCGATTGCTGTACCGCCTGGGCGTAGTCGCCTTTGGCGCGCGCGCCCTCGAAGCGCTCAACGCCGGGATAGACGACGACCTGCTGAATGAGATCGGCGGCTCCCGTCAGCGTCTCCTGCGTGAGATGCGCATAACGCTGCGTGGTGCGCGCATGCAGATGGCCGAGCAGGCCCTGCACCACGTAGAGCGACACGCCGCGATTGACCAGGAAGCTCGCAAAAGAATGGCGCAGGTCGTGCAGCCGCACGTCCTTCAGCCCTGCCCGCTCGCGGATGCGATCCCACGGGAAGAACAGCGAGGCGGACGGCCGGCCGGTGACCGGCGACGGAAAAATGTAGGGATTGCCCTCGATGCGCGGCGTCGCGGTGAGCAGCGCGATCGCCGACTGGTTGAGCGCGATCGCGCGCGCGCGGCCCGACTTCGATTTCGGCACCAAGAGCGTCTTGTTCTTCCAATCGACATAGTCCCACTTGGCGTGGGTGATCTCGTTGCGTCGTCCGCCGGTGAGCAACAGCAGCATGATCGAGCGCGCCGCGGTCTGGTTCTCGTCGGCATGGATCGCGCGCACCAGCGCTTCCGCTTCGTCCTCGCTCAGGAAACGGTTGCGCTGCACATCGGGCCCGGCGCTCAGGCCGGCGGCCGGATTCTCCGCGCCGCCCGGCACCTTCCACTTGCGAGCCAGATTGTAGATGTAGCGCAGGATGACGATCACCCGGTTCATGGTGCCGACGGCATAGCCGTCCTCGCGCATGCGGTTGATCACATCGGAAATGACGTCTGTCTTGATCTCGTCGAGTGCGAGATTGCCGAGCCTGGGCAGGATGTGGATGCGCAGCACGGTCTCGTCGGTGCACCAGGTGTTCTTGTAGGTGCGCACATAGGGCAGATAGCGCTCGGCCGTGAAGTCCTTGAGCAGCGGCACCGCGCGCAGTTCGCGCCGCTTCTGCGCCGGGTCGGCCCCCAGCAGCGCTTCCGCCACCACCTGCTTGGCCTTGCGGCGAGCCTGGTCGAGCGAGATGACGTCGGCCGGACCGATCTTGAACTGCCGCTCGCGCCCGCGCTCGTCGGTATAGCGCTGGTAGTAGGTCTTGCCGCCCGAACAACGCACCTCGAGCATCAGCCCGCGCTGGCTGGCGTCGAAAAAGTCGGTCTTTTTCCGGCCCTCGAGGCAGAGGGCCTGCCGCACGAACTGCGCGGTTAAAGCGACCGTAGGCATTACTTTACCTTTACTTCGTAACGCATACTGAATACTTCCTGCATGAGCTTCGTCCAAACCACGTCCGGCGCACGTGAAGAGGTTGTATAAAGCCCAAGCTCTCCTGTTAACTTATAATTAATCATCGGCCGGAAACGCAAGTCTTGGCAAGATAAAATCATAAATTATGCACTAGATAGCTTATACAATGCTCTTTTCAAGGAAAATATTATGTCTCTACGGTTGTACCGGATACCCCTACTCGCCAACCGTCAGGTCACCGCGATGTCGGCATACCGGGCGTCCGTGGCGACCCCGCCTGGACGGTCGATTTTATTTTTACCACCGCGGTCCAAATAGCTATATTATCTATTACTATATTTCTTCTTTCAAATTGTCCTAAAATGACTACAGCACGGTATCATCATAGCCAGTGAACGTATTTGTAACGTATAGATGTAGGATCGTACCTATTTGTACATGGATACCTCGCCGCGCCGGTCTGCGCCCGCGATGGCCGAGTGAGCGTTGGCGGGAGGGCGAAGATCGTCCGGCAAACGGGATTGGAGGCGGATGGGTCAGCGACGCGAGCCGCGCCGCGCCTCGAGCTATCCCGGCCGGGATTTTTCGCGGGCGTTCCGCCACGCGTCTAAGAATGCCGCCGGCACCCCCTGTCAGAAGCGCCGGCAAAAGGTCAGAATCGCACGCGGCAAAATCAGCGGCTTAAGTGGTCGGGGCAGCAGGATTCGAACCTGCGACCTTCTGGTCCCAAACCAGACGCGCTACCAGACTGCGCTATGCCCCGGTGGCAGCAAAACTATTGATATTGCTGATCTTTCAGCGAACCAACGGCTGGCGCCGCCAGCACAATAAGCGAACGTAAGCGCAAGGAAAAGTAGTTTGCGGAGTCGAATCCTCCCACAAAAGCCCGCATATCACGCACGCCTCGTTCCTATGCCGTTCCCATTCATCTCCTCGATGCCGCCCCCCTCTCGACCTGGTCTCAATGACCGCCGTCAGGACCGGACGGGATCGTTATAGTCGGATTTCGACATCGAGCGGCCAACGCCGCCTGCTCAGACGCCGTCTGCGGCGCCCTCTCCTGCCGATCGGGCGGGTCGCCATACTTACGAAGGATGCGCGTCACGAGCACCCGCAACCGGGCTCGGACGTTTTCGCGCAGCGCCCAATCATCGGTGACGTTCTTGCGGACGGTCGCGACCAGGTCGCGCGATCGTTCGGAGCGTCCCGTCACCCGGCCCTTTGATCGGACTGTCCGTGATTTCCGGCGCATCGCAGAAGGCCGTCTCGTCGTCGGACAGGTTCAGGACCAAAAACGCCACGCCCCGTCGCAGGGATAATACCCGCTCGTTTCAAGGATCATGTGGCTTAAGCGGTGCACGCCGTCTGGAGCCAGTTGAGCGGCGGACCGACCCAATGCCAAAATCCGACTTGCCGAAGAACTGAATAATCTTCGCTATCCGGGCTCGCCTTCGTTCGGGAATGGCCGATCAAGGTATCGAGCCTCAATCATAAGGGGGGACTCACGTGGCAACGCAATCCGAACAACCGAAACTCATCATTCCATCGCTCGGATCGGTTTACGCGGCACTCGATCCGATTGCTTATCCGATGCTCCGTATCATGATGGGGCTGTTTTTTGTGCCGCACGGCGCGCAGGGATTATTTGGTCTGTTCGGTGCTCGCACGATCGAGCAGCAAGCGAAGTCGTTCGGTCGGATGGGCGAATTCTGGGGTCAAGCCCATTGGGTCTATTATATCAACGGTCTTGAGTTTTTCGGTGGCTTGTTGATGGCAGCGGGCTTGTTGACCCGCGTCGTGGCCATACAGTTCGTGGGGTTCATGGCGATGGCGGTGTTCGTCGCCAACGCACCCCGCGGCTGGTTCTGGACACACGGCGGCGTCGAAGCGCCGCTGAGCTGGGGAATTGTTTGTCTGTTTATCTTGATCCGGGGTGCCGGATCTTTCTCGATCGACGGTGCAATCGGCAAGCAGTTCTGATGCAGCGGGCGCGGCATGGCGGTACGTCCACGTCCGGCCTGAGCAAACTCGCGACATCGGGGACTGCGCGCGCTGACGAGTACCCGTCCGGCAATGCCGAGCCGGCGCGCGAAACTACTTACGGTTGAAAGCGGGCGAAGCGACCCGGTCGCCGGGGGCGATGCCGAGCTTGGCCGCCGTGCCGCCGATCACTTCCAGCACCCAGCGCACCGGCCCGCCCGACGGGATGATGCGCGTCGACAGCGGCGTCGCATTCTCGGCGATGCGGAGGATGCGGCCGTCGCCGCGGATGAAGATCATGTCGAGCGGGATATAGGTGTTCTCCATCCAGAACCCGACGTCCTGCTCGCGATGGAAGTCGAACAGCATGCCGCGCCCTTCCGGCAGCTCCTTGCGGAACATGAGGCCCTTCTCACGCTCGGCCTCGGTGTCGGCGATCTCCACCGCGAAAGGGTGCACGCCGGTCTTGCTGGCGATTTCGAGCGTGTCCTGGCCGGCGGCCCGTGCCGGGCCGGCCAGCGCGAGCAGCGCGACAATCATGAAGGCGGTCGAGCGAAGGTTGCGCATGCGCTCGCCTTTACGCGCGGCTGAGGCCGGCGGCAATGGGAAAATCGGCGAGCGCGGCCACGCGATCCAAGCGCGGCCGAGCCGGTCAGTGCGAGGCTGGACCGAGCGAGCCGCCGTCCGGACGAACCTCGGCCGCCATCAAGCCTTTCGGCCCGGGCCCGAAGCGCACCAGCACGGTCTGCCCCGGCCGCAACTCGGCAATGCCGAAGCGGCGCAGCGTCTCCATGTGCACGAAGATGTCGGGGGTGCCCTCGCCGCGCGTGAGGAAGCCGAAGCCGCGCAAGCGGTTGAACCACTTGACCATGGCGCGCTCGAGCCCGCTGGTCGGTGTCACCGTGACATGCGTGCGCGGCGGCGGCATCTGCGCCGGATGCACCGCTGTCGATTCATCCATCGAGATGATGCGGAAGGCTTGCAGCCCGCGCGGACGCTCGAGCGCCTCGCAGACCACGCGCGCGCCCTCATAGGCGGTTTGATAACCGTCGCGGCGCAGGCAGGTGACATGCAAGAGCACGTCCGCCATGCCGTTATCGGGGATGATGAATCCGAAACCCTTGGATACGTCGAACCACTTGATGATGCCGCTTATCTCGACGAGATTGGTCGCGGTGTCATCGACGAGGTCCCTGACAGTTCCTGGCCGGATGTTTGTTCCAGGCATTTTCTATTCAATCCCGTCCGACGCAATTGCGTACGACGTATGAGCGTCGCACGCGTCGCCACCTCTCAGGCGCCTCTTGAAGGACGCTTCAACGAATCTGTGATTTCAAGATAACATCCGGCAACAACGCGCAAAGAGTAAAATAGGCTTGCACACAGCTCTGTGCACAGCGGAAACCCTTGCGAATCAGGCCCCGATGAAGGGTGCGAGCACGTCGCCGATATCGTTGCGCACCACCAGATCGGCGTCGTCGTCGAGCTCGGTCGGTTCGCGATTGACGATCACGAGAACGGCGCCATGACGTTTCGCCATCAGAGGAAATCCCGCTGCCGGCCATACCACCAGCGATGAGCCAATGGCGAGAAACAGATCGCAGGACTTCGCCGCCCGCTCCGCGCGCTGCATCGCAGCCTCCGGCATGGCCTGTCCGAACGACACGGTGGCGGTCTTGATGATACCGCCGCAGGCGCAATCGGGCGCGTGCCCGTTATCGGCTTCAAACTTTTCTTTCACCCATGGCAATTCGTAACGTTTGCTACAATCGAGACAGAGCGCGTAGGTGGTATTGCCGTGCAGTTCGATGATGTGTTGCTCTGCGATACCAGAGGCTTGATGCAGATTGTCGATATTCTGCGTGATCAGCGCGGGTATTTTGCCGGCGCGATAAAGGCTCGCCAGCGCGCGATGGCCGCGACCGGGCTTTGCGCCGCCGAACTGTTCTTCCATGGCAAAACGCCGGCGCCAGGATTCGTCGCGCATCTCCTGGCTCGCCAGGTATGCGTCGAAGGGTATCGGCCGGTTCTTGGTCCACAGCCCGCCCGGCGAGCGGAAGTCCGGGATACCGCATTCGGTCGAGATGCCGGCGCCGGTAAACGGGACGAGCGTGCGGGCGTCCTCGATCAATTCGCGCAACGCGCGGATGGCGGTGTCGAGATCGGAGGCGATCATTGCTGTATAGTCGGCGCGGTCGGCGGCACGAGCCTTCGGCCGCCCCAACGCTCCCCTGAGGTTTGACCCATGCGATATCTGCACACCATGCTGCGCGTCCGCAATCTCGATGCGGCGCTCGATTTCTATGTCAACAAGCTCGGTCTGAAGGAAACCCGTCGCCGGGTCGACGAGAAGAACCGCTATACGTTGGTGTTCCTGGCCGCCCCCGATGACGAACGGATCGTCGAGGAAAGCAAAAAGGCCGGCCGCCCGGGCCCCGAGGTTGAGCTGACCTTCAACTGGGACACCGAAGACTATGGCGAGGCGCGCTATTTCGGCCACCTCGCCTATGAGGTGGACGACATCTACGCGACCTGCGACCGCCTGATGAAGGCCGGCGTCACCATCAACCGGCCGCCGCGCGACGGGGTGATGGCCTTCGTGCGCTCGCCCGACAAGCACTCGATCGAAATCCTGCAAAAAGGCGCCGCCCTGCCGCCGCAGGAGCCGTGGAAGTCCATGCCGAATACCGGGCACTGGTGATTTTACGGGGCCTGCGAAAGCGCCCCCAAGCCAAAGGCTTGCCGGTGGCGGCGAAGCTCTTTATACGTCGCCGCCATCCCGCCGGCCGGCAGTCTAAAAGTCCGGCCCGCTTAAAGCGCCCTTCGTCTAGAGGCCTAGGACACCGCCCTTTCACGGCGGTAACAGGGGTTCGAATCCCCTAGGGCGCGCCATTCCTGCCGGAATGGCGTCCCTAGATTC